>NZ_CP147917.1:960020-1280027 GCF_039645965.1 Sulfurimonas sp. HSL3-2 | reverse complement strand
AAATGCAACCGCAGAAGGACGTGAAAAAAACAGACGCGTCGAGATAAGTTTTTACGGAAAAAAATCATCAAAAGAGAGCGGTATGAAGAAAAATATATTGGATAAGGCAGCTGCGTCTAAATGATAAGAGCCCTACTGATACTATTTTTTTTCGCATCTTCAATATATGCTGAAAGCGTGACCATACCGACGGTAAATCTTTCATTATCCGCTCCGGATACTCCGCAGCAGCTTGTCAGCTCATTAAATGTTTTAGTAGCATTGACGCTGCTTTTCTTAGCTCCGAGTATCGTTTTGGTCATGACGACATTTACAAGGTTTGTCATAGTCTTTGGATTTTTACGCCAGGCACTTGGAACACAGCAGGTTCCTCCGACTCAGCTGATGGTCATGCTGGCACTTATCCTTACAATATTTGTAATGGAGCCTGTGGGTCAAAAAGCTTATGATAACGGTATAAAACCATATCTCGAAAAGAAGATAGGGTATGAGGAAGCTTTTACTAAAACGGCTCAGCCTTTTAAAAACTTTATGATCAGAAATACAAGAGAGAAGGATTTGGCGCTTTTTGTCCGTATACGTCATCTGCAAAATCCTAAAAGTATTGAAGAAGTACCTCTTTCTGTCGTTATCCCGGCATTTGTCATAAGCGAGTTAAAAACAGCGTTTGAGATCGGCTTTTTGATATTTCTGCCGTTTTTGATCATCGATATGGTAGTTGCTTCCATCCTTATGTCGATGGGTATGATGATGCTTCCGCCGGTAATGATATCATTGCCGTTTAAGATACTGGTCTTTGTCCTTATCGACGGTTGGAATCTTCTTATCGGAAATCTGATAGCCAGTATAAAATAGAGGACGTTTTATGAGATTGCTTTTTATTGTTTTGATAACTGTTTTCTTCGTCGGTTGTGACTCAAAGAAAGATGATAGATTGGTGATCTCATGCAACTCTTGGATAGGCTACTCACCTTTTTATTATGCAAAAGAGCAGGGATGGCTCGATAGGCTAAATATTAAGCTTATTAACGTAGTTTCTCTGGGCGAGAGTATGAGCCTTTATGATGTCGGAAAATCAGATGCCTTTACCGGAACTCAGTATGAATACTCGGTGATGAAAAGAAAAGATAAAAACCTTGAACCAGTTATGCTTTTAGACAGATCATACGGCGGTGATATGATATTTAGCAATAAAAGCATAGAAGAGATACAAAACTCAGACTCAAAGATCGACGCTTATCTGGAAATGGGCTCTGTAAACAGTCTTTTATTAAAGTATTTTTTAGAAGAGTATCATGTAGACAAAAGCAGAATAAACTATATAAATAAAGATCAGGCGATCATAGAGAATCTTAAAAGTGCCAAGTTTAAGTCAAAGACTGTACTTATAGTGACATATAGTCCATACGACATTAGACTAAAACGTAACGGTTTTCATGAGATCGCTTGTACAAAAAATGGACTTACATTAGTCGTCGTCGATGCACTGTACACAAGTAAAAATATGTATGAGACACATAAAGACAAGTTTATAGAGCTTAAAAAAGCGATAGATAATGCAATTGAGGTCATGCATAAAGATCCTAAAAAATATTATGAAACGGTAAAGCCTTACTTAAAAGGTTATACATATGATGATTTTCTTTTATCATTAAACGAGGTGAAATGGATAAATAAAGATCTCTCAAAAGAGTTAAAACAAAAACTCGACTCTATAGAGTTTCCTACCGAGGCTATCGTTAAATGAAACTATCGATAAAAGAGTTTAGTTTAATCCTCTATTCGGCTATAGTGATACTTTTTACCTCTATATCTATCTATATGTATATCTCGCAAAGAGATAAAATGGTCGATCTTATCGCCAGTGACATACAAAAAAATCTTTTGGAAGTCAGTTATTACGCTTCGAAAGTCATAGACAACGTAAACAATATATCTGTCATAGAACCGATGATAGACCGTAGAATAGCATCGAATGAGATCGTGGATAAGTTTTTGGTCTTTAATGAAGACAAACTCATCTTTGACAGCAGTATAGAAGAACCTGTCAACATAAAAGGATCTCAGTTTTCAGATAAGCTAAAAAATATCTCTTTTTATGATCTTCTAAATAACGAGGGCTTTAAGACAGAGATAAATATCTATGAGCAGGATAAGCTTGTCCCGTTGACACTTGTTTTAGTTTTAAACCATAAACTGATACAACAAAACTTTTCAGACCTGAAAATAAATTTTTTAATAATCTATATGATTATTTTTCTATTAGTCTATTTTATTCTCTGGAAAGTCATCGATAAATATATAATATATCCACTTGAAAAACTTCGTCAATATGCTTACTATAATTCGGTTGTACCGTCTGCTCTTATGATAAAAGAGATGGAGTATATACGTGCATCGATGTTACAGACATTTACGCGTTTGGAGATCGAAAAAGAGAAGCTTTACAGATCCTCGATAACCGATGAATTAAGCGGGCTCTCAAATAGAAACCATCTTGATGAGAGATTGACCAGACTTATCGCAAAATCAAAAAGAGACAATAAAGAGTTTGCATTTGTATTCTTGGATCTTGACCGTTTTAAAGATGTCAACGATCTTTTAGGACACTCGGTCGGCGATAATCTTCTTGTCGATGTCGCAAAAAAACTTCCGGATGCAGTAAGGCCAAACGACATCGTAGCCAGAATAGGCGGTGATGAGTTTGTTCTAGTCATCAGCGACTACGGTTCACATTTTCAGCTGACGACGATCTTGCAGAGAATACTCGATATGGTAAGTTCAGAGTGGACTGTAAATGACAATAAAGTAAATATATCTGCAAGTATGGGTGTGGCTTTTTACCCGAGAGACGGTGAAAATATAGAAAGCCTCCTTAAAAACTCGGATATAGCACTTTACGAAGCAAAAAATAAAGGAAGAGCGAGATATCACTTCTTCACGCAAGAGCTAAATAAAAAGATCATTAATGAGATAGAGACGAACAATAAGATGCGTGATGCTTTGAAAAACGGAGAGTTTGAACTTTATTATCAGCCTAAAGTCGATATTGAAACTTCAAAGATCATCGGAGCTGAAGCACTTATCAGATGGAATTCGCCGAAAAACGGTCTGATCCCTCCAAATGAGTTTATACCGATCGCAGAAAACAGCGGGTTTATCGTTGAACTCGGAGAATGGATATTTTATACGGCATTTGCGCAGCAGGAGCAATGGTCAAAAAACAGTGCATTTAAAGATATGCTCCTGTCTGTCAATCTTTCAGCAAAACAGATCGCACATGAAAAGTTCATAGACAGGTTTAAGACCATCTTTAAAAACAGCGGAGCAGAGTCTCATAACTTAGAGATAGAACTTACGGAATCTGTATTTATAAACAGCGCTGACGATGCGTTTGAGATAGTAAATCTGTTTCATTCTCTAGGGTTTACGATATCATTAGATGATTTTGGTACTGGTTATTCATCTTTGTCATATCTTAAAAAGTTTCCTTTTGACGTAATAAAAATAGACAAGACTTTTATAGATGATTATAATTCCAAGTCAGGAAAGGTCTATATCGATACGATAATCAAGATGGGACACTCTTTAGGAATGAAACTTATAGCAGAGGGTGTTGAGACAAAAGAGCAGCTGGCATTTTTAAAAGAGGTCGAGTGTAACGCTTTTCAAGGCTATCTATGTTCAAAGCCGCTGCCGATACAAGAGTTTGAAGAACTGGTTTTAAAAGTAAATAATTAAGGGATTTTTTTGAATTGTAAATATTTTGGTGAATGTGGAAGTTGTCGTAACTATAAGGATGGGTACGAGGGGCAGCTTCTAAAAAAGATCGAGTTAAATAAAGAGCGTTTTAAAGATATGTACAGTTCTGAGATAGATATCTGCAAATCGCCTGATAGCGGCTACAGGGCAAGAGCCGAATTTAAAATATGGCATATCGGCGATGATATACAATATGCAATGAATGCACTTGAACATAAGGGTGTAGTCATCATAGACGAGTGTCCGCAGGTAAACGAACATATCTTAAAACTTATGCCTTCTCTACTGAAGGAGATCAAAGATAAGCAGATAGATAAAAAGCTTTTCGGTGCCGATTTTTTATCATCATCAAGCGGAGAGATCGTAGTATCGCTTTTGTATCATAAAAAGCTAGATACCGAGTGGGAGCTGCAAGCAAAAGAGATCTCACAAAAGCTTGGTGTCTACATCATAGGAAGAAGCCGAAAACAAAAAGTCGTTGTAGGTCAGGACTATGTGACGGAGACCTTACATGTAAACGGTTCAGACTATAAGTTCATGCAGATAGAAAACAGCTTTACGCAGCCAAATCCAAGAGTGAACGAGCAGATGATCGCTTGGGCGATGCATCAGTTTGACGGGATAAACGGTGACCTCTTGGAACTTTATTGCGGTGCCGGGAACTTTACCATTCCGTTTGCTTCAAAGTTTGACAAAGTCTTGGCAACGGAGATATCAAAATCATCCATAGCAGCAGCAAAAAACAACATGCTTTTAAACGATGTGACGAATATAGAATTTGTCAGGATGAGTGCCGAAGAGTTTGTACAGGCACTTGACGGAGTAAGAGAGTTCCGCCGTATGGCAGAGATAGACATAAATTCGTATGAGTTAAAGAGCATCTTTGTAGATCCCCCTCGTGCAGGTATGGATGAAGAATCTTGCGCCTTTGCAGCAAGACATGATAATATACTGTATATCTCATGTAATCCGGAAACATTGCATAGAGATCTGATCTATTTAACAAAAACACATGATATACAAAGAATGGCTATGTTTGATCAGTTCCCGTATACAGATCATGTCGAGATGGGTGTAAAACTTACAAAAAAGGCTTAAAAATGAAAAAACTAGCAGTTATATTTTTAGTCATACTGTCACTCAATGCCGATGAGATAGATAGAATAGACGATATGGTCAGTGATATCTCAAAATTAAGAAGCAGTTATGAAAGCTGTCAAAAAGAACTTTCTGAGGTAAAAGAGAAAAACCAAGTCCTCAAGACAGAGATAGATTCGATGGAGGAGTTAAACTCCAGAAATAAAGAGCCGTATCAAAAAGAGATAGAAGCATTAAAAAAAGAAGTGGCAAACAGTAAAGCACTTTTAGAACGAAAAGAGAAAGAGATACAAAATTTAAACTCCAAGATTACCAATATCGAGACTCCGGACAATGAGTTTCCGAAGTTGATCATGAAAGAAGAATATAAAAAAGAGGAAAACAATCTAACATATTTTAAAGCCACGACATATAGACTCAAAGACAATACTTACATATATGACGGCCCAAATGGAAAGAAAACGGAGATATGGGAAAAAGATACAAGTTTTACTTCATACATAAAAAAAGGGAACTGGATAAAAATAACAGGTTACTTTATAAACAAAGTATGGGTCTCTGCTAAAGACAAAGAGTTTTGGGTAAAAGAATCAGCAACAAAGAAACATTGACTCTTAGTCCTTAAATTAAATAACAAATTTTCTTTTTAAGTAAAAATAAAAGATTCTTATACTTGTTTAAGTTTCGCTGAGTTACCATGGTATACAAACATTCACTTGTAAGGAGTTTGGGATGCCAGATAGAATCGAAGGGGTGAAGAAGTTATTTACCTCAAAAAGCGCTCGAGTCGAGACAAACAAAGGTGAGTCTTATTACAACGATCTCTTCGAGAGATGTCAAGCAAGATTAAATGATCTGCGTTCCACACAGCCGGCCAATAGGTTGGACTTCAGTGAATTATTAAGTGAAAACGGTGTCGATAGACGTGACTTTATGAAATGGGTCAGTGCTACTACAGCGATGCTGATGCTTCCTCCAATGTTTTCTCCTCTTGTCGCTCAGGCGGCTGAACTAATGAACCGTGCTCCCGTTATCTGGATAGAACTGCAAGACTGTGCAGGGAATTCTGAAGCACTTTTACGTTCAGACGGACCAAAGATAGATGAGATCGTCCTTGATATCATATCATTAGAGTTTCATGAGACACTTCAAGCTGCGGCGGGCTTTCAGGCAGAAAAACAGCTGGAAGACGCTATTAAAACCTTTAGAGGAAAATACCTTCTTTTTGTCGAGGGATCTGTCCCGATGGGCATGAACGGTCAATATGGAACTATCGGTGCGGGTGCCGAGACATTTTATGATCACTTGATGCGTCTTTCCAGAGATGCTGCAGCAGTCATAGCTGTAGGTTCTTGTGCTACATACGGCGGTATCCCTGCTGCAGCTCCAAACCCAACGGGTGCTGTTGGTGTTATGGATGTCGTAAAAGGCAAACCGATCATCAATATCCCGGCATGTCCGGCGAATCCTGCAAACATGGTGGGTGTGATCATCCACTATATTTTGACAGGACAGGTACCTGAATTAGATTCTCTTCTTCGTCCAAAATTCGCATTTGGTTACCGTATCCATGACAACTGTGAACGCCGTGCACACTTTGATGCCGGTGAATATGTCGAAGAGTGGGGCGATAAAGGTGCTCAAAACAACTTCTGTCTTTATAAAATGGGATGTAAAGGCCCAATGACGTTCAATAACTGTTCAATCGTGCGTTATAACGAGGCTGTGAACTGGCCGATCGGTGTCGGACGCGGATGTATAGGCTGTTCTGAACCTGATTTCTGGGATAAATACGCATATGAGCGTCCTATGGCAGATGCGAAGATAAAAGCACCGGCAGGCGGAGTTGAAAAGTCTGTAGATGAATTTGGTCTTGGACTACTTACAGCAGCCGGTATCGGTATAGGTATTCATGCTGTTGCCAGTGCACTTGCAGGAAAAAAAGATGATGGAGGAGAAGCATAATGAGTAAGCGTCATATTGTAGTCGATCCGATTACACGTATAGAGGGTCATTTAAGAATAGAAGCTGTTATAGATGAGAACAATACGATAGTGGATGCGTATAGTGCTTCAACGATGTTCCGCGGGATTGAAACAATCTTACAAGGCAGAGATCCTCGTGATTGCGGTTTACTTGCTATGCGTATCTGTGGTGTCTGTACGGGAACACATTATCAAAGATCTATAGAAGCTGTAGAGGATGCATTTGACATCACTATACCTAAAAATGCACGTATTGTCCGTAACCTGATCCAAGGTTCACTCTATGTCCATGACCATTTGGTACATTTTTATCATCTGCATGCACTTGATTTTGTCGATGTCGTTTCAGCTCTTTCAGCTGATCCTGCAAAAACCGCTGCTGAAGCAAGAAAATGGGCTACAGTAGCAGGCGTTGCTCCTTACACTGACGGCGAAGGCGAGTTTAAAGAGGTCCAAGAGCGTGTAGCGAAGTTTGTAAAGCAGGGACGTCTTGGAATATTCGGTAACGGATACTGGGGTAATAAGCACTATAAACTTACTCCTGAACAAAACCTCATAGGTGTCGCACACTATTTAAAAGCACTCGATATTCAACGTGATCTAGCGAAGATGCAGGCGATCTTCGGCGGTAAAAACCCGCATCCACAGTCGATTGTCGTGGGCGGTGTCACTTGTGTTCAGGATATTGAAAATCCAGCACGTATAGCTCTGTTTAAACAGCTTTTAGCAGACGGTACGAAGTTTGTAAAACAAGCTTATCTTCCAGATGTTTATATGGCAGGGACTATGTATGCGGATGAAGCTACAGACTCTAAAGCGACGTTTACTGAACTTATGGAAGGTAAAGGCGTAGGCGGAACAGGAGGGGGACTTCTTAACTATATGAGTTACGGAGACTTCCGTCTGGACGATACAGGTTTTTATAACTCGGCTCTGCTGTTTCCAAGCGGAATAGTTTACGGCGGGGATATCTCTAAAGTCGAAGATGTAGATCCGACAAAGATCGCGGAAGATGTCACTCACTCTTGGTATGAGGGAGCGAAACCGCTTCATCCGTATGACGGACAGACTATACCGAACTATACCGGTCTTGACAAACGCTCAGACGGTGTGGCATATCTTAAGACTAATGAGAAATACAGCTGGATAAAATCTCCTATCTACAATGATACACGTGTAGAGGTCGGACCTTTGGCTCGTATGGTTGTGGGTGTAGCACGTAAAGATGAACGTATTACGAAGTATGTGATGGATTTCTTAAAACGTGGAAATCTTCCTGTTGCAGTACTCTTTAGTACGATCGGAAGAACTGCAGCTCGTGCGATAGAGACGACTATTATGGCTGATGCTCTTGTTGAATGGGCTGATGAACTGGCAGCAAACGTAGCCGCAGGTGACTTAAGTACTTGGACTGATTTTGACTTTAACAAAGTAAGTGTCAAGACAAAAGGGATGGGGCTTGCAGAAGCACCTCGTGGTTCACTTGGACACTGGGTACGTATCGATGAAGGTAAAGTCTCAAACTATCAAGCCGTAGTCCCATCTACATGGAACGGGGCACCGCGTGATTATAAAGGAAGACTCGGTGCATATGAAGCGAGTCTGATCGGTATCAAAGTCGCAGATCCTGAGCAGCCGCTTGAGATCATACGCACGATCCATAGTTTTGATCCTTGTATCGCATGTGCCGTGCACGTAGTCGATACAAAAGGAAAAGAGTTAGGTGTCTATAAAATAGATACGCAATGTAGTGTCTAAGGAGATTATTATGAGCTCTGAATATAAACAGGTAAAACGTATGACTACCGCAGGTCGCATTATCCACTGGGCAAATGCGATCTCTATGTTAGTAGCGATTATTACCGGATTATATATAGGTCATCCGTACTATCAGACGTTGATGGCAGACGGTGCCGTTGACAAGTATGTCATGGCTTGGAATAGATGGGGGCACTTCATAGTCGCGATCATCTTTGATGTTACATCGGTAGTGATCGCGTATCTTTATTTTTGCAGCCGTTTTGAAAAAGCGTACAAGAAGGTTCTGCCGTCCTTTAAGAATATTATAGAGTTTATCGAGGTTGTTCTTAATCTTGTGACTCTAAATAGACGTAAAAAGTTCAATTCTGCTCATGCAGACAGCTTTAACGCAGTTTATTTTCTTATTTTCCATCTGCTTCTGTTTTGGATGCTGTTTACGGGACTTCAACTTTATGTCTCAGGACTTGAATCTGGAATCAGTTCTATCGGAGGCTGGTGGCCTTGGCTTCTTCATCTGGCAACGGACTGGACCATCCCTGTAACGGGCGGTACTATCATGGATGTTAGAATATCTCATCATTATACAATGTGGATCCTTGTCGCTTGGGTCGTATTCCATATTTATTATCAGATATGGAGAACGATCTTTTGGAAAGAGGGTGATATCGCAATCGTCTTTGGCGGAAGCAAGTTCGTTAAAGAAAATTAATGGTTTTAAAGTTATAATCAGGCAGTTAACTGTCTGATTATGAAAAGGATATCAATGGCATTCGTGCTGGAACTTCAAACAAACTCCTCTCAATCCTATATAAAAAATTATATTATCAGTATTATCAGAGAGTTCGGGATCAATGCTATTGCCGCAAACAAAAAAGGAAAACTTCTTTTTGCTTTTGACTCACAAAACAAAAATCTTCAAGAGTGTATAGAGTCTATCTCCAAAAGACTTCCCGCCTCATGTTTTTTAACAGGCAGTGATCATTATAATACGGATGATATTCCAGATTCTCTGCCCTCTTACAGCGTAGAATATCCTCTTGGACTCGGGCTTTGTCCCTCTTGCCAAAAAGAGCTTTTTGATCCATCTTCGCGAAGATATTACTACCCTTTTACCTCATGCAGCCATTGCGGCGGACAGTATGGTTTTTTTACCAATTTTCCTTATGAACGCAAAAATACGTCATTTCGATTTTTCAAGCCTTGTGAGGATTGCGAGTCTGAAATAAACAGCGTCGGAATAAGAGAGAACCATCATATAAACAGCTGTCATAAATGCGGTGTAGCTGTTCGTCTCATGAACAAAAACAATGAACGCTATGCAAACGATGCAGGAAGTTTCAGGACTATGTTCGAAGTCGCCGCAAAAGCCCTGATGGACAATAAGCGAGTTTTGGTAAAGACGACAATGGGTTACAGACTTTTTTATAAGCCGGAACATGTAAACAGCGGCTCTATACTGATGATGATCAATGCCAAAAAGATCACGGATTATCTCTCTTTGATAGAACAGGAGTTCAATGCACTTCTAAGCATCGAGCGTCCTATCTTACATGTAGCCGTAAAAGAGGAGACCTTAAAAAAAGAGATCGGTGATACAGTCGATGTAAAATATCCCGATGACGGATTTAGTATCCTGCTTGCAAAAGAGCTGCAGACTTTAAATCAGGATTATATATCCTATGAAGATGCCGACAAAGACACGCAGGCAGATATCTTGATGGATTATGATCTGGAAGTGACGCACCAAGAGGATATGAGGCTGTTTATTAACAAAGATATCCAGTTTATAGCTTCAGGTGAGAGAGTGAGTTTTCCATCAAAGCTGGCTCCTGCCACGGATACGTTGAGTATCGCTCATCATCTTATCGGTGTTCGAAGCGATGAGATGATGCTTTTTGACAAGATGGAGCATTTTGAATCGACAAAAGTCGCAAAGGTAATGGTTCTTGAAGGTCATGATGAAGAGAACTGGCACTCAAACCAGACTCTGATGCATCAGGATGAAGCGTCGTTTATGTCGGTTATCGCAGAACATCAGCTTTTTGGCAGCAGCTGTGTGGGAACATATTTTGATGAGGAAGCTTCATTTTTATACTATGACGGCAAAAAAGTGATCAGAGTCGTCCCCTCACGTGATTTTAATGCAATGGACTTGTTAGAGAGAATGACGACCCTTAGGGAAGGATCGGACAGGCTGGTAAAAAATTTAAAAGAGAAGATGCCGGATCTCTATAAAAAGCTCGAAGGGCTTCAAGAACGAGGTGAGGTCGACTTGTTTGAAGCTACTGCTATCATTCTCGGGCTTGAAGATGAAAGTATGCGGGGCGTTACAAAAGAGGCGCTGAAATTTATAGGCAAAGGCGGTATCCAGATAGATACCCATGTCAAAGACAACCGTTTTGACCATACCGCATTTTTATCCAGTATCGTCAGTTATCAGCTCGGCGGTGTTGGAAGCGTAATGCTGAGCTACTCTATCTTTGAATCTCTTGGAGATTATTTTAGTGAGCTTATAAAAGAGATACAGACAAAGACCAAAGCAAAGAATATTGTTCTTTGCGGCAGTCATTTTGCAAATCAGTCCCTATTTAGCCGTATGCAGAGAAATTTGAAGCTCACACCGCCTTTTATGAATATCAACTATCCGATAGGGAAGGAGAACGCCGTTGTCGGTGGAGTTTACCTCTAAACGATTAAGAGTCAATGTAAAGGGGATCGTACAAGGGGTCGGTTTCAGGCCTTTTGTCTATCAGTCAGCCCTCAAGCATGCCCTAGGCGGATACGTACTAAACAACTCCGAGGGAGTGGTAATAGAAGTAGAAGGTGATGAACAAAACCTCACTTTATTTTTAAACACACTCCAAGAAAGTCCGCCGCCGCTTGCAAGAATAGATACCCTCGAGAGTCATAATATCATCGCTACAGGTGAAAAAAGTTTTCAGATACACCATTCAGAAGCAAGTGTAGTCACGACTACAATGGTCTCACCGGATGTCGCGCTGTGTGCGAGATGTAAAGCACAGATGAATGACAAGACAGATCGCAGATATGCATACCCTTTTATAAACTGTACGGACTGCGGACCGAGATACTCCATTATCAAGACACTCCCTTATGACAGACCGAACACCTCTATGAACGTCTTTACAATGTGTAAAACATGTGCCAAAGAATATAACGATCCAAACGACAGACGCTATCATGCCCAGCCTATCAGCTGTCCGGAGTGCGGGCCGACTCTGTATCTGCTTGACCGTAACGGCAAAGAGATAGTAAAAAACAATGATGCCATTGGGCTTACATGTAAACTGATAGAAGAGAAAAAGATAGTGGCTATAAAAGGGCTTGGCGGCTTTCATCTGGTATGTGACGCTTTAAGTGATGAAGCGGTATCGACGCTGCGGGAGAGAAAAAAACGTCCGAGTAAGCCGTTAGCCGTGATGTTTAAAGATATTGAGGCACTGAAAAAAGAGGCATTTATCGGCAGTAAAGAGGAGGGACTTATCCTCTCAAAAGAGCATCCTATCGTAGTAGTGGATAAAAACAAAAACTCTACTCTCTCTGTTTATGTCGCTCCGAATATACAAAGAGTCGGAGTGTTCTTGCCGTATACTCCGCTTCATACTCTTTTGTTAAAGGAGTTAGACAGACCGATAGTCGCCACAAGTGCAAACTTAAGTGATGAGCCTATTATCATCGATGAGAAGGATATATTCACAAAACTTGGCGATGTGGTCGACGCGGTACTGACCTATGACAGAGAGATAGTTAATGGATGCGATGACAGTGTCATCATGCAAAACGGGGATGAGAAAGTGTCTATAAGAGTTTCCCGCGGATATGCGCCAAAAAGTATTGTACTTCCTAAAAAGAGCAGTAAAAAGATATTGGCAGTAGGTGCAAACCAGAAAAACACCATTGCACTGGCGTTTGACGGACATATAGTACTTTCACCTCATATAGGAGACCTGAACTCTCTGGAAGCGTTTGAGTATTTTACAAGGACGCTTGAGACGTTTAAAAGATTTTACGACTTTGAACCAGATATCATCGTATGCGACAGACATCCCGAATATGAGACGACAAAATGGGCAAGACAGTTTACAAAAGAGAGTGACAATATAGAACTCTTAGAGGTTCAGCATCATTACGCACATGCACTGGCTTGTATGGCAGAATATAATTTAGATGAGAAGGTACTCTCTTTTTGTTTTGACGGGACAGGGTACGGTGAAGGGGGTGCTCTTTGGGGTGGAGAAGTGCTGTTGTCCGACGTAGATGATTATGAGAGAGTGCATCATCTCAAACCGTTTCGTCTTTTAGGCGGAGCAAAAGCGGTCAAAGAACCAAGACGTGTTGCTCTGTCACTTCTGTTTGAATGCTTTACACTCGAGGAGATACTCTCATTAGAGAGTGAGACGACAAAGAGTTTTACTAGCGATGAGATAAAATCGCTCCATACGATGTGGCAAAAGGGACTTAACTCCCCTTATACGACCTCTATGGGAAGAGTTTTTGACGCGGTGGCTTCGCTTGCAGGAGTAGCTCAAATACTCGGATATGAAGGTGAGAGCGGCCTACTGTTAGAGAGCATAGTAGAGGAAGAAATAGATCTGAATAGAAAGTTTAGTTACACTATAGTAGATGACAGTATAGATATAAGTGCTATGGTAAAAGAGATATTACATGTAAAAGATCCGGCGACGATCTCATCAATGTTCATCTCAACGGTGGTAGATATTATCTTAGATATAGCGGGCAGATATCCGTTACTCCCTGTAGTGCTTAGCGGAGGAGTGTTTCAAAACCGTGTACTTGTCGATAAGCTTGCCAAAGAGTTCAAAAAAAGAAAAATCAGGTACTATATACAAAAAGATACGCCTGTAAATGACGGTTCGATCGCGCTTGGTCAGGCATATTATGCAGTCAATAGACAATGGGGTGAAAATGGAAGATAAAATAGCATTGATAGGTTCCGGAAACACGTTTTTTAAAGATGAGGGTATAGGGCTATACGCTGTAAAGTACATAAAAGAGAACTATGATCTTATGCCAAATATCACAATACTGGACGGCGGGACCTTAGGGTTCAAATTGATGCCTCTGCTTCAGGAGTTTGAACATGTCATCATAGTCAATACATCTTCTGATGACAGCACGAAAGCCGGTTCTATCACTATTAAAAAGAGTGAGGAGTTTATTGAGGGTTCTCTGATAAAAAAGACGGCAAACGAGGTCGAGATAGCGGAGATGCTGCAGATATGTTCTCTTAGTGAAAATATGGCAGAGACGACAATAATCAGTATCACTCCCGAAGATATCATCTCTGTTGAAGTAGGGCTTAGCAACTCGGTAAAAGAGGCTTTACCACAGTTCTTGGACAATATCTTTCAACTCTTAAAAAAGAAGGGTATCAGTGCTGAAAAAAGAGAGAGATATTGCTCTATAGAAGAGATACTTTATACTTTTGCAAATCCGAGTATTGAACACGGCCGCGGTTTTTAGACTATTTCAGCATATCTTTAAAGATAGAACCGCCTACCAAAAGAGCGACACCGTCAAAAAAGAGACTAAAGCCGACTAAAAGTCCTACAAGATACATAGAACCCACCGGCCAGTTGACAAAAAGCAGCAAAGCGATCAAGACTGAGAAGATAGCGTTTAAAAACCAAAGGATCGATCCTGAACTCTGCTTCATTGAAAAAGCGATGCTGAAGCTTGCAAACCCGTCAAGAAAAAAGTAGACCGCTAAGAGCAGACCGACGGCACTGGCACTTTCTTTAGGGTAAAGCAGCATAAAGATAGCTGCCCCTATGAGGATCACGCTTTTCAGCCAGCCGATACTGTCCGTTTTATTGCTGATCCAAGTAAAATAGCCTGCAGTAAAACCGCCAAACAGCATAAGCCATGATATAAAAGTAACAGTCGCCAATGTCATAAAAACAGGATAAACGATACCGACTGTTCCAAGCAGTATAAAGATCACTCCGGCGATTTTTCTGTATTTGTCGAACTTCTCAAAGAGATCCTCATCAAACGGCTGCTTCCACATCTCTTTCTCTCCCTTTCTATAAGGACTTTATATCATCATTATAGCATTGAAAGTACACGCAAAGATTAAGAGAAGTTTTCTATGATAGATCTAAGAGGTGTGATCGCTTCTTTTTGTGTGACACTTATCCCGTTTTTTTCTAAGATGCCGAGCACACTTTTGATGTAATCGTCAAATCTTTCATGCAGAACAGAACTCAGCCCTATGCAGATATCTATCTCTTCTGGAATGATCCCTAAAATGGAGGATTTCGGCAGTTCTCTACCCATGAGTTCGAGCATATCGAGACACTGAATGACACCTATCTCATGAGCTCCGCCGCTGTTGAGACCGTATCCGGTAAGCTCCTCTGAGGGAATATGGTAGATAGACCCCGGAGAGTCCTCTATATCTATGGTATCAAGTATCAGTATATGTTTGTACTGCATAAATATGTTTAGCAGATTTATCCCTTCGACTCCGCCGTTAATGATCTCTATTGAGGGAGTGAAGGTATAGTTGCTTTGCAAATATCTTGTCGCATAGACGGCTACTCCGTCATCCATCTCCAAGATATTTCCGACACCTAAAATAGCAAAACTGTTTTCATTCATATTGACTCTCGAAATAGTGTTTTTGCAGAAGCATTTTTTGTGCTTCAAGCGTATGGTTAAATTTAAACTCCGCCTCTTTTAGATAAAGCGGAAAATTCTCGGTCGATATCCCTTTGTAGTTTAGTATAAACTTCTCAAAATACTCCCAAAAGTTCACGATTTTATTGAGATGTTTAGAGACTTTTATGATCCTGCTTTTGCGTTTGAACTTATTGAATTCGCTGTTATATACGTTTTCAAGATTGTCGTCAATAAACTGCTGCTTGTATCTTTGAAGTGTCGGCATTACCAATGTATAGATATGGTTTTCATAATCGAATGTAAGGAAGTTATGCGCATCAAAGACCGCTAGTCTATCGTTCCTTTTACTCTGTTCAAGGTAGAAATACTCTTCATACTCACAAGATCTTCCTCTTGAGAGTTCATATTCGATCTCACAGATATTTGCACAAAGCAGTCTGAAGATATCGTAATATTTATGGATTGATACATAGGAAAGTCGGAGTTGTTTTGAAGTTTGAAGTGCATTTTTGTCTTCACAAAAATAGTCTATAAGCATCATGATCTTGTTTATACGTTTTGGACTGTACTTTCTTTTACATGCCGAGCATTTTAACATGCCGTCACCTAGTCGATACAGTTTATGATCGCAGTAAATACATTCGATTAACCATTGCATGCTAAATTTTACCCTTTTATTATTGATTTTAGTCCTAAAACTGTATAAGTTTTGTAAAAATTTAGTTTTTTCTTACAAAAAAAGAGTAAAATTTTTTAAACCTCTTACTTAAGGAGTAGTCTATGATGATCGGTTATATGATAATTTTTTGGTATGGTATCCTTCATGCATTCGGACCCGATCACTTGACTGCCATCGCAGACTTTTCTATAGGGAAGTCGAAAAGAAAGACGGCGCTAATAACTTTGATGTTTGCTTTTGGACACGGTTTGATGCTTTTTATTTTTGCAAAACTTCTGCAGGTCTATTCGCTGCCTGAGTATATAACGGAGTATGGAGATACTATCTCTTCGTCCGTGATCATCGCTATGGGATTGTATCTGCTTTTTATGGTCTTTTCTAACCGCATACATCTGAACAAACACGTTCACAGTAATAAAGAACATATTCATATCTATTTTGGTAAAAGCCACGCTCATGGTAATGTTATTTCGACATCGGCACTGGGTATGGGTGCACTTATGGGTATAGGCGGAGTGAGAGGGATGCTCGTGACCCTTGGTATGCTTCACGGTGAAAATATAGAACCGACGATGGTGCTGGCTTTTGTTGCCGGTGTTTCCGTCGTATTTGTGAGCTTTGGTGCAGTGATACTTTATCTCAATCGCAATCTTCTTACTAATATAACAAATATAAGAAGGGCTTTTGGTCTTGCAGGAGTCATATCTATCGCTGTCGGTACGCAGATGCTTCTTGCCTGAATCCATCTCCTGTATTCTTGTCAGGTTAATATAGTTCTTATCGTTATACCTGTACAATTAGGGACTACAATATAAAAATTTTCTCTAGGGTATTGATGTTAGATCAGGAAATAAAATTTTATTTAAAAGCACACGTCGGTAAACCGAGTATCGACTTCAGACTCAGTGATGAGGAGAATGATAAACTATTTGCGTATTTAAATGAAAATTGTGAAACAGTAGATCTGGACGATCCTCAAAGCCAGCTGATTATAAAGCAAGCGTTTAAAGAGTATCTAGAACCGGTAGGATATATACTTTTTAAAATCATCAATAATAAGATCCGTCTTAAAGTCTTTCCCTACAAGATCGAGCCAAAAGACAGTGTCAACCTTCCTTCTCTCCTTGAAATACTGAAAAACAATCAAGACCTCATAGAATATGATTATAAAGGCAATAAAAACCAGATCTCATTGCCAAAAAAATTAAAAGATAAAATATATAACTTTATAAACAAGATAAATAATGAAGAGATCAATAAAAAAGAGCTGGCAAGATTTGCAGTCAACGAGTTTTTGCAACTAAAAGATCATGATATCGTCATTATCAGAGACGAGCATATCTTTGTAAAGAAACTTGACGACAAGTATAAGCGCAAAGTCGCCGAAAATGAGAAAGAGACTATTGCCAACAGATATAACGGTATCAAAGAGGAAGATTTTAAAGTTCTTTATGACGATTACTTTTTAGAAGAGGAAAGCAAAAATTTCTTTTATTATTCTGCAAAAATGTTTGTTCAAACATACCTGATAGAGAAAAAGATCGATAATCAGACTTATGAAAAAAAAGTATTTGCATTAATACAGTCCATTATCTTAGAACAGCTAAAAGAAGCATTTGAAGATGAAGACGAAGACTTTTTTCTTGGTTTTTCGGGTTATGTATTTAGAAAGCATTTTGAAGAAGTATTTGGGCACATTGCAAATCTTATCCTGGAAGAGATAGCTATATCAAATCAGTATATGATGGAGTTCTTAAAATATTACTCTTTAAACATTATTGTAATCGATGGAAGAAAGTATAAAGTCCCGGAACTGGAAACAGAGGATGGACTTAAATGGAACGTCATATCTATGCTTTCCATTGTAAAGATATATATTAAGATCAAGACATCCGTCGAAGCCTTGAAAAAAGAGAAAGAAGATATCAATAAAAAGATACGATCTCTGTATATCGGTGATAAATCACCATTAGAATATCAAAATGTAGTCAATGCAGAAAAAGAACGCCTCACACAAAAGATCAATGAACACGGGAAAAAGCTGGAAAGATATTTAGATTCTCTGGATATGATAAAAGACACCACTAAAAAAACCAGACTGCAAGTCGAGATTTACAATATAAAAGATGAAATAAAAAAATATAGAGAAGAGAAAAAAAGGGTAACAGCGACAGCAGTCGGAAAAACCATGATCTCAGAATATAATAACCTAAGAAAAGACTTGGATAATATAACAAGACAGCTGCACAGGGAAGAAAAGATCCGTGAACAGAACAAAGCAGCTTACGTGTCTATCAAAGATGCTTTGTCCAAAGCACTTGTATCTAAAAAAGTGTTAGTACCTTAAAGCTGCCGGAAAAAGAGAAAATTAAATTTAATCTGCTTTTCATGATAAATTTTTAACTTAAATGAAAAGAAATAGTTATATAATGGACGGATTATAGGAAAGTCTATTATATAAAAGGTTGCGTATGAGAGTGGTAATCGTCGGCGGCGGTATAGCCGCGGTATATTTGGCAAACAATCTTAAAAAGCAAGACTCATCCCTAGATGTCTCGATCATAAGTGATGAGAAAAACCCTCCCTACGACAGAATACACCTCTGCCGTCTTGTCGATGAGAGTGAAGATATCGGAGGGATCTCTCTTCCTCTTGACCCTACAGTTAAACTTGAACTAAATCAAAGAATAAACAAGATAGACCCCGATGCTAAAAGAGTGTTCTCTGACGACTCTATGTTTAGTTACGACAAGCTGATAATCGCTACAGGTTCTATTCCTGTTACACTCTTTAATATAGACAACATAAAAAATGCAGCCGTATTTAGAAGTGCGAAAGATTGCGAGATCATCAAAGCAGGCGTATCAGGCCGTGAAGTCGTGATGGTCGGAAGCGGTCCCATAGGACTTGAACTTTTAGAGACGCTTAACGAAATGCCGAGTGTAGATCGTATAACGCTTCTTTCCCGCGGTAATCATCTTTATAACAAAGAACTCTCGAGCGATTCAATTAAGATCATAGAAGAGTGCTATACAAGAGACGGCAAGATAAGGATATCTTACGAAGACGAGATAGTTGACAAGACTATAGAAGAGAACGAGATAACAGTTATCAAGACTAAAAAATTTGAGATAAAAGACCCGTTTCTCGTCTTTGGTATCGGTATAAGACCCAACATCGCAAACTTCAAAGAGAGCCTTGAGTGTAATAAAGGGATACTGACCAACCTTTATATGCAGACTATGGATGAAGATATCTATGCCGTTGGAGAGTGTGCCGAGGTAAAAGATATCCATTTTATCGCGGGTCATGTCAAAGAGTGCACCCTGCAAGCCGATTGTGCTATCTCTCATCTTCTAGGCAAAGAACCAAAAGAGTTTAAACTCGAAGCTACAACAGATATGCTAAAGGTGGGTGAGTTTGATCTTATAGATGTCAACTCGCCAAAGTTCAGCTGCGGCTATGAAAAGGTACAGATCGCCTCAAAAGAGGACAATAGGATAGATGAGTACTTTTTAAACGATGACAAGCTGACAAGGTTTATAGGGATCAACTCCAATGTCGATGTCGGATACATAGAGGAACTTATAAATAACGGCGATGAGGTAGATATAAACTATCTTTATCAAAACAGACTGATCGGCGAGAGAGGAAGACTCATCTGTAGCTGTGAGCATATCTATCATCAAGACCTGGTGGATATAGTGACGAGCAGCGGCATCGGATCTTTTTCAGAGCTGGCACCGTTTTCGCAAGCGGGAAGAGTCTGCGGCAGATGTAAGATGATGGTCTCAAATATCATTAAAGAATCTCAGCATCTCATTGACCCGAATATGCCGAGAAAGACCCCGGAAGATATACAAAGAGAGAAAGAGGTTGCTGAGGCTCGTAAGCGTATCGAGAAGTTTAACACTCTTCATCCGAGAAACAATCTGACAACCGATAACCTTGAAGCTGCTATGGCATCTTTAGATATAGGAAAACATGAGGTAAACAGCTGGGTATCTATGGTAACGGCAGATATGCAGCTGCATCCAAGCTTTGAAGAGGTCGTAGAAGAGGGTGTAAAAACACTGAATAAAGTGCCTATAATCTGGCTGGAACTTGCAGACTGCAGCGGGAACTCCGAAGCGTTTATAAAATCTACAAACCCTGCTATTGAAGACCTTATCTTTGATTATATTTCACTTGATTATCATGAACTGCTTATGAGTGCCAGCGGTGACCAGAGCGAGACGGTACTGGAAGATATTATCAAAAATCAGAAGGGAGAATATGTCCTTATCGTCGAGGGCGCAGTTCCTTTGGCGATGGACGGCAAATTTCTTCGCATCGGGCCAAAAGGCGAGACTGGGCTTGAGCTTTTGAAAAAGTGTGCAAAAGACGCGGCACTTGTGATGGCGGTGGGAAGCTGTGCATTTGACGGCGGAGTTGTCGCAGCCGCTCCAAATCCGACGGGAGCTGTGGGAGTAGCGGATGCTCTCGGACGTGACGATGTCATTAATATATCGGGATGTCCGACAAACCCTATAAATATAGTGGGGACACTGCTTTCATACATCATGTTTGAAGAACTGCCGGCACTTGATCAGTTTAACCGACCTCTGTGGGCATATGAGGGGCGTGTACATGACAACTGTGAAAGACGCGGACACTATGAGCTCGGCGAGTTTGTCAAAGAGTGGGGCGACGTGGGTGCGAAAAAAGGATGGTGTCTTTTTGAGATGGGATGTAAAGGGCCTTATGCAAACGTCAACTGTCCGACGATGAAGTTCAACGGCGGGACAAGCTGGCCTGTTCAAGCGGGACACGGTTGTATGGGATGTACGGAGAAGGGCTTTTTTGATAAGTTCGCAAATGAGAGAAAATATGTTGAGGAAGAGAAGTGATGAGCACTAAAAAGATCGTTATAGACCCGATAACAAGGATAGAAGGACACCTAAGAGCCGAAGTCGAAGTCGATGATAACGGGATCGTGCAGGAAGCCTATGTAAGCGGACAGCTTTTTCGCGGCATAGAGATCATCTTAAAAGGCAGAGACCCTCGTGATGCGGGACTTATGGCAGGCAGGATCTGCGGTGTATGTACAAATGTACATTTCCGTGCGGCGATCACTTCAGTAGAAGATGCTTACATGATAGAGCCTCCCAAAAATGCCCAGATCATAAGAGACCTGATGTCAATGGCGCTTTTTATTCAGGATCATGTAGTGCATTTTTACCATCTTCACTCTCTGGATTTCGTGGATGTGACAAGTGCTTTAAATGCAGACCCGAAACTTACCTCCAAAGAGGCGCATAAATATACAGACCATCCTTTTAGAAATTCCCATTCTCACTATGAAGCGGTCCTCGTAAAACTGCAGAACTTTGTAAATGCAGGCAAACTCGGTCCTTTTAAAAACGGGTATTGGGGACATAAGGATTATAGACTTACTCCTGAACAAAACCTGATCCTCATCTCTCATTACCTTGAAGCACTGGAATTTCAGGCAAGCATCAGTAAAGCAGTGGCGATATTCGGTGCAAAGACACCGCATCCGCAGACTTTAGTCGTAGGAGGAGTTACGAGTGTCGCAGATATGCTCAATCCTCAAAGACTCAACGACTATCTGTTTGTCATAAAAGATGCAAAAGAGTTTATCACCCGTGCTTATCTGCCTGATATGAAGCTTATCGCCATGGCCTACCGCGATGAGATCAAAGCAGGGCTGGGACGTGCAAACGGGAACTTTTTATGCGTGGGCGGATATGAATTCGAAGGGGAACAAAATCTCTTTAGCAGCGGTATCATCTACGGGCACGACTTTACAAAGATAGAGGAGTTCGATGAGAGCAAGATAAGCGAAGAGGTCGACCGTGCATGGTACAGCGGAGATGCCAAAGACAACGAGGTGTGTTACACAGACCTCAATGAAGACGGAACACTCAAGACCGCGAAAAATGATGACAAATACTCTTGGATAAAAGCACCGAGATATGACAAAAAGACGATGGAAACAGGACCTCTTGCTCGGCTCATGGTGAGTTACTCAAAAGGCAATAAACTGATAAGGTCTTTTGTAGACGAGTTTTTAAAAGATACGGATCTGGAACTCATTGACCTCTCGAGTACGGTGGGCAGAAACTGTGCGAGAGCCATCGAGACAAACTACATCTGCGAGTATATCTTTAAACTTGTCTCGCGTCTGATTCAAAACATCAAGTATTACGACACCGATACCTGGACAAAGTATGATTTTAATGCCTTAGAAAAAGACGCAAAGGGAAGGGCCTTCTTTGAAGTACCCCGCGGTGTGTTGTCGCACTTTGTAAACATCAAAGGCGAGAAGATAGAGAACTACTCGGTCATCGCTCCTACGACCTGGAACGCTACTCCAAAGAACTATGATGGTCTTAGAGGAGCTTACGAAGAGGCGCTTGTAGGGATAAAGATAGAAGACACCTCAAAACCTCTCGAGGTATTAAGAGTGCTACACTCGTTTGACCCTTGTCTGGCATGTGCGGTGCATGTGATAGATTCACAGGGCAAAGAACTCAGCAGGTATAAGATAAATACGTTATGACGACAGCAATCCTGATCATCGCCCCTTTGCTATTTGCTTTGGCTGCACTAATCGCTCCCGTGATGATCAGAAATATACTTACGATCCTGTTTGTCATAGCTCTCAGTGCTTTGAGCCTTGGTAATGTTTTTTCTTTCAATACTTCTTTTGCGTTTCCTCTGCCGAACAGCTTTCATGAGCTTTTTATACTGCTTGACACTCTGCTGCTTCTCTATTTCCTTTGGCGCGGTATAGTAGCTAAAAATGCTCTTGTGATGCTGTTTGCCCTTGTGCAGATTGTTTTATATGCCGTAGTCGTGTATCTCTCTCCTGCAGTCGTCTCTAGCGATATCTTTGCCGATCATATCTCTTCGGTGATGTATCTTGTCATCAACATCGTCGGCGGGATGATCATCGTCTATGCGCTTAAATACATAGAGAGTGAAGAGCTTTCAAGATTCAAGAAAAACGGGTTTATTGCAATACTCTTTTTCTTTTTGTCCGTTATGAACTTTATAGTCTCGACAAACAACATTGAGATCTTCTTTTTGCTTTTTGAACTCACCACGCTTTGTTCCTATCTGCTCATAGGCTACCGAGGCGACGAACTCTCTGTAAAAAATGCGCTTCAGGCTTTATGGATGAACCAGATAGGCGGAGTGGCTATTCTTTTGGCTTTGGTATTTTCTATTTTAGAGTACAACACTCTTTATTTTGACGTACTCTTGGCCAACATAGACGAGATATACCTGCTTCCCGTCGTCTTCCTGGCAATTGCAGCGTTTGTAAAAGGAGCGAGCATCCCATTTGACAAATGGCTTATCGGTGCTATGGTCGCACCGACACCCGTGAGCGCTATTTTGCACAGTGCGACGATGGTAAAAATCGCACCATACCTGATGCTGAAGATATTTCCTGCGATGAGCGGGTTTCTTTCTCTCGGCGTGACACTGTTTGGTACATTCGTATTTTTTACGGCT
This sequence comes from Sulfurimonas sp. HSL3-2, assembly GCF_039645965.1. Lineage (GTDB taxonomy): Bacteria > Campylobacterota > Campylobacteria > Campylobacterales > Sulfurimonadaceae > Hydrocurvibacter > Hydrocurvibacter mobilis. The sequence goes on along the minus strand of NZ_CP147917.1, from coordinate 1,256,552 downwards.
ACGCTTTTGGCTCTCGGCAAAGATTACTTCAAAGAGATCCTTGGGTATTCGACTATCGCACTGCTTGGACTTATGATGAGTCTGGCAGCCATAGGAACGCCTGAAGCCGTAACTGCCTGTTTGATCCTTATCATGTTTCATGCCGTCTCAAAAGCGCTGCTGTTCTTACAGGCGGGAGTATTGGAGAAGAGTTTTGGTCTGAAATATGTGGATGACATCGACGGCCTTGTGGAGCGGTCGCCGCTTACGGTGCTGTTTATCATCGTAGGTTTTGCGTCGCTGACACTTCCTCCTTTTGGTGTGTTTATAGGGAAGTTCATGGCGATAGAGTCGATCTCAAAAGAGATCATTAACAATCCTTTTTATACCTTTGCTTTGATATTTTTGGCTCTTGGAAGCACGCTTTTAACGCTTCTGTATTTTAAAGTCGTAGCAAAACTTTTTGCAAAAGACGTGGATGTAAAACCCTTACATGTAAAGATATCTAAGTTCTATACCGTACCCTCGTTTTTACTTTTAGCTTTGCTCTTTGTCGGGATATATATGATCTTTCTAAGTCATTTTTTAAGCTCGTTGGAATTCGTCGTTCCGCTGGTATTGATCGTGTTCGTACCTATTTTATTCGCGACTCTGCTGTTTAAAAATGCCCACAGGGTCAAAGAGTACAACTGCGGTGAAAAGGATGAGAGTAAGCTGGGGATGTACTACTTTTATCTCTCGGATGCTCTTAAAAAAGGTATCAACACCGCAGCAGCACTCTCTTTGTTGGTACTTATCGCAGGAGTATTGTTATGATGGAGGCTTTTTTCATAGCAGTAGCACCGCTTTTAGGCGGTCTGTTGTACGGGTTTGAAAGAGTGCTCAGAGCAAGGATGCAAAACAGAAAAGGTCCTCCTCTTCTGCAGCCTTTTTATGATATGTATAAACTCATAGGCAAGCAGGCTTTTATCGTAAACCCTTATCACTCGATACTTGGCATCGTCTATTTCATTACGCTTTGGATAGTCGTAGCGTTTATAATTTTGGGAGAAAACCTGCTATATATTATTTTCTTGCATCTTCTCTCAGTCGTCTTTCTTATCCTTGCAGGCTTTAGCGTGAGATCGGTATATTCACATATAGGTGCCAACAGAGAACTTCTTGCCACATTGGCATATGAGCCTGTCTTGGTTATGATGGCAGTCGGTTTTTTTATGATAAACGGCAGTTTTGAGATATCTGCGATAAGAGCAAACGCCTCATCCATCATACCTCTGTTCTTGCTCTTTTTGACCTTTTTAATGATCATCCCTGTAAAGCTGAAGAAGTCTCCATTTAACGCGACGGAAGCGCATCAGGAGATCATCGGCGGTGTCGAGGTGGAGTACAGCGGAGTGTTCTTTGAGTTTATGTATATGGCAAAATGGCTGGAGTATGTCTTTATCTACCTTCTACTTATGCTGTTTGCCGGGGACAATATCGCTTTAGGTACTGCCCTGTTTATCGGTACGTTTCTGCTGGTGAATCTGGTAGACAATGCAACGGCGAGGGTAAAGATGAGAGACCTGATAAAGATAGTCTTGACTCTTGGCATCGTTCTTGGAACTGTCAATCTTATAGGACTCTCTTATGTTTGATCTTAAAAAATACAGGAAAAAATCCCCTTGGATACTCCACTATAACGCAGGAAGCTGCAACGGATGCGACATCGAGATACTTGCCGCGCTCTCGCCGAAGTATGACCTTGAGAGATTCGGTGTCATAAACACGGGAAATCCAAAGCAGTCGGACATCTTTTTGGTGACGGGTCCCGTTACGTACAGGACAAGAGAGAGACTGGTGGAACTCTACACTCAGATGCCTGAACCAAAAGTGGTCATCGCAGTTGGAAGCTGTGCGTGTACGGGGTGTGTGTTTAGAGATATGTACAACGTAGAGGTAGGCATAGACAGGTATATCCCGGTGGATGTCTATGTACCGGGATGCGCATCCTCTCCTGAGCTTATCATCGACGGAGTCGTCAAAGGGTTGGAGATACTCGAACATAAGAGCAAAGAGATGGAAAAACCGTTCAAACTGTTTAAAGCTGCGACAATAGATGACGGCATAGTAAATAGACGCCACAGCGCACTAAAAGTAGGGGAAGACGATGCAAAAGATTGAGGTCTCTTTAGAAAAGATACGAGATGAGATAAAAGAGTTCTATGACTATAAAAAGTGGCATTTTTTGACTTTAAACGGAGTGGCGCTTGCAGATGAGAGACTAGAGGTACAGTGGATATTTTCAAAGTATGAGGCGATGGATGAGATCGTTATCTATTACGTAGTTATAGACTACACCGACACCATCCCCTCAGTCGTCGATATGATCCCCTCAGCCATCATCTCTCAGCGTGAGCTTGTAGATATGTTCGGAGTGACTGTCGAGGGCAGTTCTAAAGGGCTCTATCTTGACGAGGACTCAGAGATCTCTCCGTTAAAAGGATGCTCGGTATGAAAAAGACGATAAACATCCCTCTGGGCTCACAGCATATCTCGCTTTTAGAACCTGTGAGGTTTAAGTTCGAGTGCGAGAACGAGAAGATAATCGGTGTTGATTCAGATGTGGGGTTTGTCCACAGAGGAGTGGAAAAAGCGTGTACCACGAGTTTTAAATTCGACTCCATCGGGTATGTGGTCGCCAGAGTCTGCGGGCTTTGTGCCATCACACATTCTCTTACCTATACGGCTGCCATAGAGAAGCTTTTAGGTGCAGAGATAACATCTAAGGCAAAATACCTGAGGATCCTGCTTTTGGAACTCGACCGTATCCATTCACACATGCTCTGTCTGGCGCATACCTGTGAAAATGCGGGTTTTGAAGCTATGTTTATGCGGATCATGGGTGACAGAGAACTCATCATGGAGATACAGGAACTCATTACGGGCAACAGGATACAGTTTGACTATATAAACATCGGCGGGGTCAACAGAGACTTGGATGTAAACAGTGTCCAAAAGGTAAAAGAGAACCTTTACGAGGTCAAGCAAAAAGTGCAGGGCTATATGGATGAGTTCACCAACAACTGGAGTCTCTCTTTGAAGTTCAAAGGCATCGGTGCTCTAAGTCTTGACGAGGCTTACATGTACAACGCCATAGGGCCTCTTGCCCGCGCTTCGGGACTGCGCATCGATGTGCGTAACGAGATAGACTACCTTCCCTACAACGAGGTCGGCTATAAGATGCAGACGCACACGGACGGTGATATTAATGCAAGGAACATCGTAAGGCTCAACGAGATAGTAAACTCCATAGAGATGTGCGAGAACATCTTAAACGGAGTTCCCGAAGGCGAAATAGTCACAAAGGTCAAGGGTAAGCCTGAGGGCGAGACTGTAGTGCGCTTTGAAGCTCCAAGAGGTGAGCTGATGTACTATGTCAAAGCAAACGGCACGGCGATGCTTGAACGCGTACGCATAAAGACACCGACGTTCTCATGCATCCCTGCGTTTTCACATATATTTTTGGGTGAAGAGTATGCGGATGCTCCGGCAGTACTGGCATCTTTTGACCCGTGTATGTCGTGTACGGCGAAGTAGGGTAAAGCGATGTTCACCTCACTCTTTAAAGCATTTACAAATCTTTTTAAAAAGCCGCAGACTCTTGATTATCCCGTGACTCCTATACCAAAGGACAAAGAGTACAGAGGGCTCATAGAGTACGGCGAAGAGTCTTGCATCTACTGTCTGAAGTGTGAAAAGGCATGTCCTCCCGGAGCTATCCTGTTCGTAAAGACCGACAACCCCTCTCAAAACGAGAAGAACAAAAAAGGGCAGGAATACAACTATAATCCATACCTTTGCATCTACTGCGGTGAGTGTGTGCGGGCATGTCCAAAGCCCCAAGAGGCTCTTTGGCAGAGCAATAAAAAGCCCGACATCGCAGTAAAAAGTGATGACGTGAACACAAAATGGTTCGAGCTGGAAAAACGCCATAAAGAGCAGTGAGTCAAGAGACTATTTTGTACTCATTTTTAAGATAGGTGTAAACTCGATATCCGGATTTTGTATAAAATATTCGCATCTTTCTATATAAAACTCATAGAGTCTGCATGGGTTTTGCTCTTGCAGTTTTTTAAAGTTTTCATATGCCAAACCGACATTTGAATCTCTAAAATATTTTACAGCCTCACTGTAAAGCTGCATCTCATCGTCGGATATGTTTTTATTGCTGCAGATTACTTCATATATCTCGACAGCTTCATGTTTTCCCTTTACCTCGACGAGATCAATAGGTCTTATCCTATAATCTCCTTTTAGGCGTGAGTAAGTAGCATGAGTGATAAGTATCTGTGCCGCGTATTGTTTTGTAAGTCCTTCCAGTCTTGAAGCCAGGTTTACATTGTCACCTATGATGGTGTAATCGCTTCTACCGTAGGAACCCATATCTCCTGCCGTCACCACTCCTGTATGGATACCGATACCAATAGCGATCTCTACATCATACAGCGGTTTTATCATCTCATTTACTTTAGGAAGCATCTCTATCTGCTCTATCGCACTTGTGACCGCTTTGTCTGCATGATCTTCAATGACGACAGGGGCATTCCAATACGCCATGATCGCATCACCGATGAACTTATCGACCGTACCTTTATGAGATACGATGTTTTCCACCATCGGTGTCATATATGCATTTAGCATATGGATCACTTTGTCCGGAGAACCTATCTTCTCTGAGATGGTCGTAAAAGAGCGTATATCGCTGAAAAATATCGTTGCTTCAAGCTCTCTTGATGCAACAAGGTCTTCTCTTGAGTGAGCGATAAGATAGTCCATGATCGCAGGCGATACTTTTTTGCCAAGCAGCCTTTTGACCTCCTCTTTTTGTCTTGAAGCCATAATATAATCGATGGCGACGGACAGTATCAAGGTCAAAGAGAAAGCCATGATCGGAAAGAGCAGGTTTAAGACAAGACCGTACTGAAAGATCGATATAAAAAATATTTTGAACAAGCCATATAAAACAAGGGTAGCTACAGGAATAATGATCCATGATTTGATATATGAAAAAAGCAGCATCAGTCCAAATACGATAGCCCAGATTATTATCAGATCATAAACGACTGCGACAGAGGGTCTATATAAAAAATCCTGCTGTAAGATATTATCGATGGCGTTTGCATGAACTTCTACTCCGGCTATGGCATTGTCAAAAGGGATCGATCTCAGGTCAAACAGACCCACGGCAGATGTTCCGACAAGTACAAACTTGTTTTGCAGCTCTTTTGGATCAAACTGATTGTTTAAGATGTCTGCTGCGCTGATATACTTGAAGTATTTTTTAGCACCTCTGAAATTGACGACAAGTCTGCCTGAATGATCGGTCGGGATATTGAACTCTCCAAACGTTATGCGTTTTACTCCTGATTCATCACCGATGACATCCACTTTCTTGCTTTGGCTGTAGACTCTTACCATCTCTAAGGCCAATGATGGATATATGACGCCGTCATACTTCATGATAAGCGGAATATGTCTGATCATTCCACCCTCATCGGGAGTATTGTTGAAAAAACCGCTTGAATAGAGTGAGTTTTGAAGAACAGGTGTATTTAAAACGACTCCGCTGGGTTGTAACAGGCTACTGTCATTAATACCGTGTTCGATAAAGACTGCCGGTACCATAGGTGTGTCTTGCTCATCTGTTTTTTCAAATGTGAACATGTAGCCGCCGATCACCGGTGTTTTAGTGAAGCACTCGGCAAGTATCTCATCATAGTTTGGCAGGTTCTTGGATACTCCGGCAAACTTGGAGATAAGTCTGTGCGGAGATGTCCTGTCATCCTCTGCAAAGACGATATCCAAGCCTATGATCCCGGCATCTGCATCACTGATCTTGTAGATCAGTTTTGAGACAAGGTCTCTCGACCACGGCCACTGACCATACTGTTTTAGAGATTTTTCATCTATATCTACGATGACTACTTTATCGCTCTTAGGCAGTTCACCGCGGATTATGAATAGAAAATCCATAAACCTGCTGTTAAGAGAGAAAAAAGCCTCCGGCATAAAAAGATATGTCCAAGAGAGCGATGATGCCAACAAAAAAGCTGCAAAAACTTTAAATATAAAGTTTTTCATTTAGTTTATTGGAGCAGCAAAAGGTCCCCCTACAGCAGGATTCCCTCCACTTGGTTTTGATTGTTCTTGTTGTGTGGTCATATCTGAAAGGTCTTTAGCCGGCATATCAGGCGCATCCAGTTCTTTTTCTACTACTTGGTATACCTCTTGATCTCTGTTCTTTTCTCTTTGGGCTTTCATATCTCTGATCTCGATCTGATTTTCACGAAGTTCTATCATCTTGCCGGCTTTTATCTCTTTGAGATAGGAAGCATATTGAACGCTTATGATCCCGCTGTAACATCGGATCAGCTCTCTTTTTGGCATTATATCGGCAGAGAAATCTGTTCCTCTAATACCGATGGTCGCCGAAGCAGTTTTTACTTTAAACCTTTCAGGAGCGATCTTGCCTATCTCCCCGGTCACACAGCGAAAAAAACCTCTGCTTGCTTTCATATCCGCTTTAGAGTCCGGTGAACCGTCAAACTTAATATCATTGAATTTAAAAGATGTGTTTGCACCGATGGTTATAACGGTATTGTCCACGAGCATCACCTGTACTCTGCTTTTTGCTTTTGTGAGTATCTCATCAGCTGTTAGAAGTTTCATACCGCTTTTGATATCTAGCATCTGATCGGAACGATTTAGTTGAGCCTGACCTTTTACGACCATAACAGTCCCTATATCCGCCCAGGCAGATAAGGCTAAAAATAATAATATAAGTAGTTTCATGACTCTATACTCCTAATAGTTTAGACCGATGCCGAGCATAATAATATTTTTACTATACTCCGCAGGTACATAGTTTGAGGTGTTTTTAGCATATCTGTCCGACAGATACAACTCCAGATTGTCTTTTAGGTTGTGGGAGAGTTTGAGCTCTACCTGATGGAGGTTGTCTAATCTCCTGGTGTTGTCAGTAGTGTATATCGTAGCTACGTCGTCATCAAAAGAGGCATATATGAATTTATAATCGATTCTGGCGATAAGCCATGGCACTACTTTGTAGTTTACACCTAATGAGGCTGTAAATATACGTTTATTTATAAAAAGTGTCCCACCTGTATCGCCTGTATGAAAAGTCTCATAGGCTGTTTTCAAAAAGAGATAGTTCTTATCAAATATATAGTAAAGATCAACAGCGGAACCCAAAATATCTATATCTATTTTTTGATTTGAGGAACCGGAGTAGTAGCGTTTAGTGTAACTTGCATTGAGATTACAGATCAACTCGTCTGTCAAGAACATCGTAAGTCTTGGACTCAGCGCATACTGATGAAAAAGTTTTTTGTCCAAGTAGTAGACGTCATCATAGACAAGGGGAATATAAAGATCATATCCGTCTTCTTTATATCCTCCGCCGACTTCAAGCGAACCGGAAAAAAGATTGTAACGACTCTCTTTAAAATTGTTTTGATAGTAAACTCTCGCAGCCCCTTTGTAATACGCTCCGTTATTCTCTTGAAAGTTATCCCTGTAGCTGACGTCTCCGGTAAATCTGGAAAACATTGTAGAGAGTACACCTTCATTGTTCGTGGTGCCGTAATAGTTATCCAACACACCGCTTCCCGGAGTGACATTGATATTTGAGTCGTATCCTATTGCAGCCGATGCTTTTGCTTTCAGGGGATCGGGTGAAGATCTTTGTCCGGCAGGTTTTAAAGAGTCGCTCATCTCATAAGCCAGCTCATCTTTGCCGCTCTGTTTATAAAGTCTTATAAGAGCAGTTTTTGCTTCACTGTTGTTCTCATCTAAGATTAGAACTCTTTCATAAGCGCTCATCGCTTCATTCAAACTGCCTAGTGCCTCGGCAGATTTTGCCCAAAGCAGATGAAGTCTTGGAGTCTGATACTCATCAGTAGAGGCTTTAGCCTCCGCTACCGCTTTTTCATACTCTTTAGCCTTATAAAACTGATCTGCTTTCTCATAACTTGCAAGTAATAAAACATTTATAGAGAGTAAAAACACAAAGATTTTCATGCCGTTTCCTTTAGGTTAAACCATCATACTTCCTTGATTATAGAACCTTACAAATAAGAAAGTACTTAAAAATGCTTTACTCTATGTTTTGAAAAAAGCTCATCTCCTGTTCTCTCAGCACTCTTATCAAGTTTATCGACCCGCTTACACCTGTGGGATCGCCTGCGGTTAAAATATAGCTTTTTTTAAGATCAAGAACACCATCTTCCAGACCTCTTTTTATCGTGTCTCTTAGTGTATGTTCAAGTGAGTCTTTTTTAACCGAAAAAACGGGGATAACACCCCATGAAAGTGTAAGCTGTTGTCTCACAGCGTCATCATGAGTTATGGCATAGATGGGTCTGTCCGGACGATACTTTGCCAACTTTTTAGCCGAACTTCCGGAGTTTGTCAAAGAGAGTATGCCGGATACTTTAATATCTCTGCAGAGTCTGACGGCTGATTCGTCTATGGCATTCGTGATATCGTCATCGTGACTGTAGTTAAGGTCAAACTTGTAGTAGGGGTAGGCTTTTTCTGTCTCAACGATGGTATCGAACATCGTTTTCACTGCAAGAACAGGGTACTCGCCTATGGCACTCTCTTCAGAGAGCATGACTGCATCCGTACCGTCAAGCACGGCATTGGCTATATCGCTGATCTCGGCGCGTGTTGCACGTTGTGAGTGTGTCATAGAAAGAAGCATCTGCGTAGCTGTGATGACGGGTTTTGAAGCTGCGTTTGCTTTTTGTATCAGCATCTTTTGGATGTTTGGAACCTCATAGTACGGAACCTCTATGCCAAGGTCACCGCGAGCCACCATGATGCCGTCTGAGACCTCGAGTATCGCATCGATGTTTTCTACCGCATCAAACTTCTCTATCTTGGCGATGAGCATCTGTTTTCCGCCAAAACCGTCTAAGACTTCTCTGGCTTTCATCATATCCTTCGCGTTTTGGACAAAAGAGATGGCCATATAGTCCACACCGTTGTCGACACCCCACTGGATATCATTGATATCTTTTTGGGTTAGTATATCTACATTAAGTCGGCTGTTTGGAAAGTTTATCCCTTTTTTTGATGACAATACTCCCTCGTTTTCGACAAGGACCTGTACTACATCTTCGCTGCAAGATAGGACTTTTGTGCGGATAATGCCGTCATAGAGGTAGATATAGTCGCCGATATTTAACTGAGAAAGGATCTTCGGGTAGTTGATGCTTACCTCATACCTGTTTTCATCCACTTTTGTACCGATGATATCTTGTTTATGAAAGTTGATGATGTCGTCTTTTTTAAGATCAAAACTCTCTTCAAGCTCGCCGATACGGATTTTAGGACCGCTGATGTCTTGTAGCACACCGACGACAAGACCGGTACGCTTTGAGGCTTCTCTTATATTTGACAAGACTTTTTCATGGTATTCATAGGTACCGTGACTAAAGTTAAGCCTAAAGACATTTACTCCTGCACGCATCAGCTCGATTATTTTCTCTAACTTATCTGATGCGGGACCGATCGTCGCTAAGATCTTTGTTCTTTTTTTCATGAGTCTATTCTATCCAATTATTTAGCACTAGTCTAACAACATTTTGATAACAAGATGATGACAATAAAAATCTCTTTTGATATTTTCATTCTATTGAGTCCTAAAAACATATAAGAAGAAAAAAAATTAATCTTATTTTTAAAATATAAATATAAAGTATGAATATTGTATATTAAGAAAAAAATATTTATAGAACGTAAGGAAAATGTATGTGTAAAGATTGCGGTTGCAGTATAACGGAACATAGTCACTCTCACGATGAACATGGACATCATCATGACCACCATCACGACCATGGACACCATCACCATGATGATGATTCTCACAAACATCAAGAGGCACACCAGCATCTGCACGACAATCCTCAGTTAAACGATCCAAAGACCATCTCGGTCATCACAAAGATACTCGATAAGAACGATCATGAAGCAGCGCATAACAGAGCGCATTTTGACGAGCATAACGTACTGTGCATCAATCTGATGAGCAGTCCCGGCAGCGGAAAAACCACGCTCTTAGAAAACATGGCAGCTCTCTCTCCTTTTAAATTCGGCGTAGTCGAGGGAGACTTGGAGACCAGCCGTGATGCGGACAGACTCAAAGCAAAAGGGATACAGGCCCACCAGATACAAACGGGTTCGGCGTGTCACTTGGATGCGTTCATGGTGCACAAAGCACTGCATCATATGGACTTAGATGAGATGGACGTATGTTTTGTGGAAAATGTCGGAAACCTTGTGTGTCCTGCAAGCTATGACGTGGGAAGCCATCTCAACATCGTACTTGTCTCGGTTCCCGAGGGCAACGACAAGATAGAAAAGTATCCCGTGATGTTCCGTCAGGCCGACTTGGTGCTCATAACAAAGACAGACCTTCTGCCTCACTTTGACTACGACATCGAACATGAAAAAGCGGAAGCGAGAAAACTCAAACCAAATGTGGATATCTTAGAGGTGAACATCAAAGACGAAGCAAGCATAAAACGTGTCATAGAGTGGATAGAATTTAAAAGAAAGATGAGGGTTTAGTATGTGTCTGTCGATACCGAGTAAAGTAGTGAAAATTGACCCGGAAAAGAACACCGCTCAGGTAGATACAATGGGTGTTATGCGTGAGGTCGGACTGGATCTGATGGAAGAGGGAAGCGTAAAGATCGGCGATTACGTTCTTATCCATATAGGCTTCGTCATGAACAAGATAGATGAGGAAGATGCCCTAGAATCCATAAAAGTATACCAAGAGATACTAAGCAAAATGGACGAGGAAGATCGGCTAGCCGCCATACAAGAAAGTGACGAGTGCCCAAGCGGCGGAGCGTAAGAGATGAGTTTGGAACTCAAAAACCTCTACGACGATTTTCGTGACGCTGAGACCATAAAAGCGTATGCGAAGATCATCCAAGAAGACGCAAAAAAACTCACCTCTTCCATAAACATCATGGAGGTGTGCGGTGGTCATACGCATACCATTATGAAGTATGGAATTCTGCAGCTTTTGCCGCAAAACATCAAGTTCATCCACGGACCTGGATGTCCCGTGTGCATCATGCCAAAAGAGCGCATTGACCATGCGTATGTGTTAAGCATGCAAAAAGATGTCATCTTAGTCACACTGGGCGATATGATAAAAGTACCAGGAAGCAACGGAAGTCTTCAAGATGCGAGAAGCAAGGGTGCGGACGTGCGCTTTGTCTATTCTCCGCTTGACTGTTTGAAGATAGCAGACGAAAACGCTACAAAAAAGATCATCTTCTTTGCCATAGGTTTTGAGACCACTACACCCATGACCGCTGCACTGCTTGACACGGTGATAAAACGCGGCATCAAGAACATCTACTTTCACATAAACCACGTGACCGTTCCCGAGGCCATGAGCGCACTGCTTGCAGACGACGAGTGTAAGATAGACGCGTTTTTAGGACCCTCACATGTAAGTGTCATAAGCGGAAGCAAGATATATGAAGAGTTTCCTCGCGACTGGGGTAAACCAGTTGTCGTAAGCGGTTTTGAACCCGTAGACGTGATGCAGTCCATCAGCATGATAGTAAAGCAATTCATAGAGGGGAGATGCGAACTTGAAGTGGAGTACAAACGTGCGGTAAACCGTGAGGGAAATCTAAAAGCCCAAGAGCTGATAGAGAAGTACTTCCAAAAAGCAGACCTCTTTAAATGGCGCGGACTAGGCAACATACCAAAAAGCGGACTCAGACTAAGAGACGAGTACGACAGCTACAACGTAGAAAACATCTACAAAAACGTGCTCCCCACAGAAGAGATAAACGACCACAAGCTCTGCATCTGCGGAGACATCCTAAAAGGCAAAGCCACACCGCCTGAGTGCTCCATCTTCGGTACGGCATGTAAACCGATAACCCCGATAGGAAGCTGTATGGTAAGCAGCGAAGGCGCTTGCGCGGCTTATTATAAGTATGGGAATTTGATTTGAGTAGTAGGTTCAAAGTTGGTGATATAATGAAAGCATTAAATCATGCTGTACCTACTGTACCTAAAACACCAAATAGTTTACAATTTGTTCAAAGAATAATTGAAAAAGTAAATAAAAAATTTGAATTTATTCCTTCCATAGCAGAAAACTTTAATTGGTATGTTGAGCCATCAATAGAGCTAACTGCATTGAAAGAACTTTTTAAATCTTATAATGATGAAACTAGAGTGAATGAAATACTGATAAAACATTATAAAGAAAATACAACTAGAATTCTTGATGATTTAAAAGAAAAATTTCCACATAGAAGTAATATTCTTGAGGAAATTTTCTTTGCACATAATAATGGATTTTATTATTTGTCTTGTATAGCTTTTATGACACAAGTTGATGGTGTAGTTTATGATTTTTCTGATGGCAAAAACTACTTTCATGGCACTCGTGAAAGTAACTTTTTTGAGGAAACGAGAGCACGATTAAATAGTCTAGATATAGAATCAGCTGGATTATATTTTTTAAAACAGCTTTTCAATAACGAATTACCAATAAGAATAGGTCCAAAAAAAAGAACGTTAGAGTTTGAGCATATGAATAGACATCAGATGCTACATGGCGAAACTACAAATTTTAATACGGAAATAAATAGTTTAAAGGCATTATCCTTATTGGCAACATTAGCTTTCAATCTAAAATATTTAGATGATATACTAAGTAACGATGAAATAAAAAATAATAAATATGGGGATTTGATATAGTTATGAAGAAAAAGACGGTATCTCTTGTTTTGGGAAGTGGCGGGGCTAGAGGGTTGGCTCATATTGGCATCATAAAATGGCTTGAAGACAATGGGTATAAGATAATATCGATTTCAGGGTGTTCTATAGGAGCACTCATAGGCGGTTTTTATGCAGCGGGAAAACTTGATGCGTATGTCGATTGGCTTGCTGAAGCAGATGGGATAGACCTGTTGAAGCTTTTAGATTTTAAGGGTACAGGCGGACTTGTGTCGGGTGATACTCTTATGTCTAAGATGAAAGAGTTGCTAGGTGAGCATATGATCGAAGATCTGCCTATCAAGTTTACGGCTGTCGCTTCTGATATAGACACTGAAAAAGAGATATGGATAAATGAAGGTCCGCTCTTAAATGCCATCCGCGCTTCCATATCTTTACCGCTCTTTTTTACTCCTTACATGTACAAGGGAAGAGCGCTAGTAGATGGAGGCGTGTTAAATCCGGTTCCGATAGCTCCGACTTTTGATGACGCTACAGATCTGACTATTGCCGTGAATCTAGGGGCAGAATCCAGTTCCGAAGTTCTTTTAGAAGAAGAGATAGAAAAAGAGCAGTCTTTGGGTGCGCAGATAAAAGAGTATATCAGTAGCGTGTCTATTCCGACATCAGTCGTTTCAAAAAACAGTATGTATTCAATAGCAAACAGATCATTTGAGACAATGCAGGGTACAATCGCTCGAATGAAACTAGCGGCATATCCGCCGGATATAGAGATAGGAGTCCCAAGAAACTTATGCGGTACTTTTGAGTTTAATAAATCAAAAGCTATTATAGAATACGGATACCATCTCTGTGAGAAAACTTTAAAGGAAAAAAATGGGTGAAGAAGAAAAAGAGAAGAACAAGAACAATCCGCTGCATGGGATAAAACTGCAGGAGATACTGGAGAGTCTTGTAAAAGAGTATGGATATAAACAGTTAAGCAAACTGATCGAGATACGCTGTTTTTTTAATGAGCCCAGTATAAACTCATGTCTGAAGTTTCTTAGAAAGACGCCTTGGGCTAGAACGAAGGTGGAAGAGTTGTATATAAAGACTATGGAAAAGAAAAAGTAGGCGGGATAGATGACGAAGACGATAACACTGGCACAGGGTAACGGCGGAGAAGAGAACAACGAGCTTATCTCGAAGATATTTTACAAAGCATTTAAAAACGAGATATTAGAGCGCAGCGAAGACGCGGCTGTGATCCATGGCGGAAAACTCGCTTTTTCCACCGACAGCTTTACAGTTTCACCTCTGTTCTTTGCGGGAGCGGACATAGGCAAGCTTGCAGTGTGCGGTACATGTAACGACCTTGCCATGATGGGTGCGAAGCCGAAGTATCTTACATGCAGCGTTATCATCGAAGAGGGGTTTGAGGTAGAGAGTTTAGAGCGCATCGTTGAGAGTATGAAGCGTGAGCTTGAAATAAACAGTGCCATGGTGGTGAGCGGAGATACCAAAGTGGTGCCGCGCGGAAGTGTGGATAAGATATTTATCAACACTACGGGTATAGGCGAGATCACAAAGCAGGGCATCAGTTCAAACAGCATTACGACTGATGACGTCATACTTGTAAACCGCGACATCGGTTGTCACGGGGCTACCATCTTTGCAGCGCGTGAGGGGATAGAACTCAGCAGTGCATTAAAAAGCGACTGCAACTCGCTTTATCCTCAGGTCAAGGCACTGCTCGATGCTGATGTGAAGATAACGGCTATGAGAGATGCGACCCGCGGCGGTGTGGGTGCAGTACTGAACGAGTGGGCAAAACAGTCGGATATCTGCATAGAAGTAGAAGAGGATAGTATCCCCGTAAGCGATGAAGTAAAAGGGATATGCGAGATGCTCGGGTTTGAAGCGACCTCTTTGGCAAACGAGGGGACGTTTGTGCTTGCCGTTAAAAAAGAGGATGCGAAAAGAGCCGTAGAGATACTCAAAGGTTTTGATGTTTGTTCAAAAGCTGCGCTTATAGGAAGTGTGACAGAGAAACATAAAAAGAAAGTGATACTAAAAAGCGGATGGGGGACTTCAAGGTTTTTGGAGACTCCAAGCGGCGAACTGCTGCCGAGAATCTGTTAAAGGGTAAAAGATGCATGAATACAGCGTAGTCCAAGCTCTGCTCGATCAATGTGAAGAGTACACCAAGGCAAACGATGCGACGCAGGTGACAAAGCTTGTGGTCAAGATAGGGGTGATGAGTGGTGTCGAACCTTATCTTTTAGAGACGGCGTTCAACACATTTAAAGAAGCCAGTGTCTGTGACGGCGCAGAGTTTGTGATGCATATACAGCCTCTGACCATAAGTTGCAGGGAGTGCGGTACTACAAGCGAGCTGGAGTCAAGACACTACTGCTGTCCAAAATGTGAGAGTGTAGATGTAAGTGTGGTGGACGGGGAAGACATGTTCCTTATGAGCCTAGAGATGAAGTAAAAGGAGAAGAGGATGCAGGAGTACTGGGAAGCATATATGAAGCCGATGGAGGGACATCCCTCGGCTGTCATGTTCAATGTCGATGTGTCAGACGGCAGCTTGAATGATGAGTACGGTTATGTCGGTTTTGTGAAGGTGTTTTTGCATGCTCCAAAAGATGACGGTCTCTTAGGCGAAGAGGAGCAGGAAGATATCTCCTTCATAGAGGATTCCATCGAGATGGAGTCTTTGCGCTACCGTATAGGAAAGTATGTCGGACGCATCATCACACAGGGGAGTGTGAACTTCATCTACTACCTCAAGTATGATTTTGAATGGGACAGTGCCGTAAACGATGCTATGAGAAAGTTCGAGGATTACAGGTACGAGTTCGGTGCGCGTACAGACATGGAGTGGGAGGTGTATAACAAACTCCTTCTTCCTACGGCAAAACAGTGGCAGATCATTCAAAACCACCGTACATGTAACATGCTTCAAGAAGCGGGCGATAACCTGAGACTGGGACGTGCCATAGAACATAAGATCTACTTTAACACTCCGCAAGACAGAGAGATATACAAAGAGTTTATAAAAAGTGACGGTTTTACGATCCAAAAAGAGATGGAACCCAGTGATGAGGTCTCTATGTACGGACTTCAGTTTTACCGCATCGACGTACCGTACTACTACGAGATAGACGAGCTTACGATGAACCTGATAGACAATGCCAAGAGCTACGGCGGTGAGTATGACGGATGGGAGACGAGTGTAGTTAAAGCATAATTACTATTTTCTTTGTTATCATATTTCGTTATAATATTTTCAAGTCAAAAAAAAGGATAAGCCGATGAAGACTGAGAAGCTGCTGGAGTTGTTTAAAGCGAGTGCCGATAAAGGGCCGATTTCAAGACGTGAAGCCATCAGGCTGCTGGGTATCTCTCCCATCGCTGCATCCGTGATCGCTTCGGCGGGAAGTGGAAGCTACACAGAGGCAGAAGCTATCGATGTCAAAGGCAAGATCCTTATAGTCGGAGGGGGCAGCGGTGCTATCATGACCCTGGCCAGACTTAACAGAAAGATATCAAATCCCGATATCACGGTTATTGCTCCAAATGAGACGCATCTTTACCAGCCGGGACAGGTATTTGTCGCTGCGGGACTGATGAAACAAGAGGACCTTCAAAAACCAAACAGCGACTTTATCGCTAAAAATGTTAACTGGATCAAAGATGAGGTCAAGAGCTTTGACCCTGATAACAATGTCGTGGTCACACGCTGTGGTCAGACGGTCGGATATGACTATATGATCGTTGCTACAGGCGTCGTGAACCGTTTTGACAAGATCGCGGGATTAAAAGAGGAAGATATCGGGACCAACGGTATCACCAGTGTTTACTTAAGTGATCTCGAAAAAGGTACGGCTCGCGGAGCGACTGCGACTTGGGACTGGTACAACGATCTTAAAAAAGCGGCAAAGACTAAAAGACCGACAGTGCTCTACACACAACCAGACACTCCTATAAAATGCGGCGGTGCACCGCAAAAGATGCTCTACCTCAGTGCCGATTACCTCAAACAAGACGGGCTTAGTGCAGACTACTACTTTTATACGGGACTTAAAAAACTGTTCCATTTGCCAAAAGTGGATGAGGAGCTTACTAAAGTTCAAAAACAATACGACAAGATCGAGACGAAATTTTCCCACTTCTTACGTGCCATAGATGTAAAAGCGAAAAAGGCTACGTTTGTTCATGCTTATGAAAAAGAGGTGATAGATGAAGATTTCGGCGAAAAAATGATGCAGAGTTTTGCCGATGAGGTCGTCGTGAAGTATGATTTTATCCATGTCGTACCGCCTATGAGCCCACCTGAAGCACTTGAAAAGTCAAAACTCGTCAACGGTGAGGGATGGCTTGATGTAGACAAATACACGCTGCAGCACAACAAATACAAAAACATCTTCGGCATCGGCGACGTCTGCGGCATCCCTATGGGAAAAACCGGAGGAACAGCGCGTCATCAGTCTCCTATAGTGATGGATAACCTTTTAGCGGTAATGCAGAATAAAGAACTGAAAGAGAAGTTTGACGGCTACACGGTATGTCCGCTTAAAACGCAATATGGAAAGATATTGATGGCAGAGTTTAACTACGAAGGGCCAAAACCGACTATTCCGTTCATAGAGTACTACAAACCTCGATGGATGTGGTGGGAGTTTGACCGCTATATGTTAGAGCCTATGTATTGGCATCTAATGCTTAGAGGACTTTTTTAATAGTTCTTTGGTTATCGTAGCAGAAATGGGCTTTGCTCATTTTACGTTTCTGTATCTGCCTCGAAAGAGGCAAACTTCAGTGCCAAAGCGGCTAGCGTAGCAGAAATGGGCTTTGCTCATTTTGCGTATCTTTACATGTAAGGTGCTTTGCGGTAAAATTGCACAAAATTTTTTTAAGAAGGTCAGGTATATGGCAACAATAGGTATGGGTGATATTAAAAAAAATGTACGTTTAGAGATCTCTGACGTACCATACAAAGTAGTTGAGTTCCAACACGTTAAACCGGGTAAGGGTGCAGCTTTCGTACGTATGAAGGTCAAAAGTTTTATGAACGGAAAAGTTATCGAGAAAACTGTTCACGCAGGTGATAAATTCGAAGTTCCTGTGATCGAATACAAAACTATGCAATATCTTTACGATGACGGCGAAATGCTACAATTCATGGACAACGACACTTATGATCAGATCGGTCTGACTTACGATCAGTGTGAAGACGCAATGAAATGGTTAAAAGACGGTATCAACGTAGATATGATCTTCTACAAAGGCGATGCTATCTCTGTAAGCGCACCTGAGACAATGGAGCTTGTCGTAACAGATACTCCTCCAAACTTTAAAGGCGATACATCAAGCGGAAGTAAAAAACCTGCTACTTTAGAGACTGGTGCAGTTGTTCAAGTACCTTACCATATCCTTGAGGGTGATGTTGTTAAAGTAAATACAGTAGAAGGCGAGTACTTAGAAAAAGTAAAATAATCTTTTTAGAAGGAGATATTATGGCAACTGTTTTAGTACCTTTAGCGACCGGTTTTGAGGAGATCGAAGCGATATCTATCATCGATACGGTAAGACGCTCTTCGATAGAGGTCATAGTGGCTTCAGTCGACGGAAATGCAGATGTGCGAGGTGCACACGGCATAACCGTCAAAGCAGATAAAAGTATAAAAAACATAACTGCCGATGATATCGACATGATCGTACTTCCGGGAGGCTGGGGCGGAACAAAGATTCTGGCTGAAGATGCGAAAGTGCAATCCCTTATCAAAGAGATGGATGCAAAAGGCAAGCAGATAGGCGCTATCTGTGCCGCTCCGTTTGCATTAGATAAAGCAGGAGTTCTTAAAGAGAAGTTTACCTGTTATCCGTCTGTTGAAGCAGATATAGACCATAAAGGATACGATGCTACTCAAAAGGTAGTAAGCGATAAAAATATCCTGACTTCACGCGGTCCGGGAACAGCTATCTGTTTTGGACTTGAGATCATAAAGATACTACTTGGAAATGATGCAAAAGAGAAAGCAAAAGGCGGACTTTTAGCAGATTATTGTGAGTAAGTCGATCTCTTACATGTAGCTTTACATGTAGGGATTTTTTTAGTAAAACACTCTATTTCATAAAGATAGCACTATAATTTAACACTTCATTGGTTCTTTGATATTCAAAAGCATACTCTAAGATCATAAAACTTCTATTTATTATATTTTCTTCAAGACCTTCACTTTCAGATGCACAGACCATTGAACTGTAATAGAAGTTATTCGCCTTATGAAACTCACCGTCTTGATTGTATAACAGCTTTTCTATCCCGTCTGTCACTTTAGTATCGTTATTGGCCTCAAACACGATACACAGAAGGTTTTTATCCAAGATAACGACTTCATCGGTCTCTCTTATATGGATATTAAAGTACTCTTTTTCCAGATTTTCGGCATATATGATAAGCAGGCAAAACTGCAGTTTGTAACGCGTAAACCTGTACCAAAACGGTTCGACCAGTTTTTCAATGCTTTTTCTTTCTTTAGAAAGCACATTATAGATCTCACTATATTTGATGTCCATCTTTCATCCTTTTTTTACATGAAATAAAAAAATAGAGGCATAATGTATAAGTTTACTACAATCGAAAGAAATATGCTAGAAAACTGTTAATATTACTATTTATTTTTTCTTACAACTAGATTTTATTAACAACATACTATAATAAAAAAGTTATTAACATATATATTATTAGGCAGTCAAATTGAGTAAAGAACCAGCATTTACGCACCTTCATCTTCATACGGAATATTCACTTTTAGACGGTGCAAACAAGATATCAAATTTAGTAGAACGTACAAAAGAGCTCGGCATGACCTCTGTGGCGATGACAGACCACGGAAATATGTTCGGCGCGATAGATTTCTATCATCAGATGAAAGGCGCGGGACTGAAACCTATCATCGGGATGGAAGGGTACATCCATAACGGTGAAGATATTGACGATAAGTCTACAAAGCAGCGTTTTCATATCTGTCTTTTTGCAAAGAACGAGATCGGATACAAAAATCTTATGTATCTTTCGTCAAAAGCTTTCATTGACGGTTTTTATTACTTTCCTCGTATCAACAAAAAAGAGCTTCGCGAACACTCTGAAGGACTTATATGTACCTCTGCATGTCTTCAAGGCGAAGTCAACTGGCATCTTAACACCCAAAACGAACGTAATGTCAAAAACGGTGCATTAGGGTACGAAGGCGCAAAAAAAGCGGCTTTGGAGTACAAAGAGATCTTCGGTGAGGATTTTTACCTAGAGCTTATGCGTCACGGCATCTCTGACCAGATGTTTATCGACGAACAGGTTTTGACTCTTGCAAGAGAACTTGATATTAAAGTCGTCGCTACAAACGACACTCACTATACATATCCTGACGATGCACAGTACCATGAAGCGTTTATGTGTATCGGGATGAATAAACTTTATGACGATCCAAACCGTATGCGCCACTCGGTACATGAGTTTTATCTCAAGTCGCCTGAACAGATGGCACGTCTTTTTGCGGATATCCCTGAAGCGCTGGAGCATACGCAGGAGATAGTCGAGAAGTGCCAGCTTGAACTGAACCTCGGAAACCCGACACCGCCGAACTTCAAGTTTACCAAAGAGTATGCACAAAAAGAGGGACTGGGCATAGACAACGTCGATGACGATGAGAGTGTTCCTGCAAAAGAGCGCAAAACGGCTATGGATAAAAACGATGCAGAGTACTTTATCCACCGCTGCCGCGTGGGACTTGAAGAGAGACTTGTACATGTACCGCAGGAACGTCATGCAGAGTATAGAGAAAGGCTGGAGTTTGAGATAGAGGTCATCAACTCTATGAAATTCCCGGGATATATGCTTATCGTCTGGGACTTCGTTAAAGAGGCTAAAAACATGGGTATTGCCGTAGGACCGGGACGTGGTTCTGCTGCTGGAAGTCTTGTTGCTTACAGCTTGGAGATCACCGATATCGACCCTATGAAATATGATCTGCTTTTCGAGCGTTTCTTGAACCCTGAACGTGTAAGTATGCCCGATATCGATATGGACTTTATGCAGGCGCGCCGCGGCGAGATCATCGACTATGTCGTTAAAAAGTATGGACGTAATCAGGTCGCACAGATTATCACTTTCGGGTCGCTTCTTGCAAAAGGGGTCATCCGTGACGTCGCACGCGTACTTGATATGCCGCTTTCACAAGCTGATAAGATGGCAAAACTGATCCCCGATGAGCTTGGTATCACACTTAACGGAAAGAGTAAAAAAGGCGAGTTTATCGAGGGTGCTTACCAAAAAGAGCCGAAACTCGTAGAACTTGTAGAGACAGATCCGCAGGCTGCGCGTGTCTGGGAGTTTTCTAAAAAACTTGAAGGATTGAAACGTAACTCGGGAATGCATGCCGCGGGTGTGGTTATCTCAAACGAAGAGCTTTGGAAAAAGACGCCTATCTATAAACCATCAGGCGAGGAGACGTTCGTCACTCAGTACTCGCTAAACTACCTTGAAGATGTCGATCTTATCAAGTTCGACTTCCTGGGGCTGAAGACCCTTGACGTTATCGACAATGCGATCAAGCTGGTAAAAGCGCGTTATGACGTAGATGTAAACTGGCATGCCATAGATGAGAACGATCCTAAGGTCTATGACGTGATCCGCGGCGGAGACACGGTGGGGATGTTTCAGATAGAGTCTTCAGGGATGCAGGACCTGAACCGCCGTCTTATGCCTGACAGCTTCGAAGACCTGATCGCGGTCTTGGCACTTTACCGTCCGGGTCCGATGGAGTCGGGGATGCTTGACAGCTTCATCGAACGTAAACACGGGCGTGAGGCGATCGAGTACACATTTGCCGAGATGGAACCGATACTCAAACCTACATACGGGGTCATCGTTTACCAAGAACAGGTCATGCAGATCGTTCAGACGATCGGCGGTTTCTCTCTGGGATACTCAGATATTATCCGTCGTGCGATGGGTAAAAAGAAAGATATGGCTGTCTACAATGCCGAGTTCAGTGAGGGTGCGCAAAAGCAGGGTCACGATTATGCTAAAGCTTCTAAGCTCTTTGACCTTATCGAGAAGTTTGCGGGTTACGGATTTAACAAATCCCACTCGGCGGCTTACGCGATGGTCACATTTCAGACGGCATGGCTGAAGACCTACTATCCAAACGAGTTTATGGCGGCACTTCTGACAAGTGAGAAAGACAATACTGACAAAGTCGTAAAATATATTGACGAAGTCAAACACATGGGCATCACGCTTTCACCGCCTGATATCAATGACTCGCAGTTAGAGTTCTCGGCGATCACGAAGGACGATCAGGATGTCATCCTTTTTGGACTGGGAGCTATCAAAGGGGTCGGAAAAGCAGCGGTCCTCTCCATCTTAGAAGTCATCAAAGAGGGTGGAGAATTCAGTTCGATGGAAGATTTCGTGAACCGAATCGAGCCGAGCAAGGTCAACAAGCGAGTTATCGAGTCTATTATAAAATCGGGCGGATTTGACAGATTCGGATATTCCAGAAAAGCGCTGCTTGATCAGATAGATCTTCTTGTAGATACTGCTAAAAAAGCGAGTGATGCAAAGAAAAATGCGATGGGCAGTCTTTTTGGAGATGATGCCGAGATAACTCAGGTCAAGCTTGATCTAAAAAATTCAGATGAGTATGAACTTAGAGAGATTTTGGAGTTTGAAAAAAATACGCTAGGATTTTATGTATCCGGTCACCCGCTTGACAGTTACCGTGAAGAGATGGATGGTCTGACCTATACTCTTTCTTCCGATATAGAGAACATAGGGGACGGTTCAACGGCGATCTTTATCGGTAAAGTCGAAGAGATACAGAAGAAAGTATCTAAAAAAGGGAATGCTTTTGGTATCGTGACTTTGATGGACTTTCACGGAAATATCGAGATGATGCTCTTTTCCGATAAACTTGAAGAGCTGCAGGCGATGGATCTGAATGAACCTGTCGCTTTTAAAGTGAAAGTCACACATACCGAGATGTTTACGCGTATCTCTGTTATGAAGGTACTGACTTTAAAAGATGTAAAAAAAGAGTCGAAGAAAGTGAAGACGACTATTATGGAAAAACCGCAGGAACCGCTCAATATCAGTATCCATCTTAACTCTGCGACAAGAGAGTTGGAGGAACTTTATACACTTGTAAGACGTCATCCGGGAAAACGTGCATTGAAACTGACAATCGTTTCAAAACTTCAAAATGTCGTGATCGAGTCGGCGATACGAGTCGACAACTCCATTTTAGAAGAGTTGCAGAAGCTTGAATATATAAATATCTTGTAAGGAGCATTTATGAGAGTCGTAGCATTTGTTTTGTTGTTAGCATTAACACTGAGTGCTACCCCTCTCAACCGTGCCATAAAAGATGTTAATGAGAGAAAAGTCAAAGAGCTCTTAAAAGAGTGTAAAGATATAAACCTTCAAGATAAATGGGGGAACACGCCTTTACATGCAGCCATGAAAGTAGGGCGTCTTAGCATCATAAGAGCAGTTTTAAGATGTAAGCCCGATGTAGACATAAAAAATAAAAAAGGCGATACACCGCTTTCCATCGCTATAGCAAAAAATCATATCTCATCGGTCAATCTGATCTTAGATTATAAAAAAAGAACCTCAAAGAAAAAGAGTAAAAACTCAGATGTTTACAATGTGATTTTAAAAGATGATATACAATCTTTTGAAGATTTAGCAAAAAATGGACTTGATCTCAACACAAAAGATAAAAACGGTGTGACATTTTTACATGTAGCAGCAAAAAATAGAGCAAAAAAGATTGTAAAATTCCTTTTAGAAAACGGCGCAGATGCAAAAGTAAAAGATAAAGAGTACAGGGATGCTCTTTACTATGCTATCTACGGCAGGGACAGGGATATTATTGAGATGATAAGGAAAAATTTAAATGGACAAAAATAGTTTTAATGACGCACTTTTAGGATTTTTAGACGCTTCGCCGACACCGTTTCATGCGGTTTTGAATATGGCAGGGATGCTTGAAAATGCAGGGTTTATAAGAATAGACGAGAGAGAAGACTTTGATCTTATACCGGGTGAAAAGTACTACATCAGAAGAAACGACAGCTCTATTATCGCTTTTAATTACTACGAAGGGTATGAGTATGTCTTAGTCGGTGCACATACCGATTCACCAAACCTGAAGATAAAGCCAAATGCCGATGTCAAAAAAGAGGGGATAAACCAGCTTGCAGTCGAGCCTTACGGCGGAGTGCTTCTGCATACATGGTTTGACAGGGACCTGAGCATTGCAGGGCGTGTAAGCTACAGAGCAACAAACAAGACTCTTACATCAGCAATACTGGATATGCAAAAGCCCGTAGCCATCATCCCCTCACTGGCTATACACTTAGACAGAGAGTCTAACGCATCAAAGACTATAAACGAGCAGAACCATCTGCCTCCTATCGTCTCTACGAGTAAAGAGTTCTCACTAAAAGATGAGATCAAAAGTATGATAAGCGATTGTGAAGAGGTACTTTCATACGACCTAAGCCTTTACGACACACAAAAAGCCTCATATGTAGGTTTTAACGATGAGTTTATGGCAAGTGCGAGGATCGACAACCTTCTAAGCTGTTATGTCGCTCTTATCACTATATGCTCGACTGAGAAGCCTATGATGATAGTCTGTTCAGATCATGAAGAGGTCGGAAGCGTCAGTACTTCAGGAGCAGGGGGTTCATTTTTGGCAAGCGTGATCGAGAGGATATTTAGAACTCCTGATGCCAAAGCAAAGTTTGCCAGAAGCTCACTGCTTATCTCAGCTGATAATGCTCATGCCATCCATCCCAACTATGCGGATAAACATGAGCCTTCTCACGCTCCAAAATTAAATGCAGGCGTCGTCGTGAAAGTGAACTCGAACCAGCGTTACGCTTCAAATTCGGAGACTATTGCGAGGTTTATCGACGCGGCGCAAAGCGTTGAAGCACCCGTGCAGATGTTCGTGACAAGAAGCGACATGGGCTGCGGATCGACCATCGGACCTATTACAGCGGCTAAAATAGGCATTGACACCATAGATATCGGCATACCTACTTATGCGATGCATTCCATTAGAGAGAGTGCGGGTACGGATGATGCTTATGATCTGTATAAAATATTGCTAGGGATATAGATGATAACACCTGAGGAACTCCAACACCTGATCGAGCAGACCTATAAAATCGAAAATGATTTTAAGGACCTCAAAGACTCCTATAATCATCTTCAAGACACGATAGAAAAGGTCGTGGAGTTCCTGCCAAATGCTATCTGGATACTAGAAAGTGACGGGAAGGTGTTTTTGCAGAACTCTCAGGCAAAGGCGTTATCTGAGCTGATGGTTATCTTAAAGCTCGATATGGATGATTACGAGATAAACTTCAAAGACAGGTCTTACCTTGTAAAGATAAGTAATTATCAGGATAAACGTCTTGTAAGCGCCACTGACATCACAGAGCAAAAACGCAAAGAGAACTTGGCTACCATGGGACAGATGGCAGCTCATCTTTCTCACGAGATAAGAAACCCCATAGGTTCTATCTCACTTCTGACCTCTACACTAAAAAAGCGTGTAAAACCAGAAAACATCGCCATAGTCACAGAGATAGAGAAGTCGATCTTCCGCATAGACAGGATCATAAAAGCGACTCTGATGTTCTCTAAAGGGGTACAGGCAGATAAAAAACCGCTAAAATGGAGTCAGCTTCAAGAGGCTTTAAAAGATATTATCGGATATTACAGCTACTCAAAAGATATAAAGTTCAGTTTTATAGAGGATGACTTTGACATTAACGGGGATGCGGACCTGCTTTTGATGATGTTCTCAAACTTCATTATAAATGCCATAGATGCCATTGAACTTGATGATGAAGATGAGGGTGTGGTAGAATTAAGTTATAACAACGACGGGGAGTTTCATAACTTTTATATCTACGATTCGGGTGTGCCTATCGAAAATAAACGTACTCTTTTTGAAGCTTTTAAAAGTACAAAGGTAAAAGGCAACGGTCTTGGACTCATACTTTCAAAACAGATAGCGAACGTGCATGACGGAGATGTCTTTTTGGTAGAGGATGAGAAAAAACTCTTTGAGATAAAAATAAAGATATAGCAGATGATCTACAGCTTTCTAGACAACCATGCATTGATAAACCATCTTATAAACTCAGGTGTGCTGCGTTCAAGCAGGATCACCGAGGCGTTTGAAAATGTCGATAGAATCGACTTTGTCGGAGATGCAGGTCGTGCAGATATATACGGGGACTATCCTCTTCAGATTGGATACGGTCAAACTATCTCTCAGCCCACAACGGTCGCTTTTATGCTTGAGATGCTTCAGGCTAAAAAAGGTGATAAAGTCTTGGATATCGGAAGCGGTTCAGGCTGGACGACGGCACTTTTAGCCTACATCGTAGGTGAAAAGGGAATGGTCATCGGACTTGAAAGAGTCCCCCATCTTGTGCGCTTTGGGAGAGATAATCTCAAAAAGTACAAATTTAAAAATGCAGAGATCATGCAGGCGGGAAACAGACTCGGGATAGCGGGTCAAAAATTTGACCGTATCCTGGTATCGGCTGCAGCAGATGAGTTCCCAGTGGAACTTGCCGATCAGCTAAAAGTCGGAGGAAAACTTGTGATCCCCGTAGGCGATTATATCTTTGAGGTCACAAAAAAAGAGAATGAAAAGCTTGATGTCATAGAGCATTACGGTTTTTCTTTTGTACCGCTTATCTTTGAAGAATAGACAGTTTAAATAAAAGGCTCTAAAAAATGGTTTATGAACTAAAAAATCCAGTGACAAAGACTCTGATAACAAATCTAAGAGATCAAAGAACCGATGCTATCCGTTTTAGGCATACGATCGCAGAACTTACAAAACAGCTTGTCTATGAAGCGCTAAAAGAGTTTCCCTTAGTGGAAAAAAAAGTAACGACCTGGCAGGGTGAGAACAGTTTTACCTCTTTGGATGAGAAAAATATCATCGTCACTACGGTTTTAAGAGCCGGTATGCCTATGCTTGACAGTGTTATGGAGCTTTTGCCCAATGTAACTGCCGGATTTTTGGCTATGAAAAGAGATGAAGTCACGCACAAAAGCAAGTTGTATTATGACAGACTTCCGGACTGTAAAGGTAAGACTATACTTCTGGTTGATCCGATGCTTGCAACGGGAGGTTCTATGAACGATGCGATAGAATTGATAAAAAGCAGAGAGCCTAAGCGTATCATCGCGTTAAATATCATCGGTTCTCCCGAAGGGATCGAACTGATACAATCAACTCATAAAGATGTAGATATATACATAACGCAGATCGACGAGGGTCTTAGTGCAGACAAGTTCATCATGCCCGGTCTTGGAGATGCGGGAGACCGTGCATACAACACTTTATGAGAGTCGATCTAAAAGCAAAAGACTCCACTGCGATCTTAGAGTGGTTTGAGAACAACAGAGTCGAAGAGGGTAAGACACTGGAAGTCGAGCTGTTAAACACGGATATCGATAAGATAGGCTATAAAGCTCTTATAGACCTTACACAGCTGTTTTTTATGAAGATGATCACTCCACATATATTAGATGATGAGATTACCCTCTTGCGTTTTTATAAGCTCAATGAAGCGACCTCGTTTCATAAAACCGAGCAGAGTGATGAGAAGTACGGCGTAGAGAGTGAGTTCTTTAAAATAGACAAGACGGCTCAGTTTAGTTTTTTGTACCACTACAGACAGGCGTTAAAGTTTGTAAATATAAAAGAGAAAAAAAGAGTTTTAAATCTCGGCATAAATAAAGCAGATGAGTTTAGTGTCATAAAAGAGATGCTGCAAGATGATGAGTTTGCAGCAAAAGAGTTTATCGGCATAGATTACTCAAGCAGTGCCATAGAGTATGCAAAAGAGAGTTTTGCATACGCAAACACCGAGTTTATCTGTCACGATATAAACAAGCTGGACGAGCTGGATCTGGGAGAGTTTGACTTGATCGTCTCTATCGGGACGCTTCAAAGCAGCGGTATCGAGTTCAATCTTACCTTTATGAACCTATATCAAAACTATCTGCAAAAGGGAGGTTCTATCATTCTGGGCTTTCCAAACTGCAGATGGATTGACGGGGAGATGATCTACGGTGCAAAAGCTCCCAATTACCCGTTTTCAGAGATGAGCCTTGTTTTAAAAGATATTCATTTTTGCAAAAAATATCTGCAGCAAAAAGGCTACAGAGTCGTCATAACGGGAAAAGACTATCTTTTTTTAACTGCGAGAAAGATTGGAATATAAGTTGCTTAAATACTCTATATTATATAAAGAGGAACAAGCATGGGTCATATACCATATGAACAGATTCTAAGTCACCTTGAACGTGTACATGTAGATAAGTTTAATGTATATTGCTATTTTACATGTAAAGATGAAAGTGATAAAGAGAGACATATCCTTTCAACACTTCCATTTGAACCTTATGACGGTAAGATAGAGCTTACCTACAAGGACGTATTGCTTCATCCCTTAAAATCCTGGGATAGATACTATCATACGCCGATCATGATATACTCACAAGAGAACCAAAAGACATTGGTACAAAAAGCATTTTCTTTGATAGAGGATAAGTTTTATTGTAAAAATGGAGACTTGCTTTTAAAAAGTTCACATAAGTAGAAAAACTCTACTTATTGAACATCAATGAACCGATACGTACCATGTTTGAGCCGCATGAGATAGCAAGTTCAAAATCCCCGCTCATCCCCATAGAACAGATCGTAGCACCGTCAAGTTTTGTATAGATGTCATGAGTCGTCTCGAAGCTTTTTTTGACGATATCTTTATCATCGGTATGCGCACCTATGCTCATCACCCCTTTAAGATGGATATTCTTACATGTAGATGCTATCTCATTGTATGTGTCGATGGCAGCTTCGGGCATCACACCTGATTTTGTCTCTTCATACGCAGAGTTTATCTGGAGCAGGGCTTCCATCTTACTTCCGTGAGCTTCTAGACGTTTGTCGAGTTCAAGAGCAAGATCCAGTGAGTCAAGAGACTGGAAAAGAAACGGATTTATCTTGATAAGCTGGTTTATCTTATTTTTTTGTAAGTTGCCGATAAAGTGCCACTCTAAAGGAAGTTCATCAAGCTCTTCGGCTTTTTTAGCGAGGTCTTGGACTTTGTTCTCTCCAAAAGCACGCTGACCTATCTCATACAGAGCTTTTATCTCCTCTGATGTAGAATACTTGCTGACAGCCACTATCTTTACAATGTGATGGCCGTTCATGCCAACACCGAGTCTTGCTTTTTCGACTCTTTCAATTATGGAATCTATATGAAGTTTATATTCTAGTTGCGTCATCTTTCTATCCTATCAGTCTATTTATATCATTATACAGTCCAAGTCCCATAAGACCAAATAAAATCACCCATCCTGCTACGGTAAGACGTACAAGTACCGCTTCGCTCGGTGCACGTCGTGTTATCATCTCATACAGATTGAACATGATATGTCCGCCGTCAAGAGCCGGGATCGGAAGCAGGTTTAAGACACCGAGGTTCACGGAGATAAGTGCTGCAAAGAAGAGGACTGCCATCCACCCCTGTGCCGTAGCATCGGATGTTATTTTGACGATAGAGATAACACCGCCCATCTCTTTGGCTGGTACGTCGCCTGTTATCAGCTTTTCTACACCTTTAAAGATCATTGTCGAAGCGAAGATGGTCTGATTTGTCGCATACTTCAGTACTTCTACAGGAGTAAGTTCCAGTTTATGTGTGACACCGGCACTTCCGATCCCTATCATAGGCTTGTAGATATCCTCGTTAAACATACTTTTTGTAAGCGTCAGTTTTGGAGTCAGGCTTACATGTAAGAGAGTTTCCCCTCTTTTGACGGTAAGGTCAAGCGTCTCGCCTTTGTTTTGAGAGATGATCTCTGCCATCTCCTCCCATGTCGCCACAGACTTGCCGTCTATCGCAGTAACAGTGTCGTTTGATTCAAGTCCTGCTACAAATGCAGGCGAGTCTTTTTTTACGGCACCGATAACAGGAGACAAGATCCCCGGAGAGCCCAAAGCGATGAAAACATAGAGAAAAAATGCCAGAATGAAGTTCGCCGCAGGACCGGCAAGCAGGATCAATATCCTTTGAAGAGGAGTCTTTGAGTTGTAGCTGTCCTTGTCGTAACTTTTGACTGATGGGTCGGCATCATCCTGACCTTTCATCTTTACATACCCGCCAAGAGGGATCATAGCGATCCTCCATTCGGTGTTAAACATTCTAAAAGATGCTATCTTCTTTCCAAAACCGATACTGAATATCTCTATATATACACCGAAAAATCTAGCCATCGCATAGTGACCGAGTTCATGAAAAAATATAAGTGCCGATAGGACTAATAATGATACTAACCAACTCATGTTATATACCATCCTTTAAGATCGCTTTTCTAAAATTCCAGACATACTCTGCACCAGAATAGAGCGTCAATGCGACCGCTATCCATAAAAGCAGTGTGCCGTATGGCCAATGCATAAGCAAAAAACCTATGGCAAACATCTGAGACACCGTTTTTACTTTTCCTGCAAACGAAGCTTTGACACTTATGTTCTCTCCCACTGCAACTGTTCTAAGCGCCGTGATGAAAAGCTCGCGGATGATGATGATATACACAGCCCACACGGAAGCCTCGCCGATCATCATAAGTCCCAAAAATGCTGCTATTGTGAGCATCTTGTCTGCAAGCGGGTCTAAAATAGCACCAAGAAGCGTCGATTGATCCCACTCTCTGGCGATATATCCGTCAAAGAAATCTGTAACTGATGCAAGTACAAAAAGCAGTGATGCAAAGTAGTAGTTCCAAGTAACATCGTATCCGTTTTGCGTAAAAACCTGCGGGTTTAAGATCACCCAAAACATCACAGGAGCGATAAGTATTCGTAAAGAGGCTAAAAGATTCGGTAGATTTAACAAAAAAGTCCTTCTTTTTTTATTTGAGATTTTAGCTTGTTCTTACTTATTTGGACTTGATTTTAGGAGTATAGCGGCAAACTTTTTTAAATCTTAAGAGTTTGCTGCTTACAATGTATGTGATTTAGATTTTGATATGCGGATTGGCTTCTTTTACCATATCATCCAGATAGATAAAAAGCTGATGACTGTTGTCTTCCATGATCTTCATAGTACCGATAAGTTTGTCAAAATTCTCTTGTGACAGACAATTACCTTTAACAGCACATTCGACTGCACGATGCACACTGTTATGGACATTTTGATGAGGGAGTTCCATTTTTTTATAAGCCTCTGTATGAGAAAATAATCTTTTTCCGTCACCCTCATAGTACCATTTACCCATTCTGCAGTTATGATGATTTGCAAATGAAGCGGCTTTTTCGGCATCTTCATTAAATACAGTCGCGTAAGCATTATGTTTAAAGATAATATGATCGACTTTAACAAGTGTGGTAAAAAGCGAACTGTTGATCAGTTGAGACATGGTCGCCGTCTCAGAGACCGTTTGAGAAAAATCGCTTATGACATCTTCAAAACTGTTGACGTTTTCTTTAGAACTTGAAGCAAGTTCGGTCATGCTCTCTGAGTTTGTAAGGATGTCGTTTGCTTCTTGCTGCAGAGTCTGAAGCGTCATAGATATCTCCTGAGTCGCTTTTTGAGTACGTTCGGCAAGTTTTCTTACTTCGTCTGCAACGACAGCAAATCCGCGACCGTGTTCACCGGCACGCGCCGCTTCTATAGCTGCATTAAGAGCAAGAAGATTAGTCTGGTCTGCAATGTCTTTAATAAGACTTGCAATAGCATTGATCTCATTTGTTCTTTCGTTTAATGAGTTGATCGCAGTATTGGAGTTGCTGATATTTTCTAAAAGGTGCTCTATATTTTCGATGATGATCGAGACACTGTTTTGTGAACTCTCTACTTTTTGTGCTACCTCTACAGTTGAGTTGTTAATGGTCTGAGTAAAACCGGTGTTTTTGATGATATCGTTTTGAATAGCTGCTAAACCGCTTGAAATACCTCCGCTTGCTTTTTCAAATTCTCTTGCAAGTTGGGCTTTAAAATTTCCTTTTTGAGCTTTGGCTATTGACTCGATCGCTTTATTTAGATTAGGACAGATAGATGAAAAGTCACCTTTATACCCATCTTGAAATATTATCCTTTTTGCATTTCCATGATTTGAAGCGGTAATCGATGAGTTGACATCACGCATCAGCTGTTCGATCTGATCTAGCATATCATTGACTCCCCAAGCGACGTCCTGCATCATATGCTCTTCATTGATATTTGTTATGCGTTTTGAGAGATTTCCTTTGCCTGCTTCTACTACGACATCATGTATCTGGCGGATAAGACTGTCCTTATAGATATTCTCTTTAGCCGGTGCATTCGAAATAAACGGTATGGCGACAGTGATAGCGATGATCAATAAAGCTGCCGCCCAAGAGACGTAAACACCAAGTAGTACAGCCGCAAAGAGAGAAAGTAAAAAGTAAAGCAGGGTCTGTCTATTGTTGAAGGCTGAGGATAAAGTTATCATAATCAACTCCTTTTTCATCTAGAATTTTCTCAAGCAGTTTACTCGAAGCATCAATGCCACCGGATATCTCTGCAGAAACGAGCTCTTTGTACAAGTTTGGTATCGTTTCCATCGCTTTTTGAGAGGGTTTTCGTCTAACCGAGTGAAAGTCACGAATATTGCCTTTTTCATCCTGTGTTACCGTCACATTGGCAAAAACCCAATAATATGCACCGTCTTTACATAGATTTTTTACATAGGCAAATATCTCTTGTTTATTTTGTATGCGCTGCCATAAAAGTTGAAAGATCACTTTGGGCATATCCGGATGGCGTAAAATAGAGTGGGGCTGTCCGATGAGTTCGGATTCACCGTAACCGGATATTTTAATAAATATTTTATTTCCATATATGATCTTGCCCTTGGTATCTGTTTTAGAGACAATAAAATCATCATTATTTAAAGAACGCTCAGTCTGCGTCGGATTAGGTTTTGGCATGGTCACTCCTTGCTGTCTAATCATATTAACTCTATTCATATTCACGAATAATTATGTGATAAAGCAAAATGGGTATTATTTGTTATGCTGTTACTTTTTGTAATGTATTTTGGTATATATTGTTAAATATATGTGATAAATGCATGTTTTTATCAAATTAATTTCAAGAATACAATTTATTTTTAATATAATTTTTGATAACATAGTTAGTATAAAAATATAAGGATGATTGGATGAGAAAAGTATTAGTAGGTTTGAGCTTGTTTGCAGCACTTGGATTACAGGCAAGTGATAATATTCAGGTAAGTATGAAAGACATGAGAGATGGTTTAGTAGAAGTTCAAGACGGTTTCTTATATAACAATAAAGACTCTATATTAAGCGGTATTGAAAAAATCACTAAAGCAAACAATGTCTTTCATGATGAAAAGTCTGCTGCATCTTTTTTACCACAAGAAAAAAAGAAATTTTCTAAAATAGCTTATATCAGCACAAAAAATTTAAATCTTTATTTAGAGACGATGAAAGATTACGTAAAAGAGGGTAGCATCGTTAATGCTTCTGACGCTTACTCTGGTGTAGTCCGTAGTTGTACACACTGCCACGCAATAACAAGAGGCTGGTAGTAAGAACATATAATCTCCAAGCTATTTGGAGATTATCGTATGAGACATATAAAGATCTCACACTCTTGAAAACTTCAGATATTCAAGGGAGATGATCATTTTCCCCATGATATAAATTCATAATAAAAAAACTATTTAATAAAATATCTTACCTCTTAATGATACTATATGGAACAAACTTTATATAGGAAGGTCCGTTGAATGAAGTTAGTTACATCTTTTTTGTTTTTTTTATATCTATTTGAAACTCTTTTATTTGCAGCTGCTACCGATAAAAATAGTGAAGATAGCAACTATGCGGTTGTCTTTACCTATCATCGGTTCGGTGAAACAAAATATCCCTCTACAAATATCCGTCTTGAGCAGTTCGCGTATCAATTGGATTATCTAAAAGATAATAATTATAACGTCTGGCCTCTGTCTAAGATAGTCAACTATATGAAAGAGAATAAAAACATTCCTCCAAAAACAGTCGCGATCTGTATGGATGATGCTTATGTGACTGTTTATACCAACGCTTATCCAATGTTAAAAAAGAAGAACTTTCCTTTTACGGTGTTTGTAAATACGATGCCCGTTATCCATAAATCAAAACGCTATATGACCTGGGATCAGATGCGCGAGATGAGTGCTCACGGCGCATACTTTGCAAACCATACATATTCTCATGCTTATCTGACACAGAAAAGATCTGAAAACAAAGAGCAGTGGGATAAACGTGTAAGAAAAGAGATCGAAAAAGCAGATGACAAGATGCGTAAAGAGTTGGGTGAGAGTGTAAATACAAATCCAAAAATGCTTGCATATCCGTTTGGAGAGTACAGCGTAGAGCTTGAGAGATTACTTGTAAGTATGGATTATGTGGGGATATCTCAGGTTTCCGGTCCTTTTGGAAAAGATACTTTATTGACAAGAGTCCCAAGGTTTCCAATGTCTGAGACATACGCTACAAAAAAAGGTTTTTTATTAAAGTTAAATACGGTTCCTCTGCCTATTGTATCTATTAAACCGGAAGAAACGATGCTAAAGGGCAATAATCCACCGACGCTTCGCATCAAGTTAAAAGAACCGCATAAAGATATGCTGTGTTATAAATCAAACGGTGATAAAATAGATATGAAGTGGATATCTGATACAGAAGTGGAGATAAAATCAAGAAAAAGACTAAAACTTCCGCGTGATCACTACACATGTACTGCAAAAGCCGAAGATGGTAAATGGTACTGGTACAGTCATTTATGGGTGTTTAGACAAAAGTAATCTTTTTAAATAATACAAAGATAGTATTTGTGGATTAGGGTAGAGGTAGAGTCTTTGTAAGAGGGACTTTGTTCCTCTTACGTTCTATTTATTGAAATGTTGTCCCGCCGTCGATAACGACAGTTTGACCCGTCATCCATGATGAAGCGTTTGAACATAGGAACAGACATGCTCCTGTAAGATCTTCAGCTTCACCCATACGGCTAAGCGGAGAACGAGATACGACTTCGCTTTTTACTTCCTCGTAGTTAGGGAATGCTTTTAATGCATCAGTATCGATCGGGCCGCCGCTTACAGCGTTTACACGGATCCCTTTTTCACCTAGTTCCGCTGCTGCATAACGCACCATCGCTTCAACTGCCGCTTTATTCGTTCCGTGACCTGCATAGTTTGGAGTGTATACAAGGTTACCGGTAGAACTCATGCTTATGATGCTTCCGCCTCCGACTTTTTCCATTCTCTTAGCAGCTTCCTGTGCACCTACAACGAAAGCATCGACTGTAGCTATATAGATGTTGTTCAGACCTTTTGGTTTAAGACGCATAAACGGACCGAATCCGCCAACGACTGCACGTCCGGAGATAATAGCGTTTGAGATGAAGAAATCCAGTCTTTGGAAATCTTGGTCAAACAGTTCATAAACATCTTTATAAGTCTCAGGCTCTAAAATATTCAGTTTGTAAGCTCTCGCTTTTACACCGCAGTTAGATTCGATATCAGCGACCATCTCATTTGCAGTATCTGCACTTGAAGCATAAGTAAATGCTACATCACAACCCTCTTTAGCAAAAGCATAAACGATAGCTTTTCCGATACCACGAGTTCCACCACTAATAAATAGAGTTTTTCCTTTTAACATTACAGTCCTTTGATAGTATAGTTTTTCATAACAGATTCAAGTTTTTTCATATTTTCGACACTTGGTGCTACAAGCGGAAGCCTGTACTCTAACGTGTCTATGAGTCCTGCTACATACATCGCAGCTTTTATCATGACAGGATTTGATTCTATAAACAAGACTTTGTTTATAGGATAAAGCATATCGTTGATAGCTTTTGAACCTGCAAAGTCACCTGCTAACGCTTTTTTTACAAGGTCACTTTTAAGGTCAGGAAGCAGGTTGCTGGTAACTGATGTAATACCCGCACCACCATTTGCCAAAATAGGATAGTCGATCGCATCGTCACCGCTGAACACTTTAAGCTCCGGTCTAAGAGAAAGAAGTTCTATTGTTCTTTCAATACTCCCTGTCGCTTCTTTGATACCGTAGATGTTCTTTACATCGTCAAAAAGTCTTATCACAGTATCTGCTTGGATATCAACACCTGTACGTCCCGGAACATTATAAAGCATAAACGGTAACTCTGGTACCGACTCGGCTATGGCTTTATAGTGTTGATAAAGTCCCTCTTGAGATGGTTTATTATAGTATGGACTTACTGAGAAGATCGCATCGACACCGCATTCTTGTGCAGTCTTAGCCGTTTGTATCGCTTCTGCAGTCGAGTTGCTTCCTGCACCTGCCAGGACTTTTGTATTTGTACCTTTACATACTTCTACGGCGATCTCCATACATCTTCTGTCTTCATCATGTGTAAGAGTAGCACTCTCTCCCGTAGTTCCGACCGGGCAAACTGCATCGATGCCGTTGTCTATCTGACGTTTGATCAGTGCGGCAAAGCTTTGCTCGTCTAGTTTCCCGTTTCTAAACGGGGTGATAAGTGCGGTCGTAGAACCGGTTACTATATTCATACTATTTCTCTCCTTGAGGTTGTTTTCTTAATATCACTGTCGTTGATTTTGAAAAGTCAAAATATTTTTGCGCTGCTTTTTGTATATCATCAACGTTAAGCTTGTTAATCGATTCTTCATACTCTTCTAGCGGTTTTATATCTCCGCGGGCAAGATAGCTTCCATAGAGGTTTGCTACAGATGTAGAGCTTTCCAGCGAGTAGATAAACTCGGATTTTGTATTTATCTTCACTTTGTCAAGTTCTGCTTGAGAGACTTTTTTCTCTTTCATAAGTTCTATTTGTGAGAGTATCTCTTTTTCGACATCTTCCGCTTTTACACCCGGATTACATGATGCTAAAAACAGGAATATTCCCGGATCTTTGTTTTCCATGTTGTAAGCATAGATCTGGTTTACAAGATGTTTTTTATCTACAAGCTCAGAATAAAGTCTTGAACTTTTACCGCTGCTTAGCATCTCGCTGATAGCTGAAAGCTTGATCTGGTCAGGATCTTGAAAGTTCGGGATATGAAACGCGATCGCGACCATCTCAACTTCGCTCTCTTTATAGATCGTTACTCTTTTTGGACCATCCTGTTCAGGTTCGATGAACTTGACTTCAGGGATCACAACACTGTTTTTGATCTGTTCGAACTCTTTTTTGGCAGCTTTAAAGACATCATCCGCTTTTACGTCACCCGTAACGATCAGGATGGCATTTTTCGGCTGATAGTATGTCTTATGAAAATCTTGGATATCTTTTAGAGTCCATGTCTGGATATCGTTCATAAAACCGATCGGCGTCCAGTGGTATGAATGGTAGACATACGCGTTGTTAAAGAGTCTGAAATATAAATATCCAAGAGGATTGTTATCCGTTCTCCAACGTCTCTCTTCTGCTACGACATTACGCTCAGGCTGGAACTCGTCATCTTTGAGATTCAGGTTCTTCATCAGCTCTGCAAAAAGAGAGAGTGACTTGCCAAGGTTTTGGGTGCTTGACTTGATGTAGTAGTGCGTAAAGTCAAACCCAGTCGATGCGTTGTTTACACCGCCCACACTTTTTACCTCTTTGTCGAACTCACCCGCAGCCAGGTTTTTAGTCGATTTGAAGTTCATGTGCTCAAGCATGTGTGCGATACCTGTTTTACCCATGATCTCATTTCTACTGCCGACTTTATAAAAGATATCGGTAGAGATGACGTTTGAATCGTTATGCATAGGGATCACGACTATCTGTAAGCCGTTTTCTAATGTTTTTGTTTCATACTCCGGAAGTGATGAATTTTTATTTTTTTTACTCACTTTGCTCTCTTTTATCTGTGATTTTGTATCTTTTATATTATATGCTATCGTCATGGCAATAGCTAAGACTGCAATGATTGCAAATATAGTTCTCATTTTCTGTCTGCACCGATCGCCTGAGTGATATTTGTATATTTATCCGCTTGGATAAGGTTGATCAGTTCAAGGTTTATGTCTCTTATCATATCGGGACCGTGAAACACTAGACCGCTGTATATCTGTACTAAAGATGCACCCGCTTTGATACGTCTATATGCTTCCTCAGCAGAGTCTATCCCGCCGACAGATATAAGTGTAGTCTTTCCAAACAGCTCTTTTGCGACAGCGTCGAATATCTCAAAACTTTTTTGTTTTAAGACTGCACCGCTGAGTCCGCCGATATCTTTAGGTTCTTTTACTAAAGAGTAGTCGATCGTCGTGTTTGTAGCGATGATCCCGTCGGCACCTTTTTCAACTGCAAGACTTGTCAGATCGACCGCTTGGGCTTCACTCATATCGGGAGCTATCTTTAGCAAAATCGGCTTATTCGTCAGCTCTTTTGCCTCAGCGAAAAGAGATGTGATGAACTCTTCATTTTGAAGGTCTCTAAGACCCGGCGTATTTGGAGAAGAGATATTGATGACGATGTAATCTCCAAGCTCGTGAAGCGCTTTGATAAGCGTCGTATAGTCGCTTATCGCATCACGCTCGGATGTCGTCTTGTTCTTTCCGATGTTGATCCCGATAGGCGTTGAGAACGGATATCTTTGTTGCAGTCTTTTTTGTGCTTTTAAAAGACCGTCATTATTAAAGCCCATCGCGTTTTGAAGAGATTCTTCCTCTATATGGCGGAACATTCTCGGTTTCGGATTGCCAGGTTGGGGTTTTGGAGTAAGTGTTCCTATCTCCGTAAAACCGAAACCAAGTGCCTGGATACCGCGTATCATAGTGGCATTTTTATCAAATCCTGCCCCTAGACCGATAGGGTTTAAAAAGTCGATTCCAAACACCTTCTGCTGTAGAACAGGACTGGTTATGAAATGATCGTTTAAGAAGCCGTTGAACAGGTTCGGGCAGATGTTGGGCATTCTTAAAAAGTATTCAGCTAAATGGTGTGCATTTTCAGGCTCTA
Organism: Sulfurimonas sp. HSL3-2; assembly: GCF_039645965.1. Lineage (GTDB taxonomy): Bacteria > Campylobacterota > Campylobacteria > Campylobacterales > Sulfurimonadaceae > Hydrocurvibacter > Hydrocurvibacter mobilis. Next base: position 1,217,687 of record NZ_CP147917.1, on the reverse strand, counting down.
GTTTAAATAACAAAGGTTTTATCATCTCATAATTTATCATAAATCAGTCATCCATTCAGTTTATAAAGTACGTGATTATACAAAAAAAAAGGTAAACTTTAGCTAAGCCCTTCAAGTAAGGCTTTTAGGCAAGGATTACACTTTCTCCCAGAAAGTGCCTTGCGGAGTGTCCATGATGGAAACACCGAAGCTGAGTATCTCGTCTCTGAGGCGGTCTGATGCTTCAAAGTCCTTGACTTTTTTAGCTTCATTTCGTTTTTCTATCAGTTCGTGTATAGTCTCTTTAGTCTCTTTGTCTACCCCTGTCTGAAAGTATTCAAACGGGTTTTTTACGCCGAATCCGAGAACTTCTTCTATGTAAGCTAAGTCGATGACGGCTTCGCGTTTAAGTTCTTTATGTTTGCCCGGAGTGTCAAGTGTCTCATTGACGGTAGATACCATCTCATCTATGACGGAAAGTGCCTGTGAGATGTTCAGATCATCTTTGAGCGCGTCAAGCAGTTTTGTTTTAAAAGCTGTGTCTGCATCTAAGTGAACCTCTAAGCCAAAAAGGCGTTTTTTCAGTCTGTAAAGCTTGTCAAGACGTTTTTTTGAAGCGATAAGATCCTCTTCATTGAAGTTAAAGTTGCCTCTGTAATGCGTCGAGAGAAGGTAAAAACGAAGTACCTCTCCGTCATACGCTTTGAGGGCGTCTTTGATAAAAAAGCTGTTACCCAGACTCTTACTCATCTTTTCACCGTCTATGTTTACAAAGCCGTTATGCATCCAGTAAGCGGCTATCTCATGGTTTGTAGAACATCTTGTCTGTGCTGCTTCGTTTTCGTGGTGAGGAAAGAGCAGGTCGGCTCCGCCTCCGTGGATGTCTATGGCATACTTACATGTAGGCTCATCCACGAGATGCTTCTCTATCATCGCAGAACATTCCAAGTGCCATCCCGGACGACCTTTTCCAAACGGAGAATCAAAACTGACATCGCCGTCATTCACGCTTTTCCAAAGAGCAAAGTCCGCGCTGTTCTTTTTCTCCTCAGAGTTTGCGACGCGGTTTTGCTTTTCATCCTCATCTTGGACTCTGTGCGAGATGCTTAGGTATTTATTGTCGCTTTGTGTATCGAAATAGACGTCACCGTTACTTATCTGATAAGCGTGCCCTTTGTCTATAAGGTCTTGTATCATCTTGAACATCGCATCAAGTGATTCTGTCGCCTTTGGTTCTATGTCAGGTCTTTTTATTCCCAGATGAGCCATGTCTGCATGGTAAGCTTCAGTATATTTGTCCGTGATCTCTTTGATACTTACGCCGAGTTCTTGCGCTTTTTTTATGATCTTGTCATCGATATCAGTGATGTTTCTAGCGTATTTTACATGATAGCCTTGGGCTCTTAAAACGCGGGAGAGCAGGTCAAAGACAAGTGCACTTTTTGCATGTCCCAAGTGAGCGTCGTCATATACTGTGGGTCCGCAGACATACAGAGACACTTCTCCCTCTTTTAGAGGTTTGAACTCTCTTTTTGTTTTAGTGACACTATCAAATATAACCATTTATAAAATCCTTGAACCATAGTAAGAAAAAAGTAAAAAGCACAGCTGCAAGAAGCCAGTAAAGAGCTTTTTTGGACGTGATTATATCTAAAAACTGTTTTGTACCGAACACTTTCACTGTAAGTATGAAGCTTAAAAAACCGCTTATCGTGCTTGCAAGAGCAAGCCCGCCCGCTCCCATAGGAGAGATCAAAGCAAGTGATAAAACTATATTTGATATTAATGAGTATGAAGCTATTTTAGCGGCTTTTATCTGTAGCTGTGAAGCATAGAGCCAGAGTGAAAAAAGCTTATTTAAACCAAAAGGAAGAAGACCGATAAGATACATTTGCAAGACAAAAGAGGTGTTTACCGCATCCACTTCGCTAAAGGCACCGCGTTGAAATAATATCTTGACTATTTCATCCGAGAGGATAAAACCTCCAAGTGTACTGAGCATCAAAATAGTTGCTAAGAACCAAAATGCTTTTTGCATATATGCAAGTGCTTTTTCATGCTCATTATTTTTTATGAACCTTGCGACGCGAGGGAAGATCGCGATAGAAGTCGCAATGGCAAAGAGTGCTAAAGGAAGCTGGAAGACACGGTTTGAATAGTAAAGATAACTGATAGAACCAGCTGCCAAAAACGATGCCAGCCATGTATCTAAAAATGCAGAGACCTGTGCAGTAGAATTTCCCCAGATAGCGGGAAAAAACTGCTTGCGAAAGACTCTCGTCTCCTCTTTTACATGTAAAGCTTTTTTGTTGAAGTATTTAAAACCGCCGATGATGATCTTTAAAAGACCGACTCTCTGTATGGCGATAATATGCACGACAAGCTGTAAAGCCCCGCCTACGACGACTCCCCAGCTTAGATAATAGACTATTACGTCATCGGCTGAGCCTTTTGAAAGAAGCAATGCGCCGATAAGGGAGATGTTTAAAAGTCCTGTTGCAAAAGCGGTCGTAGCGAAGTGGTGTTTGTACTGTAAAAGTGTGCTTAAAAAAGTGACTATAAATATGAAAGAGAGATAATAAAAATTTATAGCAACAAACGGTGCGGCAAGTTCAACGGTCTTGTCATCAAACCCTATAGCCAAAGCTTTTGTCGCAAGTTCAGGAACTAGGTTGACAAGCAGGGTGATAAAAAGGATTATGGATAAAAATATGACAAATATATGAACGGAAAAAAGACTTTTTTTAGTCGAACGCGTAAATGAGGGTAAAAAGACTTGAGTAAAAGCACCTTCGGCAAATATTCTGCGAAAAAGGTTAGGGAGTTTAAAAGCGATGAAAAATATATCGCTGTAAACGTTTGCTCCAAGGACGGAAGCAGTTAAAAGATCTCTTATAAATCCCAATATTCTGGAAAAAAGTATCCCAAAACTGTTAGTAAAAATTGCTTTAAACATAATATTCTTTAATTTTTTTGTAAATTTTACAATAGTTTAACCAATTTGATACTAAAATAGAACTTCTTAAAAAGAAAGAGAGATTATTATGGCTATTTTTGGTTCAAAAAAAGAGACTGATATTGATAAAAACAAATCTATACGTCCTACCGTAATAAGTACTGAGAATGTAGCAAAAGAGCTCATTCATATTGCAGCCTCCAACAGAGTCGATCTGTCTACTCTCGATTTTAATCTTTTAGAGATGGAAACACTGACTCGTAAAAAATCAGCTTCGAAAGAGGAAGTGTTTAGTGAGATCACGGAACAAGAACTTAAAGAAATAGGTAAAAGCAACCTGTTACTGGATCAAAACTTTGAGATCAAACAAAACTATGAGATCGAGGTCTTTACAAAAAAAGAGAACCCCCTTTATGATAAATTTCATTTCTCAATAGGCGTAAATGCTACCATGTGTAAGGTCTATCTAACGATAAAAGAGGGATCTTTTCTAGCTCACCATCAAAACTTCGAAGAGGAATTTTTAGGACTTTTAAACAAGAAAAAGATCCGTGCAAATATTTTAGTCGGTATCTTTGATGATATGGTTCCCGATGTCATTAAAAAGCTGAACTCTTCACTTCTGGTCAATGAGCGTATGACTTTTGGAAAGACAGAGCCTATTTTAGTAGCAGAGAGTATCGAACCGGTGCCGACGATCAATGATGAAGTGATCTTGCATTTTAGAGAGAAAAATAAAAAAGAGGATACGGATAAGGTAGATTATTCAAAACGTAACTTTATTCAAAGTGTCGTTAAAGATGAACTTTTAATAGAGTATATTAAGCCAAAAAAAGGGACTCCGGGCAGAAACTGCAGAGGAGAGTTCATAGATGTTCCAGAACCGACGGCTAATAATGTGCCTACATTTAAAGTAAGTGATAATATCTCTGTCGTAGAAACTGAAGACACAACCGAATATAGAGCGAATAAAAACGGTTATATCGTTTTTGAAAATGAGACTTATGAGATCAAAGATGAACTTGATGTCACTGAGATAAGCTTTAAGACTACGGGTTCTATCGAGACGGAACTTGATGCGGATGTCAGCTTAAAAGTCAAAGAGACGGATGCGATGAAAGATGCTGTAGGAACAGGCATGGAAGTCGAAGTAAGCGAACTGGATGTCGAGGGCAACATCGGTCCAAAAGCACGAGTTATAGGCAAAAGAGTAAAAATCGACGGTCAGACGCATAAGACCTCATATATCGATGCGGCAGACCTGACTATAAATGTCCATAAAGGTACGGCTCGTGGTGATGAAGTCCATATAACAAGATTAGAGCAGGGTGTCGTAGTAGCAAATAGCGTGGATATAAAACAGGCCATAGGCGGAAACATCACGGCCAAAGAGGTAGTCGTCGACCTTCTTGGTTCCAATGCGCTTGTTACCGCGTCTCATATCATCGAAATCAAAAAGATGCAGGGAAGTGAGAACAGGTTTGTCATCGATCCTCTTGCTGTTGAGAGCGTAGATGAAGATGTAGGTAGAAAAGAGAATAAGCTCGATGAACTTGACCAGAAAATCAAGAGATTAAAACAAGATAGAGACAAGTATACCGAGATGCTTAAAAAGAACGAAAGTACTTTTCTGGAGATCAAAAAAAGACTTATGCACTACAAGAAAAACAACATAAAGATGCCAGAAGCATTTGTCAAGCAGTATAAACAGTTTCAAAAGCTGCAGGCACACCTCGATAGTGTAGAAAAAGAACTAGAACAGCAAAAGATGAAAAAAGAGCGTCTAAACGTGTCTATAGGTACCGTTCAAGATGATATCTTTGCAGCTAGGATCATAAACAGGGATAAATGGGTCGGATACAACGAGATCAAGTTCAAGCTGCTTGATCCTCCTATAGATGTTGTCTATACACCGATAGAGGGCTCTTTCAATACTGTGTATGCTCTGTTTCAAACTGATGATGATGAATATATAATTAAGGCTGTAAAAGAATGATAGTAGGCGTAGAAGGCACGATAGAGTATAAAGACCCCAGTGTCGTACATGTAAATGTAAACGGTGTGATATATGAGGTGTTTATCTCCTTACAGTCATATTCGGCACTTCAAAAGGAGAGAGTGAAGCTTTTTACCTCTCATATCATCCGTGAGGATGCTCAACTTCTTTTCGGTTTTATAGACAGATCGGAAAAAGTTATGTTTGAAAGGCTCATAAAGATAAACGGTGTCGGTCCAAAGGTAGCCATGGCGATCTGTTCGACATTTACGGCATCTGCATTTGCAACTGTCATCAACAACAATGATGTGACAGGACTAAAAAAAGTACCGGGAATAGGTCCTAAAAGTGCAGGGCGCATCTTGGTGGAACTTAGCGGTTTTGATGCCGTACTGGTCTCAAACGAGTCGGCGACAAGTTCGACTGCTGTGAATGAAGCTTCACTTGCACTGGAGAGTCTAGGATTTAAAAAAGAGCATATATCAAAAGTGCTTAGTGACTGTTCAAGCGAAGATACGGCTTCACTCGTAAAAGAAGCATTGAAAAAACTACAAAAGATTTAAAGGAAAAGATTGAAATTAGCTATATTATTCGGTGGTGCAAGTTTTGAGCATGAGATCAGCATCGTAAGTGCTATCACGGTAAAAGAGAAGTTGGTCGGATTTGATTTAGAGTTTATATTTTGTGACCAAGACCATAATTTTTATTTAATAGAACCTTCACGTATGAAGGCCGTGACTTTTTCAAAAGGTGAGCATAAAAAGATGCCTCGTCTTACTTTGGACAACGGCGGGTTTGTCAAAAAATCACTTTTCTCTAAAGAGCTTGTGGGAACTGCTGTATTAAACCTTATACACGGAGCTGACGGCGAAGACGGCATTATCGCTTCTATGCTTGATTTCTACGGCATACCGTTTATCGGTCCCCGTACTTCTGCTTGTGTATTCAGTTTCGATAAACGTTATACAAAGTATCTTTGTGATGCCATAGGTGTAAAAAGTGTAGCGTATCAGACGTTAAATAAAAATGATGAGCGTAAAGTCGATGTGTCTTATCCGTTTATCATCAAGCCTGCACGTCTTGGAAGTTCTATCGGGGTGAGTGTTGTCAAAGAGGAAAAAGAGCTTGACTATGCACTGGATGTCGCTTTTGAGTTTGATGAAAACGTCATAATCGAACCGTTTATAGTCGGTGTCAAAGAGTACAATCTTGCAGGTTGTATGATAGACGGCGAGATCAAGTTCTCTATTGTAGAGGAACCTCAGAAAAACGAGTTCCTGGATTTTGAGAAAAAATATATGGACTTCTCTCGTTCGGCGACAGTCTCTTCAGCCGAGATAGACGATAAACTGGTATCTGAACTTCAAAACACTTTTGCAAAGATATATACAAATCTTTTTGAAGGTGCACTTATCAGATGTGACTTCTTTGTAGTTGACGGTGAAGTGTATCTAAATGAGATAAACCCGATCCCAGGCTCTATGGCAAACTATCTCTTTGATGATTTTTCAAAGACTATAAGCGGACTTCTAAGCTCACTTCCAAAAGAGAAAAGAGCAAGTGTAAGTTATCAGTATATCCACTCTATTTCAAGTGCAAAGGGCAAGTAAGTGGCGATTAAATCTATACAATACGATAGACACACTTTTGACATCAGTTATGAGATAGTCAATCCCGAAGCGAAGATAGATATGATCGTCCTACACGGCTGGGGGTCGAATAAAAACCTTATGAAACAGGCATTTTCGCCGTATCTAAACAAGTTCCGCCATATCTACATCGATCTTCCGGGATTTGGAAACTCACCGTGCAATATGACACTGAAGACGTCTGACTATGCACGTATAATCGAACTTTTTATGGTTCATATCAATGCTTCAAAAGATATCATTATGGGGCACTCTTTCGGCGGTAAAGTGGCAGTCTTGCTTCAGCCTGATGTCTTGGTACTGCTTTCAAGTGCAGGGATATATACCAAAAAAAGTCTCAAAGTGAAACTCAAGATCGCTTTGTTTAAGATGCTTAAGATTTTCGGTTTTTCAAAGATAAGAAAGTATTTTGTAGCAGAAGATGCAAAGAGCTTAAACTCTCATATGTATGAAACGTTTAAAAACGTCGTCAACGAGGACTTTTCGACTCAGTTTAAAGAGTCGAACTCTAAAGCGCTTCTATGCTGGGGTGAAGATGATACGGCGACACCTCTTAGCAGCGGAGAAAAGATAGATGAGTTGATGAAAGACTCTCAGTTGATCGTTTACCCGGGAGACCACTATTTCTTTATGCAAAATGCCAAGTCTATCTCAAAACTTATCGAAGATACATTTCTAAAAAGATTGGAGAAATAATTTGGATTATACACTTTTAGTCTCATTTGTAACGAATATCCTTTTTGTGACGACACTCGGTTGGTATCTTATAACAAATCTGCAGTGGTACGACTACAAGATCCAAAGAGTCGTACTAAACCATCATAAGACGTGGTGGCATCTTATATATTTCATTATCCCGTTTATCGCTTACTATACGACAGATAAGTTTTTTGCGATATTTTTCTATTTTGCCGTTTTACCGTCTTTATTTATGTGGCACAGAAAACTTGATAAAAAGCTCGTACTGACATGGAGAGTCAAAAGATTTCTGATCCTTCTAATCTCTTTGACACTGTTTCAAGACATACTGTGTACTTTAAAACACGGATGTGAGGTCTACGGTGTATTTTTACCTCTTGCCGTTGCTTACATAGGTTCGACTCTGGTTGAAAAGTTCCTGTTTACTGCCTACAAAAAAGAGGCAAAAAACAAACTCAAGTCATTAGACAAGCTTCAGATTGTCTGTATAACGGGAAGTTACGGAAAGACAAGTATCAAAAACTTTGTAGCCAGCATACTTGCAACAAAATACAAAGTCTACGCGACTCCTAGAAGTGTCAATACGATCGGCGGGATCGTAAGAGATATAAACGAGTCTCTGCCAGAAGACACAGAGATATATGTATGTGAGGCAGGTGCCCGCGAAGTCGATGATATCCGTATTATCGCGGAGTTTTTAGAGCCTCAGACGGTCGTGATCGGTAAAGTCGGTCCTCAGCATCTGGAGTATTTCAAGACGATGAAAAATATCATCTTTACAAAACTGCAGATCATGAAGTCTCCTAGACTGCAAAAAGCTTTTATCCATGACTCTGTGACCGATGAGCCGCATGAGAAAGTGACATTTTTCGGAGAGAACATCTCTAATGTAGAAGCAACGCTTGAGGGAACCTCATTCGTTCTGCATACAAGAAGAGAAAAAAATCTCAATCTTCATACAAAGATACTCGGAGAGTTTCAGACGATAAACATCGATGCTGCGGTAATGGTCGCTATGCATTTGGGTCTGGATACACAGCAGATAGTAAAAGCAGTAGAAGAACTTAAACCTGTCGAGCATAGACTGCAGCGCATCGATGCAGGCGGAAAGATCATACTTGACGACGGTTACAACGGAAATATAGACGGTATGCTCGAAGCTGTGCGTCTGTGCTCGCTTCATGAAGGCAGAAAAGTGATAGTTACACCGGGACTTGTTGAGAGCAGTGACGAACTGAACCTGAAGTTCATAGAAGCAGTAAATGAAGTGTTTGACATAGCCATTGTCACAAGTTCACTCAATGCAGAGCTTTTTGATAAACATTTGAGTGTAGCAAACAAGATAATACTCAAAGACAAGACAAAACTCACAGAGCTTTTAGGCACGACGACGAAAGCGGGTGACATCATCCTTTTTGCCAACGACGCACCGAACTTTATATAAGAGGAAACGATGAAAAAAAAGATAGATCAGTTTACGCTCTACATCGGATACTTTGCGGCATTCGTTTTGTCGCTGCTTGTATTTTTGATCGTGTACGATGCGTTGGCTAGATATATCTTTTCCGAGGGCTCGACGGCACTGCAAGAGCTAGAATGGCATCTGTTTGACCTTATCATGCTTTTTTCCATCGCTTATACGCTTAAAAAGAGTGCACACGTAAGAGTGGATATCTTTTACAACTCCTACTCTCACAGAACTAAAACTATTATCAACCTTATCGCGGCACTTTTTTTTGTTATTCCTTTCTCGCTTCTTATAGTCTATGAAGGGCTGCATTTTGTGGAGCTGAGTTTCATTCAGATGGAGGGTTCATCCGATCCGGGAGGACTTCCTTACCGTTTTATAGTCAAATCTTTGATGCCGCTCGGGTTTATATTTTTGATCATGCAGGCACTCAAAGAGGTGCTTACATGTAAAGAGGAGCTGACAAAATGATAGCTCTTTTAATGTTTGCAGTCGTACTGATCCTTTTACTTATCGGCATACCTGTCGCGTTTGCATTCGGTACTGTCGCCATAGTCTTTGCGGCGTTTATACCGGGACTTGGATTTGAGGTGTTTGACATTCTTCCGTTTAGGATCTACGGGATCATGAACAACACGACGCTTATGGCTGTCCCGCTTTTCATCGCAATGGGTCTTATACTTGAAAAATCGATGATGGCTGAGAAACTTTTAAGCTCTATGAGTATGCTCTTTCGCGGTGTACGCGGCGGACTTGGAGTAAGCGTCGTGCTTGTGGGTGCGATGCTTGCTGCATCTACGGGGATCGTGAGTGCATCTGTCGTCATGATGAGTGTTATCGCGCTGCCTTTGATGTTAAAAGCGGGGTATGACAAAAGTCTTGCAGCGGGAACAGTCGCGGCAAGCGGGACACTTGGACAGATTATCCCGCCTTCAATCATACTTATCATCCTTGGCGATGTCATGAGTGTCAGTGTGGGTGACCTTTTTAAAGCTGCGATATTACCGGGGCTTGTGCTTGTGGGACTCTATATCGTCTATATCCTTTTTATCTCGTATATAAAGCCTGAAGTAGCACCGGTCTATGAAGTGGATGAAAAAATATCGGTTAAAGAGCTTCTTATCTCTCTGTTCCCGCCGCTTCTTTTGATGGTGAGTGTCCTTGGTTCCATCTTTGCAGGGATCGCATCTCCTACAGAATCGGCTGCGTTTGGAGTAGTCGGTGCACTGCTGCTCAGCTTCATAAACCGCTCTCTTGACTGGCAAATGGTCAAATACGCATCTTTAGAGACTGTAAAACTGACAGGTATGATCTTTATGATACTTTTCGGTGCTACTGCGTTTAGTCTTGTCTTTAACGAACTCGGCGGAACGGACATGATCTTGGAGTTTTTCAGTAACGATATCGGCGATGTCTGGGTGTTTATCGCCGTTGCGATGTTTGCTGTGTTTATACTTGGTTTCTTTATCGATTTTATAGAGATCTCTTTTATCATCGTGCCTATTTTAGTACCGATAATGCACGCTTTTGGCATAGACCCTATCTGGTTTGCGGTTTTAATAGCACTCAATCTTCAGGCATCGTTTTTAACACCTCCGTTTGGGCTGGCACTCTTCTTTTTAAAAGGAGCAAGTAAAGAGATAACGACGATGCAGATATATAGAGGGATCATCCCTTTTATACTTCTGCAGCTTGCAGCTCTTTGTATCGTGATATTTTTCCCAGACCTTGTGTTTGCATTTTTATAAAGGATAGTGATGGAAGAGATACTATACGCTCCATGGAGAAGTGAATATGTCAGTCAAAAAGATGTGCAGGGATGTGTGTTCTGTCATATAAGCTCGCATGCACAAGATGACAGTGACCTGCATGTTCTTTACCGAGACGAACACTGCTTTATGGTCATGAATAAATACCCTTATACTCCGGGGCATTTTATGATCATCCCGCATCTTCATACGGACAAGCTTGAAGAGCTGCCGAGTGAGACTTGGCTGCATATGAGCGATCTGGCGCAAAAAAGCGTGAGACTCTTAAAAGAGGGGTTTAAAGCTCACGGTGTAAATATCGGTATGAACCTGGGCGAGAGCGGCGGGGCAGGGATAGCTGAACATATCCATATGCATCTTGTCCCAAGATGGAGCAGAGATACGAATTTTATTACATCGATCGCAAGTACGAGAGTGTATTCTACAGATTTTGAAAAGATATATAATCGTATTAAAGAGTTGTTACCGGAGTATATTAAATAAAGAAAGAGTTTATAAAGGGATTTCCCCCTTTATATTAGTGTGCTTTTTTAGCGTGAAGAGCGTTTAGTTCCATTTTTATACCAGAGTATAAAAAGAGTCCGAATGCAGCAGTTACAAATACAATTTTCATATTGCTGTCACCGATCATAGCCCATACTAAACCAAATACAAGCATTACACTATATATAACAAACCAGTTTTTATCTATTTGACTTTGTTTCATCATTTTCACCTTATTTCTCTTTTTTTCTTGTAAGTATTATACCAACTATGCCCAGTATTACCAAAAAAAGTATGATATTTTCGCCGACTGCAGATGCTTCATCCATATTGACTCCCGATTTTTTACTGTAACTATAACATTTACTCTCTTTGTAATCAACTTGTAATCAAAAGAGTTTAAGATACCGCTATCAAAATTAAACAAAGGTAACATCAAATGAAAAAACTTGCGTTATTAGCACCATTAGCTGCTTTAATGGTTACAACTGGTTCAGTGTCTGCTGCGGATTTAAAAGGAAGTGGAGCTTCTTTTCCATATAGCGTTTACCAATCTTGGATAGGTGCTTACCACAAAGCAAACGGAACTGAGATCGATTATATCTCTAAAGGTAGTTCAGCTGGTATCAAAGATGCTGAAGCTAGAACTGTTGATTTTGCAGGTACAGATGCACCTTTAAACCCTAACAAACTTTCTAAAGACAAACTTTACCAATTCCCTGGTGTTGTTGGTGCTATTACAATGAGTTACAATATGCCAAACACTCCTAAATTAAACCTAAGCCGTGATGCTATCTCTGGAATCGCACTTGGTAAAATAGCATACTGGGATGACAAAGTTATCACTTCTGCAAACAAAGGTGTAAAACTTCCACATGAAAAAATTACTTTCGTTCACCGTGCTGACGGTTCAGGAACTACATTTAACTTTACTTACTACCTAAGTAAAATTTCAAATGACTGGAAACAAGCATACGGAGCTAAAAAAGCACTTAACTGGCCAGGTGATCACCACGTTGGTGGTAAAGGTAACACTGGTGTTGCTGCACTTATCAAACAAACTCCTTTCTCTGTAGGTTATGTTGACTATGCTGATGCTAAAAACAACCACCTTCAAATGGCTGTTGTTGAAAACAAAGAGGGTAACTTCATCAAACCTGAGTTAAAAGCTTTCCAAGCTGCTGCTGCAAAAGCTGATCTTGATCCTAAAAAAGATTTCTATGCTGTAATCGCTGATCCAGCTGGTAAAGACGCATACCCGATCGTTGCTGCGACATTTATCTTAATGCCTCAAGAAAAAGCTGCAATGAACAAAAAAGTTACAGCATTCTATGACTGGTCATTCAAAAACGGTCAAGAGCTTGCAAGTGAACTAGGTTATGTTCCACTTCCAGATGCATTAACAAACAAAATTAGAACATACTGGGCAGAAAAAGGTATTAACTAATACCTCTGCTACAAAAAAACAGCTTGAACTTCTGTTCAAGTTGTAAAAAAACTCCTCGTTTAATAAAGCTTGTATCTTATCTAGTTTATAATCTCATTTCAAAATAGTGATAGATTTTTAAAAGTGCATTGTTTGCATTTTTTAGAATTTATAAAGCATGGTATATATATGGAAAAAATCTTTAAGAACCTCTCTCTGATAAGTGCTACATTTGTATTGGTACTCTTGGTATCGATATTTATTAGTCTGTTTAATTCTGCTAAACCATCCATTGATGAGTTTGGATTAGGATTTATAACTGAATCAGCATGGGAAAAAGATGTTCCTATTGAAAACAGCGTCACTCACTTGGCTACAGATGCGCAAAAGATCAAACCTGAACCTGCAGTTTCCGAAGATGCATATGAAGATGATATATTAGCAGCATATGAAGATGAGGACGAACCTCTTATGAGAACTATTTACGGTGGACTTATCCCTATCGTAGGTACTCTTCTTTCAACTTTGATAGCTATGGTCTTTGCACTGCCTATCGCAATGGGGATCGCAGTCTTCTTGGCAGAGATTGCTCCAAAAAAAGTATCAAATATCGTCGGTATAGCGATCGAACTTCTTGCGGCGATACCAAGTATCATCTTCGGTATGTGGGGATTGTTTTATTTCGCTCCTATCATCCAAAGCGTTGTCGGCGGTTATCAGGTCTCACTTCTAACGGCGGGGCTAGTGCTGGGCGTTATGATCCTTCCGTTTATGGCGGCGATCACAAGAGACAGTATGAGAACGACACCCGATGTCTTAAAAGAGTCTGCTTATGCACTTGGTGCTACAAAGTTTGAAGTCATAAAAGATGTTATATTCCCATACTCTAAAAAGGGTATTATCGGATCTATCATACTTGCACTTGGACGTGCTTTAGGTGAGACAATGGCAGTTGCATTTTTGATCGGTTCGGTATTCGTTATGCCGCATAAACTTAATGATCCGACTATATCGATTCCGGTCGCAATGGCGAACAATTTCGGTGAAGCGACAGGTCTTACGTTGTCATCACTCTTTTATCTTGCATTCTTACTCTTCATAATCAGTTTTGTGGTTATTTCGGTTGCAAAATTTTACTTCTTAAGAAAGGCTGACTAATGAGATTAACGATAAATAAGATCGTCCTGTTATTATCGACGATCTCCGCTTTAATAGGTCTGGCATTTTTAGGATGGATTCTAGTGACTTTGATCGCAAAAGGTCTTACCTCTTTTCATTTAAGCCTGTTCTTTAAAGATCTTATCGACGGCGGACTTAGAAACCTGATCATAGGACAATTCATTATTGCAGGTATCGCATCATTGATCGGTATTCCTATCGGTATGCTTGCGGGTATCTATCTTCAAGAATATGGACGCGGCAAGTATGTAAGATTTATACGTGATCTTAGCGATATCATGATGAGTGCTCCATCGATCGTCATCGGTGCTTTCGTGTATGCTATTGTTGTCGCTCCGTTTGGCGGGACAAGCGGATTTGCGGGAAGTATAGCACTGGCTATCATGATGATTCCTATCGTTATCAACACGACGGACAATATGCTTTCACTTGTTCCAAGAGAGCTGCGTGAAGCGGGGATCGCACTGGGTGCAAGTAAATACCGTGTTATCTTGGATATTATCATCAAGGCTGCGAAAGTAGGGATCATGACAGGTCTGCTTCTCTCTTTCGCAAGGATAATAGGTGAGACTGCTCCGCTTCTTTTTACAAGTGAGACAAGTAACTACTTTAGTCTGGATCTGACAGAAGCTTTTCCATCTTTAACGGTCAGTATTTACAACCTTGCAAACGACCCTGTCCAATCAAGCCGTGATCTGGCTTGGGCAGCATCATTCATATTAACGGTCATGGTTTTAATGATTAACCTGATCGGAAGATACATTACAAGACACAAAGGATAATATTTATGCCAATAATGAGTATAGAAGATTTTAGTTTTACATATGCTTCGGCACAAGCTAGATCATTAAACACTATCAATTTACCGATTATGAAGAACTCTATAACAGCTTTAATAGGTCCCAGCGGATGTGGAAAGTCGACACTTTTAAGATCTTTAAACAGAATTCATGATCTCTATCCGGGTAATGAGTATGAGGGTAAGCTTATGCTCTTAAACGAGGGTACAGGCGAGATGGAAAACATTCTTGATATCAAAAAAGAGAATGAGTTCATCTCTTTACGCCAGCGTGTCGGGATGATCTTTCAAAAACCTACACCGTTTCCTATGAGTATCTTTGATAATGTCGCTTATGGTCTGCGTATTGCCGGGATCAAAAATAAGACGGAACTTGCTGACAGAGTCGAGATCGCTTTAAAAGGCAGTGCGCTTTTCGGCGAGGTAAGTGATAGACTCAACAAAAGTGCAATGGGACTTTCCGGCGGACAGCAGCAGCGTCTTTGTATCGCAAGAGCGGTCGCACTTAAACCTGAGCTTCTACTTTTTGATGAGCCTACATCTGCACTTGACCCTATCTCAACTGCAGCTATCGAAGAGCTTATAGTAGAACTTAAAAAAGATGTCAGTATCGCCATAGTAACGCATAATATGCAGCAGGCAAGCCGTATTAGCGACTACACTGCATTTATGTATTTAGGTGACTTAATAGAGTATGATGAAACAGAGAAGATCTTTTTAAATCCTAAAGAAAAAAGAACAGAAGATTATATTACGGGGAGATTTGGATAATGTTAAAGACTTACAGCAACCAACTAGACGATATCAATGAGAAAATAGCGACGATCGCTGAGAATATACTAGAAGCAAATATCGCGATTCTTACAGGACTGCAAGAGTGTGACAAAGATATATTGTCAAGAGCAAAAGAGAGCTTGAAAAACATGAGTTCAAAGACTACGGAGATAGACAATACGATCGTTAAAATATTGGCGCTTTATTCTCCCGAAGCTAGAGACCTGCGTCTGATAGTATCATTTTTTAAGATCACAAACGAACTTTTACGTGCTTCTTCAAACACAAGAAGTTTCATTTCAGGTCTTAGCAACTACTGTTCTGAACTGGATGAGACTACAGTCAAAGAGTTTGCAGTGCCTATGCAAAAATCAACTGTTGAGTGTCTGACTGCGGTCGTCAATATGATCAAGACTACATGCACAGATGAGACACAAGAACTTTTCAATAAAGTTCTTATCTCTGAAAGCAAGACAGATGATCTGTATGAGCTTTTACAAGATAATATCTTTAAGCAAGCTCCTAACATAGAAGATTTCGGTAAATTTACCAAGATACTAAGCGCTTTAAGAAAAAGCGAAAAGATCGCAGACCGTGCATTAGATGTCGGCAGTCTGCTTCTTTTTGCAAGAATGGGCGGGGAATTAGGTCTAGTCGAATAAAACAAAATTCCAGACCTCTAATAAGAGGTCTGCTTCATACTCACTTCTTTTTTTAGATATCTCATATTCCACAATTTAATCTATTTTTCACGGCACTTTATATATAATCTGCGACTACTATAAAATTAGGGCAGACAAAGCATGGATATAAAGACGATCAGAAGTATGGAAAAGGCTACGATAGAAACACAGCCTAGCGGTTATGCGAGACTGGCACTTGCATTTTTATTTATTGCATTAGTGTTTTTTTGGATAACTTTTTCACATAACGGGGCACACGATAACACCTTTTTGATCATAGGTGCTGTGTTTGGTGCTTATATGGCTATGAATATAGGTGCTAATGATGTTGCAAATAACGTAGGACCGGCTGTCGGTTCTAAAGCACTGACTATGATGGGTGCTATTATCATTGCGGCGATCTTTGAAGCGAGCGGTGCATTTATCGCCGGCGGTGATGTTGTTAAGACGATCAAAAAAGGGATCATCGATCCGGGTATGATCGCAAATCCTGAGATCTTTATCTGGGCTATGAGTGCTGCACTTTTAAGCGCTGCTTTATGGCTGAACCTTGCTACATATTTTGGTGCGCCTGTCTCTACTACACACTCGATAGTCGGCGGTGTCATGGGTGCAGGGATCGCAGCTGCCGGATTTGGCATAGTCTCATGGATGACGGTCGGGAAGATCGTAGCAAGCTGGATCATCTCTCCGGTACTGGGAGGAATCATAGCCGCCTCCTTTTTATACTACATAAAGAAAAATATCGTCTATAAAGAGGATATGGTACAAAGTGCTAAGAAAGTGGTGCCTTTTCTTATCTCTGTCATGGCTATGGCATTTGTTACATACTTGATGCTAAAAGGTGTCAAGCATCTTGTCAAAGTAAACTTCATTACTGCTCTTGGTATCGGTGTCGTATCTTCGATCATAATCTTTTTCTTTGTAAAACCGATGATCATAAAAGCTGCGGATAAAGTAGAAAAAAACAGATTAGGCGTCAATACGCTTTTTACTATTCCGCTCATCTTTGCAGCTGCACTGTTAAGTTTTGCACACGGTGCAAACGATGTCGCAAATGCTATCGGGCCGTTGGCGGCTATTAACGATGCTGTTATCGGAGGCGCTATTAATAAGGCAGTCGGCATCCCGTTTTGGGTAATGAGTGTGGGTGCTATCGGTATAGTGATAGGTCTTGCACTTTACGGCCCTAAGCTTATCAGGACTGTAGGAAACGAGATAACTGAACTTGATCAGATGAGAGCCTTTAGTATCGCTATGGCAGCAGCTATCACAGTTATTGTCGCTTCTCAGCTGGGGCTTCCTGTCTCTTCTACTCATATCGCAGTAGGCGGCGTATTTGGTGTCGGTTTTTTAAGAGAGTATCTTGACCGCGGCGAATCGAAGTTTTTAGAGAGCGTCAAAGAGAAGTTCAAAGCTGACAAAAAAGAGCTTGACGACATGCGTGATGAACTGAAAAGCCTTGATAAACTGGAAAATAAAAACCAGCAAGACTACGAGAGGATCGTAGAACTCTTCAAAAGTATCGATGAGAAGGAAGAACTTGTCAAACTGGAGAAAAAAGAGTACAAAGGTGCTAAAAAGATCAAGTACGTAAAAAGAGATGCAGTGAAAAAGATCGTCGCTGCATGGATCATTACTGTTCCTGCTGCGGCAGTTCTTAGTGCTGC
Source organism: Sulfurimonas sp. HSL3-2 (assembly GCF_039645965.1). GTDB lineage: Bacteria > Campylobacterota > Campylobacteria > Campylobacterales > Sulfurimonadaceae > Hydrocurvibacter > Hydrocurvibacter mobilis. The sequence goes on along the minus strand of NZ_CP147917.1, from coordinate 1,200,157 downwards.
GGTATTCTTCATGATAAAAGGGATAATGAGCTAGAATTTAGGCTCTTTCCCTCCCCAAATTTCCACTCTTTCACCTATAATCCCCATCTATTTAAAAATAATGCAAAAATTGTTCCATTTTTACATCTGTTTTAGGTTCTTTTGTCTAAAATAAAGAAAACAAAGAATAGGTATTTGAGTTTATGAGAATCGATAAATTTTTAAATAGCGTAAATATAACGAAAAGACGCTCAGTCGCTCAAGATATGATAGCAAATGGCGTTGTAAGTATCAATGATAAAGTAGTAAAACCGAGTAAAGATGTGGCTGTCGGAGACGTGATCAGCATCTCTTACTTAAACGGTGTGAAAAAATACAGCGTGCTGAGCATACCGACTGTAAAGTCGACTCCAAAATCTGAGCAGGATAAGTATGTAAAGGAGATAGCATGAACTACAAAGAGTCTATAGAGATGTTTGAACTTCTTTTCAATCATAAGATGAATGACGAACAGATGAGAGAGTTCTTGATAGGTCTGCATCTGGATGAGTCAACAAGCGTTGCAACCATCGCGGCTGCAGCTCATGTTATGCGAGGGCACTCTTTACACCTGCCTGTAAAAGAGGAGTTGAAAGATAAACTCATAGACATCGTAGGAACGGGAGGAGACAAGATAGGAAGTTTTAATATCTCCTCGACTGTCTCTTTGCTTGTCGCTTCTATGGGTGCTTATGTCGCAAAGCACGGAAGCCGTTCCGTCACTTCAAAATCGGGAAGTGCGGATATGTTTGAAAGACTTGGTGTCAGACTAGATCTTAGCATGGACAAGAGTGCCAGACTATTAGAAGAGACGGGATTTACGTTTATGTTCGCACAAAACTATCATCCCGCTATGAAGTTTATCATGCCTGTTAGAAAAAGTATTCCTGATAAGACTATCTTTAATATTCTGGGACCTCTGACAAATCCTGCAGGAGTGAAAAAAACACTGCTAGGTGTCTTTGACAAGTCATTTGTAAGAAAACTGGCGGATGCCCTGCAGATAAACGGTTCGACTGACGCTTTGGTCGTCTCTTCAAAAGAGCGCATGGATGAGATCAGTATATCCGATATCACATATGCGGCACAGCTTAAAAATGATGTGATAGAAGAGTTCATCATCGATCCGCAGGTCTACGGTATCAAAAAAGCACCTTTAGCAGCTATCATAGGCGGTGATGCAGATGAGAATGCCAAGATACTTACGGATATATTCGATAACCGTGCGACAGACGCACAAAGGGATATCGTTTTAGTAAACGCGGCAGCTGCTTTTGTAGTCGATGGTATGGCAAGAGATATCCAAGACGGTCTTGAGATAGCCAGAGATGCTTTATTATCCGGTCATGCAAAAGCGAAGCTGCAACAGATCATAGAGGTATCGACAAAACTGTGAAAGAGTTTATATTAGATAAAGAGAACTTATCGGGACTTACAAATGAGGTGATGCATCTTCTGCCAAACGGCGGTGTTATCATCCTGCGCGGAGATCTAGCTGCCGGAAAGACTACATTTGTCTCAGCATTTGCCAAGGAGTTCGGGGTAGAAGAGGCCGTTACCTCTCCTACGTTTTCTTTGCAGCAATGTTATGGTGATAATATATTTCATTACGATATCTATAATCACGGTATAGAGCATTTTATGGCGCTTGGGATGCTCGAAGAGCTGGAACGCGAAGGCTATCACTTTGTAGAGTGGGGCGACAATACGCTTATAGAGATACTCGATAGTGCCGAGATACCTTTAGTGGTGATAAGTATAGAAAAACTGGATGATAAAAGATTATATAGGGTAGACGATGCACACATTAAGAGCTGAGAAACTGGTAAAAAAGATAAAATCTTTAGAGATAGTAAAAGGTATATCTCTTGAAGTGAAAAGCGGCGAGGTCGTCGGGCTTTTGGGACCAAACGGTGCCGGCAAGACAACGACGTTTTATATGATATGCGGACTCGTAGAGGTCAGCAGCGGTGATGTGTTCTTTGACGGGGAAAACCTTTCAAAGCTACCGCTTCATAAACGTGCCGTCAAAGGGATAGGATATCTTCCGCAGGAAGCATCTATCTTTAAGGACTTAAGTGTCGAGGATAACCTTTTAGTCGCTGCACAAGCCTCAAATATGAGTAAAGAGGAGCAAGAAGAGCGTATATCGGAGCTTTTAGATATGTTTAACATCGAGCCTATCCGTTACAGAAAAGGGATCAGCTTAAGCGGTGGAGAACGCCGTCGTGTGGAGATAGCAAGAGCACTTGTGAACAAGCCTAAGTTCCTGCTTCTGGATGAGCCTTTTGCCGGGGTCGATCCTATCGCGGTACTGGATATACAAAATGTTATAAAACAGCTGGTCGAGTACGGTATCGGCGTACTTATAACCGATCACAACGTACGTGAGACGCTTGCTGTGTGTGACAGGGCTTATGTCATCAAATCAGGAACGCTTTTAGCAAGCGGTACCAGTGATGAGATCGGTAGAAACGCCGATGTAAGAACACACTATCTTGGAGAGGATTTCAAGTTCTAGGACTTGAAATTAATGGCGGTATATGGCAACTTTAAGAGTCAGTCAAAGTGTTGAGACCAAAAACAAACTCTCTAACACTCTGCGCAATTGGCTGCCGATACTGCACTCGAGTCTAAGCGAACTCGGTGAAGCGATGTCACCGTTTGTCGAGTCAAATCCTGTAGTCGAAGTCAGCTCCGGATTTGAAGAGGATTTTGAAAGTAAGATCCCAAGAAAGATAATCTCAAGTAGTGTTTCAAATTCTAGGACAGAGCAGATAGAAGCTCTGACGATCCAGTCAAGATCTTTATACGACGTCTTAGACGAACAGCTTGAAGCTCCGCTCTTTCCAACACCCATCTCTCAAAAAATCGCACAGTTTGTAGTACAAAACCTTGATGAAAACGGTTACTATGAGGGAGATAGTGAAGCATTCTGCGACGAAAACGGTATCTCTATAGATGAGTTTGAACGTGTAAGAAGAAGGTTTATTCATGTAGAACCGGTAGGCATCGGTGCGCAAAATCTTTCCGAATCTTTTCTCTTTCAACTTGAAAATTCAGAGATCAGTGATAATGGTTATGAATTGGCAGTCAAGCTGATAAAGAACCTCCAAGAGATGCATACCCATAGTGATAATGAGCATTTTGAAGAAGCTATGAGGGTTATAGGAAGCTTTAAAAATCCTCCTGCCATCGAGTACCTTGAAGATTCGACACAGGTCATCCCGGATCTGATGATCTTCTTTGATGAGGAAAGCGGTATAGAGGTAAAGCTAAACGATGCCTATTATCCGACCATAAACATCAACACGGAGTATGCAGTAGAACATGAGTTTATCTCACAGAAGATAAAAGAGGCAAAAAGTCTTGTCGATGCGCTTGATATGAGAAAAGCCACCCTGTACAAAGTAGGGCTGATGATAGTCGAGTATCAGTATGAGTTCTTTACCGGCGGAAACATCATGCCTTTGACACTTAAGACTTTGGCAGATGAGTTCGGGCACAACCCTTCGACCATTTCACGTGCTATAGCTAACAAATACATCGCCTGTGATCGCGGGATCTATGCTATGAAAGAGTTCTTTACCACTGCGATCGATGAGGATGTTTCAAACTCTGCTATTAAAGATTATCTGCTTCAGATAGTAAAAGAGGAATCCCCTAAAAAACCGCTTAGCGATATGAAGCTTTTAGAGATGATACAAGAGAAGTTCAAAGTCACGATGGTACGCCGTACTATCGCAAAATACAGAAAACAGCTCAATATCGCAGGCTCAAGTGAAAGAAAAAAACTTTACCACCTCAATGTCTGACATAAAAAGACTGCTTGATGCAGAGGTCTTAAAACGTGACTGTGATGGAGAGATCTGTCTAGAGAGACTTGATCCCATCATAGTCGCCCACCGTCATAATGACGAAGCCGTTTCGCTTGTCTGCGCTCTATTTGCCTACGGAAACGTAAAACAGATAGTGAAGTTTCTAGATTCTCTTGATTTTTCTCTTTTACATAGTAGCGATAATGAGATAAAAAGAGCTCTTAAAAAGCACTACTATCGTTTTCAAAAAAGTGAAGATGTCATAGCCCTTTTTATAGCGCTAAAACGTCTAAAAGAACAGACAAGTTTAGAAGATGTGTTTAAAAGCGGATACAGCAGAGAAAACAGTGTCATTGATGGGATAAACGAGCTTATAAAAACGCTGAATTCTCTTTATCCGCACTCATCAAAAGGGTATGATTTTCTGCTTTCCCGCGTCACGATGAAGACAAAGGGAACAGGGGCCCTAAAACGCTGGATGATGTATCTTCGCTGGATGGTAAGAGATGATAATATCGATATGGGACTTTGGAGCGGAGTGGACACAAAAGACCTTATCATCCCGCTTGATACACACACTTTTAATGTCTCTCGTAGACTTGGGCTCCTGACACGAAAGAGATACGATCTTGAGGCTGCCGTAGAGCTTACATGTAAGCTTAAAGAGTTTGATGCAGAAGATCCGCTCAAGTATGACTTTGCACTGTACCGCATAGGGCAGGAAAAACTTTTTTAAAAGGTCAGCTTAAAATCTCTAATGTATAATTTCTTAATACTAAGAGGAGTGTTTCTATGAAGAGTCTTTTCTACTTTCTTGCCGTTAGCCTGTTTTTTGCAGGGTGTTCATATAAAAATGAAGCCATAAGACTTAAACCTTATGAATCTGATTATGCGGGAGCACTTTCAAAAGAGAAAAAGAGTGTCTATATCAGAATAGTAAAGGATATAAGAGCAGATAAACGTGACATCGGTTTTACTGAGGCAAACGGTAAAAAAGATGTGACACTGTACAGTGATGTGGACTTTGCAGACAGATATAAAGAGGGACTTGTCCGTGCACTTAAAATGGCTCATTTTGAAACTGACGGCGATCCTCAAAAGGCATCTTTAACGATCGACGTCCATATCAAGAAGATTACAGTGATCTATAACAATAAGACTTTTGATGAAAATCTTGTAGGGGAGATAGATGTCGAGGTCATGATCAGAAAAAATGCTGCAGTGACGATCTTGAACTTTAAAGAGAGAAACGGTAAATGGATATCGCCTTCATATGACTCAAAAGATATCGAACCGTTTTTATATGCTATGTTTTCAAACAGTATAAACGATATCGTCTCAAAACTGACAAACTACTAATATAGGAGGCTTTTGCCTCTTTACTTCCAAGGTAAATATATAATGGAAAACTTTATCCTCATCCTGCTGTGTATAGTTCTGGGCTATGCCATCCAAAAATTTCATATCTTTTCAGATGATGCAGCTATCACATTAAACCAGTTTGTCATCTATTTCTCGCTTCCCGCGATGATACTGTTGCAGATACCGAAACTGACATTCTCAGTAGAGCTTATCATCCCCATCGTCATAGCTTGGACGGTAATGGCACTTACTGCACTCATCACTTTTTACGTAAGCAGATGGTTCGCTTTTACTAAAGAGGTTACGGGTGCTTTGATGCTTGTAACGGTACTTACAAACTCCTCGTTTATGGGTATCCCGCTTATCAGTGCTTATATGGGACAGAAAGTCTTGCCTTATGTCTTGGTGTATGACCAGCTAGGAACATTCTTCGCACTTTCTATTTACGGTACTTTTATCGTCTCATACTATTCTCATAAAAGCGAGATGAGTGCAAAGATGATAGTTGTCAAAGTGTTTACTTTCCCGCCTTTTATAGCACTTATTATCGCCCTTTGTCTCATGGGCGTGGAGTTCAATGATAATATCACGAAGGTGCTTTCTCATATGGCAAGTACCATCATACCTGTAGGTCTTGTAGCGGTAGGTTTGCAACTAAAACTACGTCTCACGCGTGATGAGTTAAAGCCGTTTAGTACATCTCTTGTCATAAAGCTTCTATTGGCACCGCTTATCGCCATCATGGCTGCAAAACTCTTTGGCTGGGATAATGAGGCTGCACAAGTAGCTATTTTAGAGGCCGGAATGGCTCCGATGGTAACTGCCGGTGCGATGGCATCTATGACGGGGCTTGCACCAAAGCTCAGTTCAGCGATCGTGGGTTACGGCATACTTTTTTCGTTTTTAACCACAAGTCTGCTCTATGGATTTATAGCTTAGTCTAAAAGATGACCTGCCAAGTAACCGCTTGCAAACGACCACTGCAGGTTATAGCCTCCGCATGGGCCGTCTAGGTCCATCACCTCTCCGCAGAAGTACAGACCCTTTATAAGCTTGCTCTGCATCGTGCGGGGATCGATCTCTTTAAGACTGATACCGCCTCTTGTTATCATCGCCATTTTGAAGCCTTCATGCCCTGTAATAGTGAGCGGAGTAGAAGCGAGTATCTTTACAAGTTCCGCGCGGTTTTTTCCCTCCACTTTGTTAAACTTCATGGATGGGTCTACATCTGCTAATTTGCAGAGTTCACGTATGACAGAACTTGGCAAAATACTCAAGAGATTTTGCTCTATATTTGCATCGGGGTCTTTCAGAATTTCGTTTTTAAAATGACGGAGAATATCATCTTCATTCATCCCTTTTGTCAGATTTGCGATGATGGGAACCTCTCCGAGTTTGCTCAAAATCGGTGTGATCTCACGTGCAAAATCGAGTACGACAGGACCTCTGATACCGTTCTTTGTAAAGATAAGATCACCTACCGCTTTGAGGTTTTTATATTTTTTAATATCAACGCGCAGTTCGACCTTTGCAAGAGTGTCTGCTCTACAGTTTGTACCCCAGTTTTCTTTCGTTATGAGGGGCATCATAGCTGGAAAAAGTTCAGTCGTCTTGTGCCCGAGCGACGAGGCAAGAGTATAGCCGTCACCTTCAGCTCCAAGGGTAGGGTAACCAAGCCCTCCTGTTGCTATGATGACGTTTGGCGCATGGTAGATATCAGTGTCGGTTTTGACACCGCTTACATGTAACTCTTCGCTTAGTAGTTCCGTGACTTTTTGCGAGGTTTTTATATCTACATGTAAGCGGTTTAATTCATCTTCCAAAGCAGTGAGTATGGTCTGTGAATTATGTCCGACGGGAAATACTCTGAATCCATCAGGAGCATGAGTCTCAACGCCAATACCGTTAAAAAATTCTATAAGTGCATTATGGTCTAAAAGATGAAGAGCATCTTGCATAAAGCGTCCGTTACGACCAAACTTTGCCATAAACTCTTCGTTATTAAGTGTGTTTGTAAGATTGCATCGTCCGCCGCCCGTAGCTTTTAGCTTACTCCCGAGTTTTGAGAGCTTCTCTAAAAGAAGGACTTTTTTACCGTCTCTGCCTGCTTGTATGGCAGCAATCATCCCCGCAGCTCCGGAACCGACAACGATCACATCATATCTATTCATTTACAACCTTTATTAAGATTAAAATTGTATCTAATTTAATTTGTTAATTTATCTTTATAAATCTTCACATGTTTAAAAAATTAAGTTATAATCGGAAAATATCTTCCTTAAAGTATTATTTTGAAAAAACATATCACTGAACAGACCGTCATTTTTTTTAGTGTTTTTAAATGGTTGATTCTCTCCTCGGCGACAGGGATCATGATCGGCTATTTGATGTCTCTCTTTCTAAAAACTTTACAGATAGCGGAGAAGACGCAGGGGACGCTTCCTTTTGCTTACTACCTTACTCTTCCTTTAGGTCTTATGCTGACGATCTGGATCATCAGGACATTCGATAAAAATGCAACTGGTCACGGTACTGAGAAAGTCATTGAAGCCGTGCATAAAGAGGATGGATATATTAATGCCAAAGTGATACCTGTCAAGCTTGTCGCTACGGTCATTACGATTTTCTCAGGCGGTTCAGTAGGTAAAGAGGGGCCCGGTGCGCAGATAGGCGGGGGCGCTGCTTCTTTTGTGGCTACTCTTCTTAAATTCTCTAAAAAAGATAGGAAAAAGATCGTTATCTGCGGTATCAGTGCCGGATTTGCCTCGGTTTTCGGTACTCCGATCGCAGGTGCAATATTTGGGATCGAAGTCCTTATCGTCGGTGTTATCATGTATGATGTACTTTTACCGTCTTTTATTTCAGGATTTGCGGCTTTTACTACTGCTCAGTTCTTCGGCGTCAAGTACCCGTACTACGACATCAACTTTTACAGATCTATCAACCTTGATCTGACACTTATAGGGCAGGTCGTCATAGCAGGGATATTTTTCGGGATCGTTTCAGATAGTTTTATCACGACGGTAAATAAAACACAGTCATTAATAAGCAAGATACCTTACAACCGTTATTTAAAAGCTTTTGTCGCAGGTGTTATTATGGTCATCGTATCTTTGCTGATGTCCGATAAGTATCTGGGTCTTGGATTAAACACTATCAATGAAGCGCTTGATCCGCATCTGCTTATTGCTGGAAATATTCATTGGTATGATTTTATCGTGAAGACATTTTTTACCTCTATCACGCTCGGTGTCGGCGGAAGCGGCGGGATCATCACACCTATCTTTTATGTTGGGGCTACAAGCGGTGTCGCTATCGGAAATATTATGGGGGACAATGTCGCACTGTTTGCGGCTCTTGGATTTGTAAGTGTTCTTGCAGGGACGACAAACACGCCTATAGCATCTATCATCATGGCGGTCGAGCTTTTTGGTACCAATATGGCAAACTATGCGGCACTAAGCGTTGTCATCGCATTTTTGATCACAGGGCACAGAAGCGTATTCCACTCTCAAAAACTCGCGTTTAAAAAGGCGGACAACATAAACATCGAGGAGGGTGAAGATATAGAGCACACCTCCATAAGCATCAATATGAAAGATATAGACAAGATAAAGCATATCAGAAGCAGACTCCGTTACAAGCCTTTTGAGTGGAAAGTGAAGTCAAGACCCGAGGATGAGAGTAAAAACGAATAATTGTGATATAATACGTTAAATTTATTTGTGCTTCGGTTCACAACTGACTTCGTTTTTGTTCTACTATTTAACTCTAACTATTATATTTCATTAGCCTAAATCGACACTTGTTTTAAACACTTACAGCGGGCTGACACACACAAGGTACATTATCATATGTCATTTTCTACATTAGGTTTAGGGGCTCCTTTATTAAAAGCCATCCAAGAACAAGGGTATAGCGAGCCTACTCCTATACAAAAACAGGCGATTCCGGTCATCTTAAGTAAGCGCGACGTTCTCGCGGGTGCTCAGACAGGAACAGGCAAGACAGCAGGATTTACTCTGCCGTTACTTCAGATGTTATCTGAAAAAAAAGTCACTGACCACAGAGTGCGTGCACTTATCCTGACTCCGACACGTGAACTCGCGGCACAAGTCGGCGAAAGCGTTGAACTTTACGGGAAACATCTTCCTTTTAGATCAAGCATCATCTTCGGCGGTGTCAATATAAACTCACAGATCAGACAGCTTAAAGCAGGTGTGGATATAGTTATCGCTACACCGGGCCGTCTGCTTGACCATGCCAATCAAAAGAACATAGACCTCTCTAAAGTAGAGTTTTTGATCCTCGATGAAGCGGACAGAATGCTTGATATGGGTTTTATACACGATATCAAAAAGATACTCTCGATTTTGCCGAAAAACAGACAAAACCTTCTTTTCTCGGCTACATTCTCAGATGAGATAAAAAGATTGGCGGACGGACTTTTAAACACTCCTGCACTTATAGAAGTAGCAAAGAGAAATACGACGTCACAGAACGTAAAACAGATCATCCACCCTGTCGATAAAGAGAGAAAAAAAGAGCTGTTGACGCATCTTATCACGACAGAAAAATGGAAACAGGTCTTGGTCTTTACAAGAACAAAGCATGGTGCCAACAAGCTTACCGGTCAACTTGAAAAAGATGGCATCACAGCTGCAGCTATTCACGGTAATAAAAGCCAGAATGCAAGAACAAAAGCATTAGCCGACTTCAAAAACGGTGAAGTGCGTGTACTGGTCGCGACGGATATCGCAGCACGCGGGATAGATATAGACCAGCTCCCTCATGTCGTGAACTTCGAACTGCCAAATATCGCAGAGGACTATGTCCACCGTATAGGCAGGACTGGACGTGCAGGTAACGGCGGCCAGGCTGTATCACTTGTCTGTGTAGATGAGCATGAATATCTCAAAAGTATCGAAAAGCTGATAAAGCAGGAGATCCCAAAACACACATTTAAAGAGTTTACACCGGATCCTTTCATAAAAGCGGAACCGATACAGCAAAGAGGAAACTCTAGAAACAATAACTCTAGAGGCAACTCAAACGGAAGAAACAAAAGAGCTTCTTCTTCAAACAGAAGAGGCAGATAACCTCTTTTTTAAAGACGCGGACGGACTTTGCTTATGGCGTCATCTATGACGTATGAGGCAGTCCCGTTTGCGACTTCTGTATGTTGTAACTTCAACGTCCCCCAAACAGTGATGTTCTCATACGCATCTTCCATCATCACCCCTTTACCCTTTTTCGTCGTTACAAAGATAGTCTGGTTCGCCGGAGATGCCGGAACATGTATACATGCAGCTGCATTTGGAAAAAAGAGAAACTTGTTTACCATCTCTCCGTCTATATCTATGGGTACTAAATAGCCTGAGAGTTTTACTGTCTTACCGTCTACGGCTTTGTTGTTGCCGGCTGCCTTAAGTGCTTTTTGCATCTGTGCATAGATGGCACGTTCCTCTTTGCTTCCCTCTTTTACTTTTGAGACTTTTTGTTTGTAAAAACTGACTATCTTCGCCTGGTCGAAGTTGGGATCGATGAGTTTTGACCAGTCATCAAGTTCATAGCTCGGTTCACCTGAACATGCTGAGAGTAACAGTATAAGAGTTAGAAGCAGGGTTCTTTTTATCATATCTTCACCATCAGTCCGTCTTGAAGCGAGTTCTTGTATGACTTTATAGCCGGTATCACACTGACTATGATCGCTGCTATTATCATAACAAGCAGTAAAGAGCTCTCATAGATATCAGGCAGATAGCCGATCTGCAGTACTTTATTTAAAAATGTGTTGTTAGCAAAGATCAGCATTCCCAAGACTATATTTCCCAAAATAATACCGCCTGTGACGATGATAAAAGCTTCCATGGCAAAAAGAAAGAAGATGCTTTTAACAGTCGCACCCAGACTTCTCAGTATGGCTATCTCGCGTCTTCTGTCATTTAGAGTCGCAAGCATTGTGGATATCATCCCAAAGATCGCAGCGATGAAGACCATACCGGATATCACTGTGAGTATGTCCTGCATATTCTTCATCAACTTATAGAGTTTTGAGAGTGCTTTAGCAGGTATGACTGCTTTTAGGTTGTGGCCTTTAAGATGTTCTATTTTTTCTGCGGCACCAAGTACATCGCTGCGGTTTTTCAAGCCTACTAAGATACCGCTTATATGTTTTGGAACTATACCCATATGTGCGAGTTTATCTGATGAGATATGCATATCTACAAAATGTCCGCTTTGCCACTCTATATGGATCGCTTCATCCGCTTTTAGCTGAAAAAACACGCTTTCGTCATTTGGCGTACCCGTAGGTTTTAGTATCCCGCAGATATGAAAATCACGGTTGGCATGGGCATGCGCATCTGGACCGCTTGAGTGCGAGAGATGGATAGTCTCTCCGATCTGCAGCTTCAGTGTCTTTGCCACATCGCTTCCGACAACTACATCGAAAAACTTTTTAAAATCTCCGCCTTGGGCAAACTCTAATCTTTTTGATGTCGAGTATCTGTAGTATTGAAAATAGCCGTTTGTCGTAGAAACTGCATCATAGCTTTTAAATGAATCTCCGACAGAGAGCGGTACCGCCCATTTGACTCCCTCAAGTTTTGACACGCTCTCATATGCACTGTAATCTACCTCTTTAAGAGGGTCAGACATATGAAAGATAAGGTTTAAAAGTATGTCAAGCGAGCCGTTTGGTGCCGCGACAATGAGATCCGTACGGTTTATGGTGTTTAAGAAATGTTCTTTACTTGCTTTAGTGATTCTGTCTATGCCTAAAAGCAGTACGACACTTATAGCGATAGAGATGATAGAGAGTATAAATGCCGTTCTTCGGTTGTAGATACTTTTAAAAGTAAGCAGCCATAATATTCTCATTTGACAGCCCTGTTTATATCTGCAAAATCGTAATGTGTTTCAAAGTATGAAGAGAGTGATCTGTCGTGGCTTACGAAGATAAGCGTCGAGTCTTGCGCCTCTACTTGTGCAAAAAGCAGTTCCATAAACCTCTCTTTTGTATCGCTGTCTAGTGCGGAGGTCGGTTCATCCGCGATGATGATCTTAGGAGAGCCGATAAGTGCGCGTGCGACTGCCACACGCTGCTGTTCACCCACACTTAGGTTCATAGCGGGAGTATGTAGCAGAGCAGGTGAGAGATCTAAGGCATCAAGAAGTCTTTTTATTTCAGAGTCCATATCGCTTACATGTAAGGATTTTTGTTTTGAAAACCCACAGGCAAGAGATATGTTTTCTTTTACACTGAGATAAGGCAGAAGATTGAACTGTTGAAATATCGTCCCGTAGTTATCGGCGCGAAATCTGTCTTTTTGTGATGCTGAAAGTCTTGTAAAATCTGTTTGAAGTATCTTGATATCGTTCTCATCGGGTTCGATAATACCGCATAGTATGTTTAAAAATGTAGTCTTGCCGCTTCCGCTTTTACCATGCAAAAAGATATGTTCACCGCTTCTTACATGTAAGGGTTCCATATCTAATGTATTTTTTTCATTTTGCTGGTATTTAAAGCTACAAGATGAGATCTCGATTATGTTATTTGACTGCATACCAAAATTGTAGCTAATTAGGAGTAAACACGGGTTTAGAAAAGTAATATCCTTGAAACATATCAACATCCGTATTTTTTAAGATGTCGTATACCTCTTTGCTGTGGACATATTCAGCAACGACTTTTATGCCCATCTTATGTGAAAATGCGACTATCGCTTCGACTAAAGTAAGAGCTTTGGAGTCTATATCTACATTCTTAACCAGACTGCCGTCTATCTTTATGATGTCAGGCTGGCTTGAAAGTATCATCTCAAGATTTGAAAACCCGATTCCAAAATCATCGATGGCTATCTGTACACCGTACTTTCTGACCTTGTTTATAAACGAAAGCAGCATCTGAGTGTCTTCGATGAGTTCGCTTTCTAGTATCTCGAATGTACAGCGTTTTGCCACATCGGGATTCTCTTCTAAAAATCTATAAAGTGAGTGGATAAGCTCTTTGTTTTTTATATCCTGATAGGCGAAGTTGATGGAAAAAGAGTTCTCACTGGTCTTTAGCATATTTAGTGCTTTAAAGATGATGATCTTGGAGAGTTCGTTATATCTTTTGGTCTGTATGGATATATCTAAAAACTGGACAGGCGAGACGTAGGTCTTTTCCGCTCCGTTATCTTGGACAAGACGCATAAGTACTTCATGCTTTATGATCTTCTCGTCTCTGTTGAGGATCGGCTGAAAAAATGGCTGTATATTGTCGTTTTCGATCGCTTTTTTGATCTCGTTGTTCCAGTAGATATAGTTTGAGAGAGTCTTGATGTCGTTTGTTATATTTGAATACGCCGAAAATTTAAGGTAGTTCTTTTTAGCATGCTGCAAGGCGCTGCTGGCTTTTTCAAGTATCATATCTTCTGCTGTTGCAAAGCCTATGGTGACATGTATGTTTATGATGTCGCTGATAGCATCTAAGTATATATCATACTTTGACATCTGTTCTATTATATTTTGAACATCCTCATAGATGTCTTCAAAATCGATTTTTGCATCATAGTCCAACAGAGCGAACTCATTGGAAGTGACACGGTACGCTTCATATCCTCTCTCTTGGGCGACCTGCTTAATATAGTTTGCCGTCTCTATAAGGACCGTATCCCCTGATTCCATGCCGTAAAGATTGTTAATGGAGTTGAAGTTGTCTATATCTATTAAGATCAAGTTTCCGATACGCATATTTAAAACATCTTGGACTAAAGATACTCTGCTTTTTAAATAGGTAAGAGAATCCGTCAATAATAAATGCGTATCTTCATATTTCATAGAACTTTTCCAGTAAAAAAGATGATTGTTCAGAATAATAACAAAATTAGTTACATATTTTACTTTATGCTAAAATTCCACGACGATTTTTAAAGTATAGATTTACAAAGATATAGATATTATATAGACAATATTGTATGAGTTTTGAGTGATTGGAGTTTAAATTATATGCTAAGGGTTATTTTCACGCTTTTGCTACTCTTTATATCGACTTATGCAAGTGGAGTAAAATTCATCGCATTCGCTCAGGACAATATGGCAAACGACTTTCGTAAGGCCCAGGTCTTCGAAGCCAGAGACGCTGTGTTAAAACATAAAGACTGGAAGTTCGTATATTCAGACGCGAAAGGGAAGACCTCACTTCTTATTTATCAGATAAACGAGTTTATAGAAAAGAGGGTCGATCTTATCATTTTAGGGACAAACGATGCTGATGCTGTTGTACCTGTCGTGACAAAAGCCTATAAAAGCGGGATACCTGTCATAGTATTGGATAGAGGTATAAACTCTCAGGAGTACACCACCTTTATAAACTCCGATAATATAAAAATCGGTTCTATCGGTGCTAAGTATATAGCGAAAAAACTGAACTATAAAGGGATGGTCTTACTTTTTGAAGGTCTGCAAAAAGCCGATGTCACACACCTGAGAAGTAAGGGTTTTTTGGATGAGATATCAAAATATAAAGATATAAAAGTCATCAAACGAACAGGAAACTATCTGAGACGCGATGCTATTGTGGAGATGCAGAAGCTTATACAAGAGGGCGTACATGTAGATGCGATCTTTTCAGAAAGCGACAGTATGTTAAGCGGAGTACGAAGCGCACTTTTAAGATTTGACATGGACCCTTCAAAGATCATAATGATCGGTTGCGATTATACGAGTGAAGCCAAAGAAGCGATCAGAAACGGGACACAGACAGGTTCGATCCTCTTTCCGCTTGGTTCTAAGCAGGCGGTGGATATAGCGGTGAAGATATTTGCCGATAAGAAAATACCAAAACATATTTTTATACCGGTGAAACTGGTCACAAAGGAAAACGTTGAAAGAGTGGAACCGATATTTTGATAATGAAATTTAAACTAACGACTAAAATATCTTTAATAACACTCTTTTCAATAATTACGTCGATCGGCGTATTGGGTTTTTACTTTGACGAGTTTTTAAAAAATATCTATTTTGAGGATGCAAAACAGCGCATAAGCAATGCTAAAGAGAAGATCTATTTTGATATAAAAAACAAAGAACAGGACCTTATAAAAGGGGTGAGTTTTATCCAAGACGATAGGACTATGAAGGCATCTATAGCACTGATAAATAATTACCAAAATAAAAAACATTATAATGCCGTATTGCTTGATGAAGAGAAAAAAGATATAGCCCTTCAGCTTTTAAGAAGGGTGAAGATATCTTTTAACTCAGATATCGCGTTATATGATAAAAATGCAGAACTCATAGCCTTTGTCTTTAAAGATGACAAAGACTACAAGTTAAACTATGTTTCCTATGAAAACTCCAAACCGGTCATATATTCAAAATACGAGTTTGAGGATCTTTATAAAAAGAGTTCTCTCGATGACTATACAAAGGATATCAACTATAAACATATCCTGTATTATAAACAGCCTGAACTAAAAGACAGAACGCTTATCACATATCACTATATAAACGGCAGTCTCTATATAAAGTCGCATAAAAGCATGTTTGATAAAAAAGGTGTCTCTACATCGCACATAGAGATGTCTTATAAGATAGATGACAACTACTTTCAGAACATTTCAAAAAATCTGAATATGAAAGTATTTATGACTCCCGACAGCAAATATACAAATGATAGACTAAGCCTTTTAGATAAATCGGATCTGGATGATATCGATATTACTCAGTCGGATCTACAGTATTACAGCTCTTTTATCGTAGTCACTAAAGAACTGCCTTTAAATATAGTCATCTCGCTGGATAAATCGATACTAAACAGTGCACTTAATAAAAACAGGATAGAGCTGGTACTCTTTTTGATCTTGATAACGATGGTCACGTTGATAGTGCTTTATTATCTGCTGAACTTCAATCTATCTAAACCTCTAAACAGGTTGATGAAAAATATTTTTAAAATCGAAAGCGGTGATTATTCCGAATCCGAGATAATAAAAAGCGGAGATGAGCTACAAGAGATATCCGTCAATATAAATGATCTGGCAAAAGCTGTACATAACCGTGAAAAAGAGCTGAAAGAGTCGCAAAAAAAATTGGAATATCTTTCAAATCATGATGAACTTACAAATCTGCTCAATAGAAGGGCATTTGATGACAGTTTTAACGAAGCTCTTACTTATGCGGCTGAACATCAAGGGCATAAAGTCGCACTTTTCTTTTTAGACTTAGACCAGTTTAAACAGGTAAACGACACGTTAGGACACAATGTAGGAGATGAACTGCTGCAGAAAGTCTCGGACAGATTAGTAGAATTTTTGGTAGACAAAGCGGTGTTTGCCAGAGTTGGCGGAGATGAGTTCAAATTATATGTTGAAAATTTCGATAATATCCAATATGTAGAAGATCTCGCAAAAAATCTGTTAAGACAGTTTGAAAAGATCTTTCAATGCGGCGATTTTGAGATAAGTACTACGGCGAGTATAGGCGTCGCGATTTATCCCGATCATGGGACAGACTCCGTCACGCTTATAAAAAATGCCGACTTGGCGATGTATAGGTCAAAAGACAAGGGAAGAAACAACTACAGCTTTTTCTCTGTGGAACTTGCAGAGTTCTTGGAAAAACGTACAAAGACAATAAATGCGCTGAAATATGCACTTAAAAACAAAGATGAGTTTATGCTGGTCTATCAACCGAAAGTATCTATAGCGACTGAGAAGATAGTCGGTATTGAAGCGCTTGTCAGATGGAACAGCGCTACTTTAGGACATGTAAGTCCCGGTGAATTTATAGGGATCGCAGAAGATACCCATATGATCATAGAGATCGGAAAATTGGTATTGGATAAAGCCTGTGAAGACTTTATGAAACTTAAAAAAGAGGGCTATATATTAGAACACATCAGTGTCAATATCTCCTCTATCCAGCTTCATTACAGTGATCTTTATAAGACACTAAGCGATGTCATCGCAGAAACCGGCATCGGCACACACGAGCTCGAGCTTGAAGTCACCGAGAGTTATATCGCTACAAACGAGATAAAAGCTATAGATACTCTAGGAAAGTTTAGAGAGATGGGTGTCGAGCTTGCTATCGATGATTTTGGGACAGGATACTCCTCTATGAGTTATCTGCAAAGACTTCCGATCACACGTTTAAAAGTTGACAAGGCATTTGTAGACGACCTGCCGTATTCAATAGAGAGTGTCGCAGTCGTAAAAGCCATCCTTGCCCTGGCAAACACTTTCGGACTTAAGATAACCATAGAGGGTGTAGAAAATGAAGAGCAGTTAGAGTTCTTTAAAGACAAATACTGCGACGATATACAAGGGTATGTCTACTCTAAACCTTTGTCGCTTGAAGAGTTGAAGATATTTATAAAAGAGAATCTGTCAAAAGGTAAAGAGTAAGTATGAGATTATCATTAAAATACAAGTTTATTTTATCATTTATAGTAACGGAGGTCCTATTTATCTCTGTTATCGTATTTTATAATTTTTCATCATTACACAACTTGTCAAAATCATTGATCGATGAGAAGGTCGAAACTGCAAATAAGCTTTTTACGGAACTGATACAGGCACCGCTTGTAGTCTATGATAAAAAAACGCTTGATAACGCGATCGACAGCTTTACAAATATCAAGAACATAGTCGCAGTTGAGATACTAGATAAAGAAAATAGAGTCATCTCTCATGTTCATATTGATGCAGAACTTTCTAAAAAGATATTCGATGCAAGATCAAAGAAGGTAGAAGCTGAGGGAAGGACATTTATACTGAGTGTTTTACCTATCAAGATGCATGATAAAGCCATCGGCAGTGCAAAGATCATCTTTGAGGTCACCGACAGTTTAAAGACGATAGAGGACAACAGGAACTTTACTTTTTTAGTCAGTCTATTGGGGATTATATTGAGTGCAATGTCGGTCTATATAATCGGAAACAGATTGACGCATTCATTGGAAAGACTGACATCATCTGCTGAGAAGATAGCAGAAGATGATCAAGTCATAATCCCCAATCTGGGAAGAGACGGGGATGAAATGTCCATTTTGTCAAAAGCAATGCGTATTATGCAAGAACAGATAGCACAGAGAAACAGGAATCTCAATGATGTAGTGCAAAAACTGCAAGACTCATCTGCTTTACTCAAAAAAGAGAGAGACTTTCACAGTGCTCTGCTTGATCAGGCCAGCAGCATAGTTCTTGTTATGAACCCTAAAGGCGAAGTCGTTCTTTCTAATAAAGTAGTAGAAACACTCACAGGCTATACTCAAAATGAAGTCATAGGGAAGGTGGCTTGGGAGATGTTTATACCCAAAGAAGAACAAGAAAGGGTAAAAAGGGTATTTTCATGTCTTGTCACAGGAGATTTTCCAAATACGTACGAGAATACATGGATCGTAAAAGACGGAACACACATCCCTTTTACATGGTCAAATTCCTGTGTTTTGGATGAAAATGGAAATATCGAATATATCATAGCTATCGGTATCGATATTACTGAAAGAAACAAGACCGAGCAGACGATTAAAACGCTTCTTAACTCACCTGTCGTCTCTATTATTCTGATATCTGTCGATGAAAGGATATTGGAAATAAATGATATAGCTTCCAAACGTTTAAACAATACTCCTGACAGACTAAAAGGTAAATATATCTCTGATTTCTCTACAGCAGAAAGTTCACAGTTAAGAGGAAGATATATAAATGAACTTCTTATAACTAAAAAACCTTTGATGTATGAGGAGAAACAAGACGGGAAAATATTTAAAAATCATCTTTACCCGATACTCGACAATGACGGAAATGTTCTTCAGATATCTATCTTTTCTCATGATATCACCGAGTTTAAAAAAGCACAAAAAGAGCTTGATAAATACATCAGACTTGTTGATGAGAACGTCATCATCTCCCATACGGATACTGAAGGGATAACGACAAGTGTCAGTAAGGCTTTTTGTAAACTTACAGGTTATACGGCTAAAGAGCTTATAGGCAAAGAGTACAATATTATCAGACATCCGGATATGCCGGCGACTACCTATGAAGACCTGTGGGCGACGATTCAAAAAGGCAAGATGTGGCGCGGAGAGATTAAAAATCAAACTAAAGACGGTCAGTCCTACTGGGTCGAGACGAGTATATATCCGGATTTTGACGATGACAAAAACATCATCGGTTATAACGCGATCCGTCAAGATATTACCAACAGGAAGAAGTTAGAGGCGATCTCGATCACGGACCCTTTGACTAAACTGTATAACAGACGCTATTTTGATGATATATTTGACACTGAGATAAAGAGAGTAAAAAGAGAGAAAAAAGTTTTTTGTCTGCTCTCTTTGGATGTAGATAACTTTAAGATGTATAACGATACTTACGGACACCAGATGGGTGATGAAGTGCTTGAAATGATCGCACATATACTAAAAGAGTATATGAAAAGGGCAGGTGATTTCGCTTTTAGAATAGGCGGAGAAGAGTTTAGCGCGATCTTTAGTGAAGAGGATAAGAACAGTATATACGACTTTACGGATAAGATACGTAAGTCGGTAGAAGAGAAAAAGATCGAGCACAAAACAAATAATATTTCACCTTATGTTACCGTCTCGATCGGGGTCAGTTTTATAGATTTTAGTAAAAATAGTAAAGTGACGACCGATAAATCTGCTCTTTATAACCACACCGATGAACTTCTTTACAAGGCGAAAGCTAAAGGAAGAAATGTTGTGGTAGTTGAAGAAAAAAAAGATTGATCAAGATCGATAACGCAGTATCTGCAGCCATATTCCGCTAGCCGTTAAAAGTATCAAAGAAGCCGCAGCTGTCTGAACATCTATCGGTGAAAATTTCATGATATCACGCAGCAAGGGGACAAATATCACGGCGCTTAGGATGAGAGCCACACCGCCCAGCATATAGATTATCCACGGATTGCTCTCTTTTATCTTTAGCCTGATCGGATCTCTAAAGGTTCTGTTCGCCAAGACCAGAAAAAAGAGTGTCAAGACAAATGCGATGAACACAGAGATACGTATCTGCGCATCACTCCATTCCATCTGCTGTAAAACATAATCTCCCGCTATCAGTATAAAAGCTATCCCGCTGCCTTGAATAAGTGCATGTCCGACATTTGAAAGAGCAAACGGACTGGCATCGATATGCCTAGGCGGACGTTTCATAATATCGGCTGATGCAGGTTCTGACTCAAAGACGATGGAGCAGGCAGGGTCGATAAGAAGCTGTAAAAGTACGATATGCGCAGGCATCAAAAGTATAGGCCACTGTAAAAGTGCAGGCAAAAGTGTGAGTATGATAATGGGCAGATGCACGGCAAAAGCAAAACGTGTAGCTTTTGTGATGTTGTCATAGATGCGTCTTCCCTGCGATATAGCGGCTGTTATACTTGCAAAGCTATCGTCAAGCAGAACAAGAGATGCCGCTTCACGGGCGACATCGGTACCTCTTTGTCCCATTGCAATCCCTACATTTGATACTTTGAGTGCTGGAGCATCATTGACACCGTCTCCAGTCATACCGACTATTTCACCGCTGTCTTGCAATACCTGTACAAGTCTTAGTTTATGTTCAGGCCTCATACGTGCACAGACCGTAATGTTTTTTAAGCGCTCTTTTAAAACATCGTCACTGAGAGATTCTATCTCATCACCTAAGATGATTTGAGCATCATAAGCCAAGCCGACTTCTCTTGCTATCGCCTGTGCCGTCGCCGGATGGTCGCCTGTAAGCATAAGCACTTTGATACCTGCATTTTGACACTCTTGTATGGCAGCGGGTACTTCTGGGCGGATAGGGTCTATGAAACCGACCAGACCAAGAAAAGTAAAATCAAAATCATGCTGACTTTTTGGCCACTCCTCTGCCAGATCTTTTTTTTTCCACTCACCGCGTGCGACTCCAAGGACACGTAGTCCGCGTTTGGCCATCCCTTCTACTCTTTGCTGGATATCCTGCAGTTTTTCTTCAGGAAGATGACACAAATCTGCTACGGCTTCGGGAGCTCCTTTTGTAGCCAGCAGATAGAGCGAAGGTCTTTCGGTAGATATAACGCGCGTCATCGCGAGGATCTCAGGAGAGAGTTCATACTCAAAATGGGGAACAGTGTCATCATGTATATGCTCGGTACCGCTTAGAAGTTCATGTCCAAAGGACTGTATCGCTTTTTCCATCGGATCAAAAGGGTTTTGCGGTGTTGCGAGCATGGCGAACTCTACAAGTGAGTGGAACTCCTCTTCAAGCGTTTCCTCTGATGATATAAATGAATTTTCGTCTATTGAGAGTTCTGCGACCTGCATAGAGTTCTGCGTCAATGTCCCTGTCTTGTCAACTGCAAGGACAGTGGTCGTCCCAAGTGCTTCTACTGCCGTGATATCACGGGTAAGGACGTTTATCTTGGAGATGCGCCATGCACCGAGTGCCAAGAACACTGTTAGAATAACCGTGATCTCTTCAGGCAGTATTGCCATCGCCAATGTGATGCCTGAAAGGATACTCTGTAAAAATGACTGCTCGTTTAACAGCCAGTTTACAAGTACAAGCAGTACTACCATCGCAAAAGCGATCATAACAAGATTTTTTATGATGACGCGAGAGGACCGTTGTAGTCTTGACGTAGTCTCGTATGTCTCCAAGAGTGCTTTGCCGATGCCTCCTACTGCTGTCGCATTACCGGTTTGCTGTACCAGTGCTTTTGCGTAACCCTTTGTGACGATAGTACTGGCAAAGAGTGAAGAGCTTTCATCTCCGGGTTCGCTTACCATTTTATTTACGGGTACGGATTCTCCCGTAAGGAGTGATTCGTCAACTGAAAGCTGACCGTTTATGAGAGTAGCATCTGCTGGAATGCGGTCACCTTCATGCAGTATAAGCAGATCTCCAGGGACGACATCCTGTCCTGCAATACGCATCTTTTTGCCGTCTCGTATCACTAAAGCACGCGGCGATGAAAGGTCACGAAGGGATTCTAAAGCACGTTCTGTCTTATGTGTCTGGATCAAAGTGATCCCGATGACTACGAAGACAAAGACAAGTAAAAAGAGCGCTTCGGCAAGATCACCGAGCAGAAGGTAGATGCCTCCGGCAACGAGCAGCATCAAAAACATAGGTTCGCTTACAACACCGATGATGATACCAAACAGTGTCTTCGGTCGGCTGTCAGGCGGCAGGTTAGGGCCATACTTCTTTAAACGTATGACAGCCTCCGCCGAACTAAGCCCGATGTTTTTGATCTCTTCGCTCATACACACTTCCTTACATGTAAAGAGTACAAGTGTAACTCTATTTTTCTTAAAGTTTATCGACACCTTTGCAGATTTTAGGTACAATCCATTTTAAAATGAATTATTTAATATATATGATAAGGATGCAATATGGAGTGCGAATTTCCAAGTATAAATTCTAGCAGAGACGATATAAGAGAGATTTTTTCTAGCGTAAAAACAATTGCGGTCATCGGGTTGTCACCTGATGAGACTAAAGACAGCCACAGAGTCGCAGCGTATCTTCAAAACTGCGGTTATAAGATAGTTCCCGTATATCCAAAGGGTGAGACTATTCTTGGTGAAACGGTATATAAATCTTTAAAAGAGATCCCTTTTGCTGTCGATATGGTAGATATTTTCCGTAAAGCCGATGCACTTGATGCCATAGCAGATGCATGTATAGAGCGCGGTGACGTTAAAGTGTTCTGGTCTCAGATAGGCATAGTCAACAATGCAGCGGCTAAAAAAGCGCAAGATGCGGGTATGAAAGTAGTTCAAAGTCAATGTGCGATGGTAGATCATCGTAATATATAGGGATAATATTTGTTAGATATAAATAAAATATACGAAGCGCGCGAACGCATCAAAGATGTCGTCGTTCATACACCGTTTTCTTTCGCACCTTACCTTAGCGAAGCATCGGGCTGTGAGGTCTACTTAAAAAAAGAGAACCTTCAGGTCACGGGTGCATTTAAGATCCGCGGTGCGTATAACAAGATAGCTTCGCTCAGTGAAGAGCAAAGACAAAGCGGTGTTGTAGCTGCGAGTGCGGGTAATCATGCTCAAGGCGTAGCGTTTTCGGCTCAAAAGTTCGGCATCAAAGCGACTATCGTCATGCCTGATTCTACACCTCTTACAAAGATAAACGGTGTGAAACACTACGGAGCTCAGGTCATCTTAGCCGGAACAAATTATGATGAAGCTTATGCTTATGCGCTTCAATACGGAGAGGAAAACTCTTTAGTGTTCGTCCATCCTTTTGAAGATGATGAAGTGATGGCAGGTCAGGGGACTCTGGCATTAGAGATATTAGAAGAAGCAAAAGAGTTAGACGCCGTGCTGATCCCTGTCGGGGGCGGAGGTCTTATCTCCGGAATGGCAAAGGCTTTTAAAGCTCTTAATCCGCATATTCAAGTGATCGGTGTAAGTGCAAAAGGTGCGCCTGCACTGAAAAACTCTTATGAGATGGGACGTCCTATCGACTCTGTTTCGGTGCGTACTATAGCCGATGGTATTGCTGTTCGTGATTGTTCGCCTATCACTCTTGCATATATCATTGAGAGTGTCGATAAGTTTATAACCGTGGATGATGAGGAGATCGCAAGTGCGATACTCTACCTGTTAGAACGTCAAAAACTTGTTGTGGAAGGTGCAGGAGCCGTAGGTGTCGCAGCACTTTTACATAACGAGCTTCCTGAGTTAAAAGACAAGAAAGTAGCCGTAGTGTTAAGCGGCGGAAATATGGACGTGACACTGCTTTCGGTCATCATCGAAAAGGGTCTTATAAAGTCAAGCCGTAAGATGAAACTGACAGTGACTTTAGTAGATAAACCGGGTTCATTGATGAGACTCACAGAGATACTCAAAGACCTCAATGCGAACATTGTTCATATCTCTTATGACAGAACATCCATCTCTCTTGATTACGGAGATGCAAATGTGACTATCCACCTTGAGACTAAGGGTGAAGAGCATCAAGAGCAGATCATATCCGTCTTACAAAAAGAGGGATATTTGAGCAGATATATCAATTGATCCGATGATAGCCATAGATCTAGGCTCAAACACTCTTCGATGTATCACGTACGATTGTGATACAAAAGAGTGGGGCGAGGAGTATGAAGCGATCGTCAAGACTGCTGAAAACCTGCATCAGAACAAGACCATCAGTGAAGAAGCGGTTCAAAGAGTCATAAATGCTTTGCAAGAAGCTCAAAAGAAACTTGATTTCAAATCGCATGAAGTGTATGCTGTCACGACTGAAGCGATGCGTCAGGCTGTTAATTCTGATGCAGTACTCTATGAGATATATGCCAAGACGGGACTAAAGTTCGAGATTATAGACGGTGATAAGGAAGCAAGGTTTACGACAAAAGCCGTAAAGAACAGACTTGATATTCTGTCCTTATCATCTTCGTCATTTGCGTTAGTAGATATAGGCGGCGGTTCGACGGAGATCATCTTTTACGATAATGGAAAGATCACTTCAAAAAGTTTTAATATCGGGATAGTCACGCTTACGGACATTTCTGAAAATATAGATGACATAGAGACGAATCTTCAAAAACTTTTAGTCCCGGTCAAAAAGTATATAGACTCTTACTATGATGAGCATAAAAAACCTGATATTTTTGTTCAGACAGCAGGTACTCCGACTACTATCTCGGCATATCTGCAGGGAATGAACTATAACACTTACGATGCTTCGAAAATAAACGGCTATAAGCTTGATATGGAAGGATGTAAAAAGACGATGCAGGAACTCCTGAAAATGGATGATGAAAAGAGGTCTTTTTATGTCGGTGTAGGAAGAGAAGATCTCATAATATCGGGGATCATCATAGTCGAAAAACTGTATGAAGTCTTAGGGTATGAGAGCTCCGTCGTGATAGATGACAGCCTCAGAGAGGGTATCGCGCTTTCATATTGCGATAAAGTGTGATAAATAGAAACTTAAAAGAGATAAATTTAAGTAGATTTAACCTAATATATAGTTCTTTATATATATAATTAGCGAATTTTTAAAAAGGAGACGATATGCAGATTAGTGGCGCACAGATGGTCATTGAAGCATTGATCGCTGAAGAAGTTGATACAATATTTGGTTATCCAGGTGGCGCGATCATGAACGTCTATGATGAGATATACAAACAAAACTCTTTTAAACATATTTTGACTCGTCATGAACAAGCTGCTGTACATGCGGCAGAAGGCTATTCAAAGGCTAGCGGTAAAGTCGGCGTAGCTATGATTACAAGTGGACCGGGATTTACTAATGCTGTCACAGGTCTGGCAGATGCATATATGGACTCTATTCCTTTAGTCGTTATAAGCGGGCAGGTTCCTATGAGCCTTATCGGTACGGATGCGTTTCAAGAGATAGATGCGGTCGGAATTAGCCGTTCTTGTACAAAACACAACTATCTGGTAACCGATGCGGCGGATCTTCCTCGTGTCCTAAAAGAAGCTTTTTACATTGCTCGTACAGGTCGTCCGGGTCCTGTTCATGTTGATATCCCAAAAGATGTCACGGCACAGATCGCAAAATTCGACTACTCTAAAGAGGTCGATATTGAGACATATAAACCGACGACTAAGGGTAATACTCGTCAGATAAAAAAAGCTGTCGAAGCGATAAGAGATGCGAAACGCCCTCTATTTTACTTAGGCGGCGGTATCATCAACTCAAATGCTTCTGAAGAGGTAAGAAAACTGGTCAAGATTACCGGTATTCCTGCTGTTGAGACATTTATGGCTCGCGGGACATTAAGTGTGGAAGATCCACTTTTGATCTCTATGCTGGGTATGCATGGAAGTTACGCGGCAAATATGGCTATGAGCGAGACAGATCTTGTTATCGCATTAGGTGCAAGATTCGATGACCGTGTTACGGGAAAACTTAGCGAGTTTGCAAAAAATGCACAGGTCATCCACGTAGATATCGATCCGGCAAGTATCTCGAAGCTTGTGACTGCTGATTTTCCGATAGTCGGAGATGTGAAACATGTTGTTAAGAGTATGCTTGAAGTCGCTAAGACGACTATTGATAAAGAGCGTTATACTCCTTGGTTAGAGACTATTGAGAACTTTAATAAGCTTCATCCGCTTTCATATAAAGAGGACAGTGAAGATATCAAACCTCAATGGGTCATCCAGAGAGTCGGTGAGTTACTTGGCGATAAAGCAAATATCTCTACTGACGTTGGACAGCATCAGATGTGGACGGCACAGTTCTATCCGTTTACTCGTGCACGCCAGTTTATCAGTTCAGGCGGACTTGGGACGATGGGATTTGGTTTCCCTGCGGCCATCGGCGTAAAAGCAGCTGATCCCAAACGTGTAAGTATAAACTTCACGGGTGACGGTTCGATTTTGATGAACGTTCAGGAGCTGATGACTGCAGTCGAGCAAAAACTGCCGGTTATCAACATCATCCTAAACAACAACTATTTAGGAATGGTTCGTCAGTGGCAGACA
This sequence comes from Sulfurimonas sp. HSL3-2, assembly GCF_039645965.1. Taxonomy (GTDB): domain Bacteria; phylum Campylobacterota; class Campylobacteria; order Campylobacterales; family Sulfurimonadaceae; genus Hydrocurvibacter; species Hydrocurvibacter mobilis. The sequence continues at coordinate 1,173,490 of NZ_CP147917.1, read as the reverse complement.
CTTTTTTACAACAAACGCCACTCAGAGACAGACCTCTCTTTACAGCCAGACTTTGTAAAGCTTTCTGAAGCTTTTGGCGGGATAGGGTACAGAGTAAGTACTAAAGAGGAGTTCGATGCGGCATTAAAAGACGCTGTAGAGAAAAACGTAGTCGCTTTTATCGATGTAAAAGTACACAGACTAGAAAACGTTATGCCGATGGTACCGGCCGGCGGATCGCTATTTAATATGATGTTAGAGTATAAGGAGAAGTAAATGGAAGCAGCAGAAAGACGTGTAATTTCGGTTATCGTAATTAACGAAGCTAGCGTGCTATCTCGTATTACTGACCTTTTCTCGGGACGTGGTTACAATATCACATCACTTACGGTAGCACCGATACCTGAAAGTAGATATTCTCGTCTTACGATAGTCACATCTGGTTCAGTCCGTGTGATAGAGCAGATCACAAAACAGCTTCATAAGCTGATACCGGTTTTAAAAGTTATCGAACATGCTGATCTGGTAGAAAAAGAGATGGCGCTCGTTAAATTTCCTATCACTGAAAATATTAGTGATATATCTGCTCTTTGTGAGGCATATAACGGAAATATCGTTAATGTCAGCGAAGATGTGATCATAACGATGGTCGCAGATGAACCAAAAAGAGTCGATTACTTTTTATCGGCAATAAAGCGTTTCCATCCGAAAGAGATAGTTAGAAGCGGTGCAGTCGCACTAGAGCGTTAATATGTTGTTATCTAGCATAGCAGAGGCTCTTACATGTAAACATGTAGGAGCAGATGTCGAGATAACATCTATGAATAACCTTTCAAATGCAACAAGCGGACAGCTGAGTTTTGCAGAGCATAAAAAATATGCATCAGAACTGCAAAACTCCAAAGCATCCGCATTTTTAATACCTTCAAGCCTAGTCGACAGTATTCCAGCAAACTCCTCATATATCATCTGTGAGAATGTCTCTATATCTATGGCACTTGCTACAAAACTCTTTGCTCCAAAAAAGATAGATTTTAACACACCTGATCCGGTCATGGGTGAGGGCACATATATCGATATAAGAGCAAATGTAGAAAACGGTGCTGTCATAGGGAAGAACTGTACGATAATGGCAGGTGTTTATCTAGGTTCACACGTCCATGTAGGAGACAACACGACTATCTATCCAAATGCCGTCATATATCGTGACTGTAAAATAGGAAGTGATTGTATTATCCATGCCGGAACTGTTATAGGCGCCGATGGATTTGGATTTTCTCATACAGCAATGGGTGAGCATATCAAGATTTACCAAAATGGAAATGTCGTGATAGAAGATGATGTGGAGATCGGTGCGAACTGCGCCATAGACAGAGCGGTATTTGGCTCTACTGTCATCAAAAAAGGTGTTAAACTGGATAACTTTATCCATATCGGTCATAACTGTGAGATAGGTGAATACAGTCTTTTCGTCGCACAGTCCGGAGTAGGCGGTTCTACAAAGCTTGGACGTAACTGTGTAGTAAGCGGACAGAGCGCATTCACGGATCATCTGGAAATAGCACCTTTTTCGACGTTTACTGCAAGAAGCGGAATAACAAAGTCTATAAAAGAGCCTAAAGGTGTTTGGAGCGGATATCCTCTTATGCCTCACAAAGAGTGGATGAGACTTCAAAGCAAAATCGCAAAACTTATAAAAGAGTAACAGATGGATATAAAAGAGATAGCAAAAATTATAGGTATCGAGTATAATGGAACATCTTTTGAGGTTACAGGTGTAAATACTTTAAAAGATGCGACCTCTTCACAAATATCGTTCGTGACAAATTCAAAGTATCTAAAAGATATCGAAGAGTCAAAAGCAGGTGCGATCATAGTAAACACTGCAACAGCTCCGAGTGTACCGGATTCTACCATAGCTTTAGTCGTAGATGAGCCGTATCTGATGATGGCAAAAGTGACTAAATATTTTGCACCGGGTATCGAAGATGAAGATGCACCAAAAGCCGTAATAGGCGAGGGCTCTAAAGTCTCTCCTAAGGCTGAGATAGCAAATGGTGCAATTGTGGGTAAAAATTGTACTATTATGGCAAATGTCTATATCGGAAGCAACTGTGTGATCGGTGATAATACGATACTCTATCCGAGCGTGGTCGTGTACCGTGACTGCCGTATCGGAAGTGACTGTATCATCCATGCAAATACGACGATCGGAAGTGACGGTTTCGGATTTGCGACAAACAAGATGGGACAACATACGAAGATATACCAAAACGGAAACGTAGTTGTTGAAGACGATGTCGAGATAGGCAGTTCTACTACCATAGACAGAGCTGCTTTTGGAACGACGCTTATAAAGCAAGGCGTACGTATAGACAACCTTGTGCAAGTAGGTCATAACTGCGAGATCGGCGAATACAGCGTATTGGTATCTCAAACAGGAGTGGCAGGCTCGTCAAAACTCGGACGCAATGTCGTTATGGGCGGACAGAGTGCTACTTCAGGGCATTTAGAGATTGCACCGTTTACCACATTAGCTGCAAGAAGCGGCGTTACAAAGTCTATAAAAGAGAGCGGAAAGACATTTGCAGGATTTCCGTTAATGGATCATAAGATGTGGTTGAAACTTCAAGGAAAATTGGCTAGACTTATAAAGTAATATAATATAAGGAAGCCAAGATGTCTCAAAATACTATAGAAACGACAATACCTTTACACGCTACAAACAAGGGTGTAATATCGATCTCTAAGATAGATGAGCCTTACGGTGCCGGAAGCGGTACGGTTGCAAGCATAGGGATCTCTTTAGCAGGCATAGCGAGTGAACCGGATTGGAAGGTTCATATTCCGTTAGAAAATTTAAATGATGTTATAGAAGCGCTTACGAAGTTAAAGTAGGTGTGGATCTCCTTACATGTAAACTCTTACATGTAAGGAAAAGAAGAGGTTATTTAAGACCTTTTACAAAGCCTTCGATACGTTTAATACCTTCTCTGATACTATCGATATCAGTAGCAAAACTAAATCTGAAATATCCTTCGCTACCAAAACCTACACCCGGAACAACAGCAACACCTGTTTGCTCTAGTAAATCTTTTGAGAACTGTAAAGAGTCATTGCTTATCTCTTTGATATTTACGAAAAGATAGAATGCACCGTCAGGTTTTAAAACAGAGAGTCCATCGATCGCATTAAATAGCTGTACAGCTTCGTCACGACGCTTTTTAAACTCTACTCTCATCATCTCTATATCTTTATCTGCACTGCCGTCAAGCCCAGTTATAGCAGCTTTTTGCGTGATAGAGTTGATGTTTGACGTACTTTGACTTTGTAGTGTCTTAGTCGCTTTGATGATATCCGTACGGTGTGAAGCCATATATCCAAAACGCCATCCAGTCATTGCAACAGATTTACTAAGACCGTTGATCGTGATTGTACGTTTAAACATATCTTCGCTTACCGCTGCAGAAGATGTAAACTCACCGTCATAGATCAGTTTTTCGTACATCTCGTCACTTGCAACGATGATATCAGTACCTTCTAAGACTTTTCCAAGAGCTGTCAGTTCATCTCTTGTATAAACTGAACCTGTCGGATTTGAAGGTGATGTGATAACGATCATCTTTGTTTTAGGCGTGATAGCGTTTTTCAGTTGCTCAGGAGTTATTTTGAAACCTGAAGCATCATCAGTATCGATCTCTATAGGAGTCCCGCCACAGTACTTTACAAGTTCAGGATATGTGACCCAGTACGGAGCAGGAATGATAACTTCATCTCCCTCTTCGACGATAGCAGAGAAAAGGTTGAATAAAGAGTGCTTCGCACCGTTGTTTACGATAACTTGTGCCGGAGTGTATGTCAGGCCGTTTTCTCTTTGAAGCTTATCTATGATAGCTTGTTTAAGTGCAGGTATTCCATCAACAGCAGTGTATTTAGTAAAACCATCGTTTATTGCTTTTATAGCAGTGTCTTTGATGACTTGCGGTGTATCAAAATCCGGTTCGCCGGCAGAAAAACTAAGAATATCTTTTCCTTGCGCTTTTAGCTCTTGCGCCAGGTTAGATACAGCGATAGTGATAGACTCAGATAGGGCATTTATACGTTTAGTAAGCATGGTTATACCTTAGGTGAAATAAATTGTGAAATTATACCAAAAATATTGAGATCTCTTAGTTAGAATTGTAATATAATGGAGAAAAACTCTGCTTCATAAGAGGCAAGCTTCAGCGGACACAGCGGCCTAAGCGAAGTAAAAGGGGCTTTGCCCCATTTTACGGATTAAAACATTAGTTTTTCATAGACTTGATAAAGGACTCGTAGATCTTTTCTAGTTCTATATCTTTTTCTAAGAGGTTTTTATCATCTTCCATGATGATGTGTTCAAGTATCGCGACACGTTTGAGAAGGTATTCAAACATCTCTTTATTGATGTCAGGAAGCATATTGTGCATAAAAGGGTCTTTACAACGGCCTTTTTCTATCGTATGAGCTGGAATACCGATAGCAGTAGAGCAAGCAGGGACGTTTCTTACGACTACAGAGTTCGCACCGATCTTTGAGTGCTCACCGACAGTGATGTTTCCGAGGACTTTTGCACCAGCACCGATAACGACATTATTTCTTATCGTCGGATGGCGTTTTCCCGGTTCCAAGCTGACTCCGCCGAGTGTTACACCCTGATAGATAAGTACGTCGTCTTCGATGATCGTAGTCTCACCGATAACAACACCGAAACCGTGGTCAATAAAGACACGTTTACCGATAGTCGCACATGGATGAATATCTATGTTTGTCACTATCTGGTTAAGACCCATGATCATACGTGCGGTCTTTTTAAACCCTTTTCTACATAATCTGTTTGATAACCTATACCATGCAATAGCCCAAACACCCGGATAATTAAATAAAAAATTTATGTATGAGGTAAGAGCCGGGTCGTTTTTATACGCGTTTGTAAAATCCTCTTTTATTTCACTAAATAGTCCCAAGAAAACACCTTTATTTTGTCGTTCTAAGATAACCGTTTTGATACATATAGATCTCTAATTTTTGAAGTGTATCATTTTTTTCTTCTTCTGTTATAAAGTTACTTTGTAACAGATTCGTTTTAAGTTTGATTAATAATTCGCGGGCATTATACCCCATGTCGTCAAGGATGTCCATAACACTGATAGAATCTTCTATATTATTTAGTATAAAGCCGTCTTTAGTTATCTCAACGCTACATTCACTAGGATGGGAAAAGAGGTTATGGTTCATTCCTAATGTCTCTTGGTAAGCACCTACATTGAAAAATCCTAAGAAATACTCTTCATTATCAAGATCTACATCATGCAGGTAAAGAGGTTTTTTAGGATCAAAACCTATCTCGCCGTCACTGTCACATGTGATATCCCAAAGAGACGCAGGACGGATCGCTTTTTGATCCAGTCTGTCTAAAGGCATTACCGGAAAGCTCTGACCAAGACCCCAGTAATCAGGAAGACTTTGAAATATCGAACTGTTGATCAGATATCTTTCCTGTAGTCTCTCTTGCAGCCTTTTTATCTCTTGAGTAGGGCTTTCTTGTGCGATATAAAGCGCTTTTTTGATGATATTGTGCGCTAATATCTCTGCATTTGATCTGTCTTGTAGATCTATATATCCAAGATCGAACAGTGTTAAAAGCGATTCGATATGGTCAAGGGCATCATGGATATACTCCATAGCGCTCTTAGGGTTTAAAAGCTCATGCAGCTCTTTTAACTCTTCTATAAGAGGAGGATTTACCTCTTTAAACTTGATATGCTTCATCTGATAGTCCTGCGTGAACAGTTCCAAGACAGGAGTGACCAAGACTGCATGCGAAGCCACGATAAAACGACCGGATTCCGTATAGATGTTCGGATGCTCGACTGATTTTGAGTTACTTACTTCACGAAGAAGGAAGACAACATCGTTTGCAAACTCCTCTATAGAGTAGTTTTTTGCAGATTCGTCTTTGTGTTGTGAGTATTCAACTGCAAGACCACCACCGATATTGATGCTGTCAAGTGCTTCTGCACCCATCTTTTTAAGCTCTGCATAGATATTCCCGGCTTCTCTTAATGCTCTTTTTAAAGGAGAGATATCAGACATTTGAGAGCCGATATGAAAGTGAAGCATCTTAAAGTGTGCCATCTTGTCAGAATCACGTAGAAGCTGCATCGCTTCAAGTATCTCAGTAGATGTCAGTCCGAATTTTGCATCCATACCGCCGCTTTTTGCCCAAGTCCCGCTTCCAGAAGAGTGAAGGCGCAGACGGATACCTATATTTGGCATCTTAAGATTACATGACGCCGCAACATCTAAAATGGTCTCAAGTTCGCCTAATCCCTCTATGGTAATAGTAATGTTATGCCCGCTGTGTGCTGCTATAAAGCCAAGTTCGATAAGTTCCGTGTCTTTAAACCCGTTTACGGTTATCGGATAGCCAAGAGGTGTGTAACTCATTGCCAAGAAAAGTTCAGCTTTTGAGCCTGCTTCAAGTCCGTATCCTCTATCACTTCCATTTTTTGTAATCGCTTCGACTACATTTGGGAACTGGTTTACTTTAAGAGGAAATACGGCATTGAAATTTCCGTTGTAGTTATTTTCAGCGATAGCATTGGAAAAAGAGTTGAACAGCGTGTCTATCTGCTTTTTTATCAGATGTTCAAAGCGCAGTATCAAAGGCCCTCTAAGACCGGATGCTCTGACTTTTTGTGTGATATCGATTATAGACGGCTTTGAACCGTGATTGATACATACTTTTCCGTCTTTGACTATAAAATTCTCATTACCCCAGATATCAATACCATAGTTTCTCATATTTTCTCCCTCAAAAAACATCTATATCATATCTCCGAAATTGAAATAACTTGTTCAGTTTTTTCTTCTAAATCTTTTATCCAGATTTTACTCTCTTTTAGCTCGTTTTCACCAATAATCGCACAAAATCTTGCATTTGCTTTATCTGCATTTTTAAGGTGAGCCTTTAAATTCCTAGCTTTGTATAGGACTGTGGCTTTATCTGTTTTTCTTTTTGCCTGTGCTAAAGAGATGACAAGCTCCACTGCATTATCGTCCATTGCACCGAAGTAATAACCTTCACGTTTAGTTTCGGGCATCTGAATAAGCTCTAACAGTCTTTCAATCCCTATCGCAAAACCTACTGCAGGAGTAGCCTTTCCGTCTAAAAACTCTACAAGTCTGTCGTATCTTCCACCGCCTGCAATGGCACTTTGTGCACCGATATTATCACTGACGAACTCAAATGCCGTTTTAGAGTAGTAGTCAAGTCCACGTACCAGGTGAGTGTCTACTTCAAAGTTTATATTATTTGATATCAATATGCTTTTTAGCTTTTCAAAATCATCATTACATGAAGCACATAGGCTGTTTATGAGTTTTGGTGCATTGATATACAATACCTGACATCCTTCGTTTTTACAGTCTAAGACGCGTATAGGATTCGTCCCTTTTCTTCTGACACAATCCTCACATATCTCATCATGGTGTTCATCTAAAAATGACACTAAGCCGTCACGATACTGAGGCATACAGCTGCTGTCTCCCAAAGAGTTCAGTTTTAGTCTGTAGCCGATTCCAAGTTCGTTTAAGATGTCCGCTATCATCATGATCATCGTAGCATCTTCATATACACTGTCTTCACCGAAACTCTCTACGCCAAACTGGTGGAACTCTCTTAGACGGCCTTTTTGAGGACGCTCATAACGAAACATCGGGCCGTGATAGAAAAATTTGTATGTCCCGCCCGCTTTGTCAAATTTGTTTTGAATGAATGCACGTACGACTCCGGCAGTTCCCTCTGGTCGAAGACATACGTCGTTGTCGCCTTTGTCTGTAAATTGATACATCTCTTTACCGACAATATCGCTTGATTCACCGACAGAACGTTTAAATAGGGCAGTTTCTTCAAGCAGAGGTGTTTCCATATAGTTAAATCCATAATTCTTTGCCACCTTTGTCGCGACTGCTAAAAAATATTCGAATCTTTCTGATTCTATTATGTCGTTCATTCCTCTAAGTGATTGTATCATTTACTTTTTTTCCTCTATAAAATTTATGATTTTGTTTGTGATCTCGTTAATATCCAAAGATGCATCGATCTCTAGAAGTTCTACACCCAGTGCTTTAGCCGCTTTTATTAGCGAGTCTTGTATCTCAAGCAGATAATCTATACCGCGTTTTTCTATCTTGTCATGCTCTTTTTGAGACAGACGGTAAGTCAGTTCATCGCGTGAGAGTTTTAACACGACCGCTTTCTTTGGAAAGACACCGTTACATGTAAAGCGATTAAGCTCTACAAGTCTGTCTATTTCAAAATGTCCGACAACATCGGCATAAGCGATGCCCGATATTACGCTTCTGTCGCTTATGATTCTTTTGTCTAGATTTGGTTCTACGACCTCTGCAATGTGCTCAGCTCGGTCAGCTAAAAAGATCAAAAGCTCCGCTACAGGACTTTTTATCTCAGAAAACAGTACTATCTCTCTTAGCTTTGTCCCAAGTCTTGTCGCACCCGGTTCTTTGGTGATAATCGCATCAGGATACTTCTCGCTCAATGCTTTTATCTGAGTACTTTTTCCGGCAGTATCGATACCCTCTATTGCAATGTACATGAAGTCATACTCCCTATGATGTTTTGTACCTCTTTTGGAAGCAGATGGTCAGTCTTACCGTTAAACTTTAAAAGGTTCCTGACGATGGAAGAACTGATAAAAGCGTGCTGCAGCTTCGGCATAAGATAGACAGTCTCTATGTTTTTATCCAAAGAGTTGTTCAAGTATCCGAGTTGAAGCTCGAACTCAAAGTCACTGACGGCTCTTAGTCCTCGGATAAGGACTGTAGCATCCAGACTTTTAGCCAGCTCCACTGTCAGGTTGTCAAATCCTACAACACTTACTCTTTCGAGATGTTTTGTAGCCTCTTTTGTCATTATTATCCGCTCTTCAAGAGTAAACATAGGTTTTTTCTCTTTTGAGTCCGCTACGGCAACGATTACCTCATCAAAAAGTCTTAATCCTCTTTCGATAATGTCGAAATGTCCGTTTGTTATAGGGTCGAATGTCCCTGGATATAGTGCTATTTTATGCATCGTCTTTCCATCGTTTATATAAGCTGTTTTCTATTCCTAAAAGATCGAACCATTTGCCGATCATAAAGTTTTCCATCTCATCGAGTGTCGTCTGTTCGCTGTAGTAAGCCATAACCGGAGGTGCGATTATGATACCTAGAGATGACAGCTTATGCATGTTCTCCAAAGCTATCGGCGAAAACGGCATCTCACGAGGTGCCAAAAGCAGTTTTTTCTGTTCTTTTATCATTACGGCTGCCGCACGTGTGGTCAGGTTGTCTGCTATGCCGCAAGATATCTTGGCAAGCGTGTTCATACTGCACGGGATTATCATCATGGCATCGACTTTAAAGCTGCCGCTTGCTATGCTTGCAGCTATATCTTTATCGTCATGAAAGGTGATGTTCTGCTCTTTGTCTAAGACCACTTTTGCATGATCGGAAACAATAAGATGTTTTTCGATATCGTCAGGAAGCAGTTTTAGTGCTTTTAGACCAAGTTCAGCTCCGCTTGCACCGCTGATCGATATGACAACTTTCTTCATTGAATCTCAACTCTCTTTCTTCCGATAACCTTAGCCATCAGTTTTTTCCCATCCGCTTTTCTAACTGCAATTATATCGCCTTCTTTGCCGTCTTGTGCGGCTATGACATTTAAAGTTATTGTCAAACCGCCGTCATTTATCGTAGCTACGACAGATTCATCTCTTCTTACAAGGCTAAGCGCTTCGACATCGTTTGCAGTCAAAATATAATCAGATTTTAGTGAAAATTTGCTTTGATATTTATGATTTTTAATATCAGTCACGGGATTAGCCCTGAAACTCGTGAATTTGACCGTTTTTACTTTAGTATTTTTATAGGTCAACTCTTCGTGACGGTTGATCTTTTTAGTCGTCACGACTACGTCGATGTCAGCATCAAGAATGTAGTCAAAAAAGGTCATCTTATGGTCTGGAGTGACTATCGATATGGTCGAGTAGTTTCTGTAAAGAGTCTGTTGTTGCAAAGAGAGAGCATATATCTTCGGCAGTGCCGTGATGTATGCACGCGGATAGACTTTTAAAGAGCGTATCTTTAAGTTCGGATATTTTGAGAGAAACTCTTTTTTAAGACTCTCTGTAATATTCGTCATATCAACCGGAGATTTTTGTCTAAAGTTTACATACCTGATATCTTTGTTTTCTATATCATATCCGTGCTTTTTAAAGATATCTATGACCTCCTGTGCCGTTACTCTGAGCATCTGTTTTGTATCGTCATAGGAAAAGAGTATAAAATCCTTCTCGATATTTTTTATGATATCTGAGGCATGGATATCTCTGCCTTTGGTCTCATAATCCTCTTGAAGAGTGTATGAATAAAGAGATGAGATGATGAAAAAAAGTAAAATAAGATATCTAAAAAGCAAAATCTGCAAGCCTCGTATTATTGTTGTTTATTGTATTTTAACATAATCTGTAAATGCTAAGGTGTATCAGAATATATAAATCAAAAGATTAATAAAAATATATAAAATTAATATTTTTCAAGGATAATAAGATATACTAAAAATCGATAGAAATTTGATTATATTTGATAATAGTTAAAAGGTATCATTATGCAAAACGGCAAAAACAGTAGTGAGTTCAGCAGTAAGATCGAGGAGGTCTTAAACGAGAACCTGTTTGATCAAGAAGATGCAGTAAAGATCTTGACAAAAACATTATTACAGGCCAATCTTCTAAAAAGCAAAAACAGAGTCAGAGCTCTTTTTACATTTATAGGACTGCCAAATACCGGTAAGCACTATCTCTCTCAATTACTTTTGCAGGCGGATAGCGAGATCGAAAGTATTAAAACGTTCAATATGGATCAGTATAGCGGCAACTTTGCTATAGGCATGGAACAGTTAAACTCTCCGCTTATAGAATCAGAAGTGATCTCCTTTGTGGAAGAACATCCAAAATGTATACTCTTTTTTGAAGATATAGAAAAAGCCGATCTTCAAGTCCAACTTTCGCTTTATACGCTTTTTGCAAGTGATGAAAAAAGTACTGTAGATTTTTCAAATGTGATCGTTATTGTGAGTACTACAAGGCTCGGTCTGCTTATTCAGCGCCAGGATCTGCGTGAGTTGATGAAAAGCGATCCACTACAGGCACACACTTTCTTAATGGAAAGATTGAGCCATGAATATATGATGGTTAACGGCAATAAGGAAGAGGCATTCGATAAAAAACTGTTGTCACTTTTAAACGAGCATACAGTCATACCGTTTAACCGCCTGAGTTTAAGTACACTTATCAAGATCGGTGCAAGGACAATGCATCAGATGTCACAAAGTTTTACGAAAGAGAGCGGCATAGAGATCGAATATACAAGTGTAGATAAGTTCGTATCGCTTCTTACCTTGTCGTTAGCTCCATATATCAATGCACGACATATCATAAAAAAACTGCCTGAATTGATGTTTAGCAAGATTTATGATGCAATAAAGCTTGATGCGAATGTAAAACAGATAGATTTTAAAGTATCCAAAGCATCAGGCAAGTTTGTCGACGATGCCCTAAAAGACCAAAACCTGCTTCTTAAAAAGATCAGTAAACAGCACAAAAGGATCACACTCGAATGGGACCTGAAAGAAAAAGACGGTGTCGTTATATGTTCGATAAAAAATGCTTTTTATAGCGAAGAGAAGCTTGGGACGTTAAGCGAAGATGTCTTACATGTATCAGATATCAGGTTTGAGGATGTTGCCGGACAGCAAAGAGTGAAAAACGAGCTTTTAGAGGTACTTGCACTCTTAAAAGAGCCGGAGAGACTGCAGCATTTTGATATGCCGCCTCCAAAAGGGATGTTCCTGTACGGACCTCAGGGAATGGGAAAAAAACTGCTCGCACGTGCTTTTGCCTATGAGAGCGATATGCCCTATATCGTCATAAACGGTGCAGATCTTTTTGATTCAGCAAAGATACATAAAGTGTATGCTCAGGCATACGGTTCCGCACCATCAATCGTGATACTTGAAGACATCGATGTCCAAGGCTTTTTAGGCGGTGTGATCTCCCGTATGAACATCACGCCTCTTGTCGAAGAACTCGATGCTCTGACGCAAAGTTTCGAGTCTCCGGTCTTTACTATCGCTACACTCGGTGATATCGCAAATATTCCTGATGAACTTAACAAAGCGGGGCGTATCGATATACGTATAGAGGTACCTAAACTTGATATCGAAGCGCGTAGATTTTTCATAGAAGAAGTACTTAAAAAGCCTCATGACGAAGCTATCGACGTTGAAAGAGTGGTGCGTTATATCTCAGGTCTCGGCGGAAACGAACTTAAAAGAATAGGGCAGGAAGCTGCACTGAATGCTGCGAGAAAAGGCTTAAAAGAGCTGACGGAAGAGATACTTCTTGAGCAGATAAACATCATAAAATACGGCACAAAACTGGAAAATAAACAGATACGCGATATCGAGACCTCTATGGCAAAGACAGCTTATCATGAAGCAGGTCATGCGGTACTTTCATACATCCTTCTGCCAAATATCAAGATCGAGCAGGTGACCGTCGCCCCGCGTAGTGAAACTTTAGGATTTGTCTCATATCACAACGAAGACTATGTCGATGCGACTTCTAAAGAGGAGTTGTTTAACGATGTCTGCGTATTGCTTGCCGGTAGAATAGCAAAGATGGAAAAATTCGGTGAATCCGGGATCGAGACAGGTGCCATCAGTGACTTAGAAGTCGCAAGCATGCAGGTCTATGCGGCAATCGCACTTTTTGGTATGGATGATGAACTTGGATATATCAATGTGGCCGGGATAGAATCCGTATATGACAGAAAAGTGTTGTCCAAAAAGATAGAAGATCGAATGCTGGTATGGATAGATGACGCAAAAAAGAAGACAAAAAAAGAGGTCAAACGACTATGGCCTGCCATAGAAGCGGTAGCAAAACAGCTGATCGCAAAAGAAGTGATTGACGGCGAAGAGTTAAAAGATATCATAAACAAAGAGATCAAAAAACACAAGAAAGGATAGATAATGACAGCAGAGAGAAAAAAAATCATTCAATATGCACTCGGTCTTGACATAAACGATGTGCATACATATGCAGGGTACAAAGGTGATCTTATAGTAAAGATCACTTCTAAAGACAAAGAAACAGCTTTGATTATCCGAAAATTTGCCATTTCACTCGACGTAGAAGAGGTCGTGGTCAAAATAAATCCGGCAACACAGGAGTATGAAGTCTACTGTATCACAGCCGATGAAAATGTTTATCATCTAAAAGAGGATGATGAGCACGAGAGTAGAGATCATAAGGATTATGTTGAAGACAGCTGGACGAAGTCGGCGCTCGACTAAAAAAGAGATATCAGAGCTGAGACAAGCATCAAGATGTCAAATCTTAGACGAAAAGAGATAGCTTTGTCTATACTCTGTGTCCTTATCTCTTTGATACCCTCACTAAAGTAGGGTTTCTCTTTTATTTTTCCAAAATAGGATGTCGGTCCGCCTAGTCTTACGCCGATACTCCATCCCATTGCACTTATGGGATATCCTGCATTGGGACTTTCATGACGTGCTCCGTATCTCCAGCAGTTTTTTAAAGCTTTTGTACTCAAAAACAAAACGCCTATAAGTAAAGCCGTGATACGAGCGGGTATATAGTTGGCTATATCATCGACTCTTGCCGACACTTTGCCGAACTTCTCATATCTTTCATTTTTGTATCCGACCATAGAATCGAGAGTGTTTATCGCTTTATATAAAAACAGTCCGGTTATACCAAAGAAAAACAGATAAAAAAGCGGAGCGATAACACCGTCGCTTAGGTTTTCTGCGTATGTCTCGACGGCTGCTTTGTTTATCTCTGAGGGGCTTAGCTCTTTTGTGTCCCTGCTTACAAGGTATTTTATCTTCCGTGGGTCGCTCTTTATCTCTTTTACACTGTCATACAGCATCTTAGATGCGATCCCGCTCGAAGCTATAAGACCTAAGACAAAGACGTTATCAACGAAATAATCGATTGTAAAAGCCGTGATGAAAACCAGAGCAAGAAGTGATAATGTCAGGTAAAGACCCTGCAGAACACTGTCTTTGTAAAATCTCTTTTCAAACCAGAGTATAAAATCTCCCATCAACACTACGGGATGTCTTATATACTTGAACTCGCCGAAAACCCTATCGATAGCAAAGGCTATGAACATCACATCAAAGTACAATGTTTTGTAGACCAATTGCAAGTTTTTCTAGATCATCTGTGCTTTTAACAGCGATCCTGACATAGCTTTTATCTAAAAAGTCAAAATTAGAACAATCACGCACCATGATCCTGTAGGGTTTTAAGAGTTCTTGAAATGTCTGGGCATCCATACCTTTCAATTGCAGTAAGACAAAATTTGCCGAAGAGTCAAAGACCTGCTGTGTATATCTGAACTCTTGAAGTATCTTTATAAGATACTCTTTGTTGAGAGTATTGAGAGTTTTTGATATATCGGTAAACTCTTCATCTTTGAGCATCTCTTGAATGTAGTGACTGTCAAACTGTGATATCTTCCAAAGCGGTTGGGTCTGTTTGAGTTCTTGTATATTTTCTTTTGAAGAGATGACGGCACCGATTCTTATGCCTGCACTGCTGTAAAACTTCGTCATCGATTTTAAGATATAGATATCATCATAACTCTGCAGATATTTTAGGGCTGAAGGGTAGGGAGTAAAGTCCAAAAAAGACTCATCTATCAAGATAGTACATTTTTTTTCTATCCATTGTTTCATGAGAGTATCGATCTCATAAAAAGTCCCCTCAGGAGTGCTCGGATTTACAAACACGACTAATGAACCCTCTTTTACAGGTCTGTCCATATCTGTAAACCTGTTTATCAATTCGATCCTATATCCAAACGTTACAGCAGCTTTTTTATACTCGAGATATGCAGGGGAGTATATGCTCACATCTTTTGTCTTAAAGTGTCTAAATAGCGAAAAGATAGCACTGCTTCCACCGTTAAAGAGTTCGATCTGCCGGGTATCTACATCATAAAGAGCCGCTATACTTCTGTAGAGCTCTTCATAGCCAGGATAAGATGAGATATCCAGAGCATTGAAGTCTATCTTGTTCTTTGGTTTTATAAAGTTGATATTGGATGAGAGGTCGACTACCTCTTCTTGGGTACATCCGAGGTCTAAAGCAAACCCTTTTATATCTCCGCCGTGTGTAAAGTTCATAGATTTTCCAATTTCATCAGTAACTCTTTATAGTCCCTGTTGTTTATGTATCTTGTGGTGGCGTAATATAACAAAGCGTATTTGATATACTCTTTAAATCTGTCATACTCTAGATCTAAGCTGTAACTTGATCTTAACGCCTCCAGCTTTTCTTTATGCAGGCTATGTCCCTCAAAACACCATGATACGGCTGTGACTCCAAGGTCAAATATAAAGTCGCCGTTACACGCTTCGCTAAAGTCATATACTCCGCTTAAGAGACCGTTTTGAAACTTCGCATTGTCGCAGAAGAGATCGCCGTGTATGATACCGTCCTCTTTTAACTCGATGTTTATGCTATTGAAGTGTTTTAAAAGTTCGTCGTTTCCGGAGTTCATGATCAATGTTTCTAGTCTGTTTTTAGAAAACAAGATCGTATTTGATGATTTTAGGGTCTTTGTAAGCGAATGAAACTCTTTTAAAAATCTGCTTATCTGCCTGATCTGATCTGTTTGAGGTTTATCTACACTTTGTCCTGCTATCTGTGTATAGATAACAGCAGGTTTTTCTCTTATGTAAAAACTATCTACGATCTCAGGGACTTTCAGCGTAGATGTCATTTGTAAAAGCTTCTTTTCATTCTCTACGATCTCTAAAGAAGGGGATTCAAATATCTTAAGTACAAACTTCTCTTCAAGCAGATAGACACTGTCACTGACTCCGTCTGTCGTTTGGACAAGGCTAATCCCTTGATATTTTAAGGGCAGGTCATCTTTACTGATTGCCGTTTTTATACCCAAGAGACCACCTCTTTGAGTGTCTTTTTCTCTTCCCATTTTAAGCTTTCAAGTTCCGGAAGCTCTAAGAACTCTTTTACATATCCGACACACAGGTATCCTACGAGTTTGTAGCCATTATCTACTCCTAGTGTCTTTTGTACCTTTTTATGGTCTATTATGCTGACCCAGCCGATCCCGATATTGAGACTTCTTGCCATAAGCCACATATTTTCAATGGCACAGACGACGCTGTATTCGCCCATTTTCTTAGAACTTGTCTGACCCAATATTTTTTTATAGGGTTTCTTGTAAAAAACAGCTATGTTTATGGGTGTCTCTTTGATCCCTTCGAGCTTTAAACTGTTATAAAGTTCTCTGTCTTGAAAATGTTTTTTACTCTTTTCATAAGAGTCTTGAAAATTTTTATAGATCTTGTTTTTCACTTTCTCGTTTTTTATCACTACGAACTTCCAAGGCTGGGAAAAGCCCACAGAAGGCGCATGTATGCCGGCACTGAGTATCTTATCGATTTGTTTCTTCTTTATTTTTTTAGATAAAAAGTTATTACCGCGTACATCGCGTCTTGCGACGATGATATTGTTTAATGTTTGTGATTGCTTTTTAGTGAAGTTCATAAATATCTCTTTTCTATACAATGCAATATTATTACTCACATATATTTAAAATCTGTTTTTAGTATTCGTATTTACGGGGTTTAGTGAAGATTGTGAGATTGTTGCGTGGTACCACCGGCCGGAATCGAACCGGCACTCTTGCGAACCGGATTTTGAATCCGGCGTGTCTACCAATTTCACCACGGTGGCAACAAGAGTGAAATAATATATATTTTTTACTTAAAAACAGTGTAAACCGTCTGAATTTAAACTAAATCGTTATTTGACGATTTATGAGCTATATAAAGAATATAAATTATGGAACTTTATTTGCTTAACTGATCGTTAAGTAAAGACACACGATACATGGAGGTGTGATGTGCGAATAACGCAAAGTATGTATTACCAGAATCTAAGCCCGGATAAAAGTAATATTGCTCAAAAACTTTTTGATGTCAATAAGCAGATCTCTTCTGGTTCTAAGATCCAGTATGCATATGAAGCTCCTACGACATTTGCAGAGACTTTAAAACTGGATGATGAACTTCAAACGTTTGATCAAGTCATAAAAAGTGTTGACAGCGGATTGAAGTTTTCTCAGCAAACGGATTCTACGATAGGAGAGTTTACCAAGACTCTTGACCAGTTCAAGACTAAACTTATCCAAGCAGCTTCGAGTGCAAACTCTGATGTCAGTATGCAGGCTCTTGCATCTGAGATGAGAGGTATAGAAAGCCACTTAAGAAACTTGGCAAATACTTCCGTAAACGGTCAATATCTGTTTTCAGGCTCGCTAGTGGATCAAAAACCTATTGATCAAAACGGAAACTATAGCGGTAACGCTGATTCTATGACATCGTTCTTAGGTTCAAATGTCCGTCAAGCATATAATATCTCCGGGGCGGATCTTTTCTTAGGGGAAGAGAGTACGACAAAAAGAAAGATCACTACTAACGTAAAACATCTTAACCAGACACTTCTTTATCCGGATGTCATGGTCGACCCTACACAGCCGAGAAGCTCTGCAAAAGAGGAGTATATAACCACAAGCGATACTATTAGAGATCTTGTCGGAGATAACGATACTGTCGTTGATACAGTAAACGCTCAAAATCACTTTTATATCAGCGGGACGAAGCATGACGGTTCGACTTTTAAAACAATTGTAGATATGAAAGATAATGAGACTGTCGGAGATCTGTTAGATAAGATAGGAAAAGCATTCGGTAACACATCTGCAAACAAAGTAGTTGATGTCACATTAAACAATTACGGGCAGATCGAGATAGAAGACAACCTTCCTGGAAGTTCTAAACTTGATTTTCATATGATCGGGAATGTCGATCCTGCTGGTGCGGTTACAAACCTAGATACTCTAAACAGTAATGGTACAAGGGTAGTGGAGTTTACGAAAAGTGAGATATCCGGTTATCAGACAACGGTCGGACAACAAAGAAACCCATACAATCCCGATAGTTTCATATTAAATATGGATCTAAGGACTAAAACAGATGCTATGGCAAGTCCTGCCACTCTTTTAACAGATGTCTTTAGATCGGATATCAGCTCGATCACTCTCGGCGGAACAAGAACTGACGGTACGCCGAACGCGACGACATTCAATGTGACAGCGACTTCGACAGTTCAGGATCTTGTCAATGCGATAAATACATCTTATCAAGTAGCACCTGATGATCTTACGGTATCGGTCGTAAACGGGCGCATCAACTTTAATACAACATCCGGGCAAAACAATATAGATGTACAGCTGACGGCTAACGATGCTGCTACTAACCCGTTAAGAGCTTTAGCGTCAAATGCAAGTATCAGTTATGATGATGCAAAGTTTACGAAATCGGGAAGCCATCTACTATCAAATGTCCCGCAGATAGTAAAAGCTGATAACTCATTTGCGACTTATCAGACAAAACTTTCAGAGGTCGGTGCATATGCACCGTTTGTCGACGCAGGAGGCGGGGTCACACAGCAGCTTAAACTGAGTGGTATAGATATAAACGGTAATCCGTTTGATGCTCAGATAGATCTTGCAGAGGGCGGTTCTACATTTTCGGTAAACGGAAGTCCAAACTATACTATCTTCGATATGTCTACACCTAGAGCCGCTGTAAACGGTAATGATATGACATATAAACAGCTGACTGACGTCGTAAATATGATAGTCAGCAATACTTTACCTGCTACGACAAACACGGCGACCGATTATGATGCAGCGATCACTACATCTTTAAATAGTTCTGTAGTCACGCTTGACAATAAGGGTCAGATCAACTTTGAACAAACAGGTGCGAATACGACAAAAGCGGACATCTCTTTTTACGATGCGAACAGTACGGACTTTACGAAAGGCGGTTCAGCTTTAGAGTTTAATTCAAACAGTTCTTTGACGATCAGTGATCCTAAGACAGACTTTTTTGCTCAGATAGATGAGATCATAAAATCAGTTGAACAGCAAAAGATGAGAGCAGATACCGAGACAGGCGATCTTAGAAATATCGGGATTCAAAACGCTATACAGATGGTCGATGATCTTAACGACCATATGTCAAAAGAGCAGTCACAATCTGGTGTACAGTCTCAATCACTAATAGCTGCTTCTGATCGTACGCAGATGTTGAAAGTAAGTACGACAAGCATACGCTCTGATGTTATCGATACTGATATCGCAGATGCAACATTAAAACTCAATCAGTTACAGTTAAACTATCAAGCTATCTACTCGTCAATATCGAAAGTCGCTAAACTTTCGTTGGTCAATTATCTATAGCAAACTGTCATAAAAGTAGCTTTGTAGCTACTTTTTTTGATATACTCCATTTTACTTTTTATTGTAGGATTTTTAATTGCGAAATGCTTTTTTTATTATTTTTTTTGGTATTTTAATCTACTTAGGCGTTGCAACAGCCATAGCTGACAGCTCTGTTATCGGTAAACTCGGTGCTAGCTTTGCACTGTTTAATCACAAATATTTTGGATACCTTTCTTACCTATATCCATTTTTACTTATTTACCCTCTTTATATACAGTATAGATACCCGACATTCACTACAAGACGTTTAGAGGTCGTACTGGCATCGATCTTGATCTTTTTTTCCTTCATCATATTGCAGGGGATCTTAGTTACAGATGATCTAAGAGGCAAGTTTGGAGCCGATTTTGTAGAGTTTTTATCTCCTTTTATAGGATTATTCGGTGTTTGGGTCTTTTGGTTCATATCGACTTCCGTCGGTATTACCATCTTTTTTGAAAAGACTTTTCTTGAGTTTGTCTCTCCTCTTTTAAATAGATTTGAAAACTTTAAAAACAGTATGGACGCGAGAAAAGAGGCGAAAGCGAAGAAGATCGAAGCTCAGGTAAGAGAACAGATCGTAGATGATAAACAAGATGAGTTAAAACAAAGTAGTTTTATTGCTGAAGAACTGGAGGATAATGATATAGATGAGCTGGATAAACCGGCATATCTAAGAGCTTCAAATGATATCGATGATATTGATGATGCACCTTTTGAGATAAAACTGATAAAAAAAGAGGATCTCCCAAGTACAGATTCCAATGAAAAGGAAGAAGTAGAGGAGATAGAAAAGTTTGACGACTTTAAAGGTGATGAGTCAAACATCGTCTCGATCGCTAAAAAAGTAAAAGAGCAGAAAAACAGTGCCGTTATCGTCGATGAACTCGAAGAGAATGCAAAACTTCTTGAAAGCATTGAAAAAGGTAATGTAGAAAAACCTAAAAACTTTAAACTTCCGTCAGTGGAGTTCTTACAAAAAGCGCCTGCAAAAGCAAATACGGTTGATGAAGCAGAACTTGATGACAAGATAAAAGACCTGATAGAAAAACTTGCGCACTTTAATATTGACGGCGATGTCATACGTACTTATGCAGGCCCTGTCGTCTCGACATTTGAGTTCAAACCTGCTGCAAACGTAAAGGTCTCTAAGATCTTAAATCTACAAGATGACCTTGCTATGGCACTGCGCGCTCAGACTATACGTATACAAGCGCCGATCCCGGGTAAAGACGTTGTAGGTATAGAGATACCAAATCACAGTGTTGAAACGATATATTTAAGAGATTTGATCGAAAGCGATCTATTTCAACAATCAAAATCACCGCTTACAATAGTTCTTGGGAAAGATATAGTAGGGAAGCCGTTTATAACAGATTTGAAAAAACTGCCGCATCTTCTTATTGCAGGAACGACGGGAAGCGGTAAGAGTGTGGGTATAAACTCCATGATACTAAGCCTCTTATACAAAAATTCACCGGATCAGCTTCGTCTTTTGATGATCGATCCTAAGATGCTGGAATTCTCTATATATAATGATATTCCGCATCTGCTTACTCCTGTCATCACAAAAGCAAAACAAGCTGTTGTAGCGCTTAACAACATGGTCTCTGAGATGGAAAGACGCTATGAGATGATGAGTGATACCAGAACAAAGAACATCGAAAACTATAACGATAAGATGAAAAAAGAGGGCGGTAAAGAACTGCCGTATATAGTAGTTATTATCGATGAGTTAGCCGATTTGATGATGACAAGCGGTAAAGAGGTAGAGCACTCGATCGCAAGGCTTGCACAGATGGCAAGAGCTGCAGGTATCCACTTGGTCGTGGCAACTCAGCGTCCTTCCGTCGATGTCGTGACAGGTCTTATCAAAGCGAACCTTCCTTCACGTATCAGTTACAGAGTAGGGCAAAAGATAGACAGTAAGATCATTTTAGACCAGCAGGGAGCAGAATCGCTTCTAGGGCGCGGTGATATGCTCTTTACTCCTCCAGGTGCTACGGGTCTTGTACGTCTGCATGCGCCGTGGAGCACGGAAGAGGAGATAGAAGATATCGTTGATTTTATCAAGTCTCAGCGTGAGCCTGATTATGATAAAAGCTTTTTATTAGAAGACAGCGAGCTTACTTCTAAAGGTGGATCAGGTGAAGTGTATGAAGAGCTTGACGCTCTTTATGAAGAAGCGAAGAACATTATATTGGCTGAGAAGAAGACATCTATCTCATATCTTCAAAGAAGATTGCAGATAGGTTATAACAGATCTGCTAATATTATTGAACAATTGGAACAAAATGGAGTACTTTCAGAACCAAACTCTAAAGGTATCAGAGAGATAATCTAAGTTTAATGTTACGAAAATAAACAATTTTTCCTAAATATCCAGATTGAGTGTTTAGAATCGTAACACTGTTAATTTGCGAGTTACTTTTTTAGTTATAATCTTCGACATAAAAATTAAATGCAGGAGTCATGATGGCTTTTATCGAAGATTACAAAGCTCACGTTGCTGAGCGTGCAGAGTTGGGTGTTCCTCCACTTCCACTTTCAGCTGAACAAACAGCACAATTAATAGAGATGATCAAAAAAGGTGAGGGTGATACAAGTTTTAATGTTGACCTACTTACAAATCGTGTCTCCCCGGGTGTTGATGATGCAGCTTACGTAAAAGCGGCATTTTTAAATGATGTAGCACAAGAGAGTGTTAAAGTTGCTGCGATCGCACCAGAACAAGCTATTGAAATACTTGGTATGATGCTTGGCGGATACAATGTTAAGCCTCTTGTTGATGCATTGACATCAAAAAACAGCGCAGTTGTTAAAGCAGCTACAGAAGCATTAAAACACACTTTACTTGTATATGATGCGTTCAATGATGTAGAAGAGTTACATAAAGCTGGAAATGCAGCTGCTACTGAAGTTATGACTTCATGGGCAAATGCTGAGTGGTTTACTTCAAAACCAGCTCTAGCAGAAGAGATCACAGTTACTGTTTATAAAGTTCCTGGTGAGACAAATACGGATGATCTTTCTCCGGCTTCTGAAGCGTTTACACGTTCAGACATCCCTCTTCATGCAAACTCTATGCTTACTGCTAAGATGGAAAACCCGATAGAGACTATCGCTAAACTAAAAGAAGCAGGACATCCTGTTGCTTATGTTGGTGATGTTGTCGGTACTGGTTCAAGCCGTAAATCTGGTGTAAACTCTGTTCAATGGCATATGGGTGAAGATATCCCTGGTGTTCCTAACAAGCGTACTGGCGGTGTTGTTCTTGGTAGCATTATCGCTCCGATCTTCTTCGCTACTTGTGAAGATTCTGGTGCATTACCGTTAGAGTTAGATGTTACAAATATGGAAACTGGTGACGTTGTTACTATCTACCCATATAAAGGCGAAGCACACAAAAACGGTGCATGTATCGCTACATTTAAACTAAACCCGAACACTATCACTGATGAAGTACGTGCAGGTGGGCGTATTCCACTTATCATCGGTCGTGGTCTTACTACAAAAGCTCGTACTGCTCTTGGAATGGGTACGGATGATATCTTCCTACGTCCTGAGCAACCAGCTGACAACGGTAAAGGGTATACATTAGCTCAAAAAATGGTTGGTAAAGCTTGTGGTATGGAAGGTGTTAAACCTGGTATGTACTGTGAGCCTGTGACTTCTACTGTTGGTAGTCAAGATACAACTGGTCCAATGACTCGTGATGAGATCAAAGAGCTTGCATCACTTGGTTTCTCTGCTGACCTTGTAATGCAGTCTTTCTGTCACACTGCGGCATATCCAAAACCGTCAGATGTTACAATGCATCACACTTTACCTGACTTTATCTCAAACCGTGGCGGTATCGCTTTACGTCCGGGTGACGGAGTTATCCACTCTTGGTTAAACAGAATGGTTCTTCCGGATACTGTAGGTACCGGTGCTGACAGTCATACACGTTTTCCTATAGGGATCTCTTTCCCTGGTGGTTCTGGTATCGTTGCATTCGCTGGTGTTACTGGAAGTATGCCTTTAACTATGCCTGAGTCTGTACTTGTTCGTTTCAGCGGAGAGCTACAACCTGGTATCACTTTACGTGACTTAGTTAATGCTATTCCTCACCAAGCGATCAAAGAGGGCTTACTTACTGTTGAGAAAAAAGGTAAGAAAAATATCTTCGCTGGCCGTATCTTAGAGATCGAGGGTCTTCCTACTCTAAAATGTGAGCAGGCATTTGAGCTTTCTGATGCTTCTGCTGAACGTTCAGCTGCAGCTTGTACTGTTAAACTGGACAAAGAGCCTGTAATCGAGTACATCAAATCTAACATCGTTCTTTTAGAGCAGATGATAGAAGCTGGTTATGAAGATAAACGTACTATCGCTAGAAGAATCGAGAAGATGAAAGAGTGGTTAGCAAATCCGGTACTAATGGAAGCTGATAAAGATGCAGAATATGCTGCAGTTATCGATATCGATCTTAACCAGATCACTGAGCCGATCCTTGCTTGTCCAAACGATCCGGATGATGTTGCTACGTTAACTGAGATCTTAGCTGATCCTAAACGTCCACATATCATCAACGAAGTATTCGTAGGTTCATGTATGACAAACATCGGTCACTACCGTGCACTTGGTGAAGTCTTAAGAGGTGAGGGTGCAGTTCCTACACGTCTATGGGTATGTCCTCCGACTAGAATGGATGAAAAACAACTTACTGAAGAGGGTTACTACTCTGTTTACGGTGCTGCAGGTGCTAGAACTGAGATCCCTGGATGTTCATTATGTATGGGTAACCAAGCGCGTGTTGCTGAGGGTGCTACAGTATTCTCTACTTCTACTCGTAACTTCGATAACCGTCTTGGAAAAGATGCGAAAGTTTACCTTGGTTCTGCTGAGCTTGCAGCTGTTTGTGCAATGCTTGGATACCTACCGACTAAAGAGGAGTACTTAAACATAGTACCTCAAAAAATCGGCGGTAAAGAGGAAGATATCTATAAATATCTGAACTTCAACCTTATCCAAGATTACAAACTGTAATCTTGGCTCTTACATGTAAGCTTTTTAAGGCTTACATGTAAACTCTTCTTTATTGATATATCAGATCAAAGTTTAACGGTATATCCGCTTTAAAAGCACTATCGTCTATCTCTTTATTTTCTACTTGATTACTAAAAATTATCGTGACTCTGTTTTCTAATTCATCAAGGTATGTAATCGAGATGATCTTATCGCCTTTTACATTGATATGCAGGTTCATCTTCTCATATTTTGCTACATAGTGTTCGTTGTCTATTTTTTTAGCGTTTTTCAGCATCTCGAAAAAGGCGATGGTACTTCCCACTTTTTTAAGTATTACCTGCTCGATCTCAGGCTCTATTATCACAAGGTCTTCATTATTGATATATATCTCTTTCTTTATCGGTTTTACGTAGTTCCACATAGCCATATTCGGTCTTTTTGCCTTTATGTCTCCGCTGTATTCGATGGTCGTGTTCTTATCATCTACGACTGTCTGTACAAAGTGCGCCGAAAAAGTGTTTAAGTTGTCGGCAAAACCAAAAAGATTTGCACATAAAAGTGATAAAGCGATCGTCTTTTTCATATTTCTCCAATTATTTTTTTATTATTATATCCAATGGCGTGTTTAACAAGATAATGTTACAAAATGTAGTCGAAAGAGCACTCCAAAGACTATAGTATTTATCATGTATCATATAATGAGTTTTTTTGTTATATTTGCTATCATCTTACAGAAATAGTAATAAAAGGTCTAGATTAATTCATCGGAGAGTAATTTAAGTGAATGATAAACTATGAATAATACTGAACATTTTAAACGTCTTGTAGATAATGTGTTAGTGAGTGAAAATAATTACTTTAATGAGTTGGAAAATGCAAAGAAAACAAAAGGCTATTCATACATACAAAAAAAAGTTTTAGATGACTATAATATATCTTATTGTGCTAATGCAAATAATGATAATCAAAAACTGTTTTCTGAATATATAAAACAGTTTATACTATCATATAAAGATAACTTTACAATAAAGACCAGTGTACTTAGTGATATAGCACAACAAATTCATATAGACTTTTTATTAGGAGAAAATAAACTAAAACGTTTAGATATATATTTTTCATTAGCTCAAACTTTAAATCATTACGGTATATATCAAGATGATAAAATTGAAGCATTAACAAATAAATCATTTTGGTTAAAACTTATAAAAAAACTTTATTTATTAAATCTTATTAGTCCACATGGATTTTATGTGAATTTGGATGAAAGTTATACCAGTAATGTACCAGATTTTGTTAATGCAATTAAATTTTTTAAACATCAAGTTAATATTAACTTAGATTGCATTGATAGTAAAATAATCCTTCATAAAACACAAAATGATAAAATTATTTCAAGAATAGAAAAAAAATTACAACAAGTTAATATATTTAGATTTATTAATTTTATATTATTACAAGATCGTGCTAATAAAACGATACCCTTTAATTACATAATTAATATATCATTAAAAAATATTTACTATTCTAATTTTAAAAAAAGCGATGAAAAAACCTTTATAGCGCTTCTTGACTATTTTAGACATTTTATTAATTTATATAAACTTCAGTCATATAATCAGTGGGAGTATATCTTAATAGATGAAAAGAATCTAGAAAAAACATTAAAAAAACAAATATTATATTCAAGCTTATATACATTAAATTATCCATTAAAAACTACAACAGTTATAAAGTATATAAATAACTTGATTGATAATTCAATCTTAAATAAATCATTTGAAGATAAATTTAATTTTACAAGAAAGGAATTATATTCTTTTTTGATTCAAACAGAAAAATATGAAAATCAAAAACAAATTATGGAAATTGATTTAAAACTATCCAAACATCTGGAACAAATATTAAATTTTTTCTCTATTGATAGTAAAAATATAAATCTAAAATATTCAAAACCTCTAAATATTATAGAAAGTAAAAATCTTTTTGTTCATAATCCAATAATTAAATATAAAGGCAAGTATTATATTATTGGTTTTAAGTATTTTAAAATGTATTTTTATAATGCATTAGTTGAGAAAATAAGATTGCAAATAGATAAAGATATAAATACTAAAATAGGTAATAACATAGATAATTATGTAGAATCTATATTTAAAAAAAATAATTTTGATATATATACAGGAGAATACAAATTATCAAAAAAAGAGAAGTATGAATGTGATTTGGTTGTAAAAATTAAAGATAAAATAGTGTTTATTGAAAATAAAAATAAAGCATTAACAAAAAACTCATTTGCTGGCTCATCTATACATATTTTACAAGATTTTATAAGGGCATTCGCAACATCTCAATTTCAACTTTTTAGACATGAAAAAAATCTCTTGGAAAAACAGAAGTTGATTTTTACAAATGGAAAAACATTGTATTACAATAATGAAACAATCATTAAGATTTCATTGTCTCCTAATAATTGGTACAGTATTATGAATAATGTTCCTAAAAATATGTTACTTGCTTTAATGCATATTAGATTTACATTTAACTTAAATGCAGCAGATAAAGATATTAAAGAGTTTGAAAAAACAAATAAAGATTTAGAAAAACTTACAGAGATTATAATGACATTTAATAAAAGAGATAACTTGGATAGTATATTACATAATTCTTTATTTATACCGTTGGAATTAATAAGCGAAAATGATGCAGATGAAAATTTTATTTATAATATTTTAGGCTTATTATTTATGAAATATAACACGCAAAATATTTATGATTCATATAATCAATATAAAAAAGTTAAAAATCTGCAAAAAAATAGTTAAATTAGGACTTGAACTTATTGACGATAAGATACTTCAATGGATGAAAGTACATCCTTGTAAATGGATCTCTACTTTTCTTTTCTTCTTGAGGCTTTGAGTATTTGTTTTTTTATATTACTATGTCACGATATATTTTCAAAATTGATATATTTAGAGACGCCTTTTAGGCTATTTAGCGAAAATATATCTTTAGTGTGATAAAATAAAAAAATTTCAAAACAAGGTTTCAAATGCTACAAGCATTCATGGGTAAGATACTTGGTACTAAAAATGACAGAGAGCTTAAAAAATATAAAAAGCGTGTCAATAATATAAACAGTTTAGAACAAAATTACAAAAATATGAGTGATGATGAGCTAAAAAGCTCTTTTGCCGAATTGAAAAGATCTGTTTTAGAGAATGAAAAAAGTTTAGATGATGTTTTAGAACACTCTTTTGCTATTACCAGAGAAGCTGCTGTTAGAGCTTTAAACATGAGACACTACGATGTTCAGTTAGTCGGTGGAATGGTCCTGCATGAAGGTAGAATTGCAGAGATGAAGACAGGTGAGGGTAAGACACTTGTCGCTACTCTTCCGATCATCTTAAATGCAATGACGGGTAAAGGTGTCCATCTGGTAACCGTAAACGATTATCTTGCAAAACGTGATGCTACGGAAATGGCTCCGCTTTACGAATTCTTAGGATACAGTGTAGGCGTAGTGCTTGAAACTATTAATGACCCTGAAGAGAAACGTAAACAGTATCTGGCCGATATCACATACGGAACAAATAACGAATTTGGATTTGATTATCTTCGTGACAATATGAGCTATACAAAAGAGCATATGGTTCAGCGTGGACATCACTTCGTTATCGTGGATGAAGTCGACTCTATTCTTATCGATGAAGCAAGAACTCCTCTTATCATATCAGGTCCGGTAAACAGAACTCTAGATGCGTATAAGCAGGCAAACAGTGTAGCGCTTAAGATGACGAAAGAGGACCATTTTACGGTAGATGAGAAAGACAGAGTCATTCTTATCACGGAAGATGGAATCACAAAAGCTGAAGAACTTTTCGGTGTTGAGAACCTTTACGGTGTAGAGAATTCTACACTTTCACATCACCTTGACCAAGCTTTAAAAGCAAACTACCTTTTTGAAGTCGATGTCGACTACGTCGTAAATGACGGCGAGATAGTTATCGTTGATGAGTTTACGGGACGTTTAAGTGAAGGACGTAGATTCTCTGAAGGTCTGCACCAAGCACTAGAGGCAAAAGAGGGTGTAGAGATCAAAGAAGAGACTCAGACGCTTGCAGACATCACATTCCAAAACTACTTTAGAATGTATGATAAGCTTTCAGGTATGACAGGTACGGCTCAAACTGAGGCTACAGAGTTTGCTCAGATATATAACCTTGATGTCGTTTCGATCCCTACAAACATCCCTGTTGCCCGTCAAGACTTGAATGACTTGATCTATAAGACGGAGATAGAAAAGTTCAGTGCGGTAATCGAGAAGGTAAAAGAGCTTTCAAAGAACGGTCAGCCTGTTCTTATCGGTACGGCTTCGATAGAAAAATCTGAAAAACTTCATGAACTGCTTAAAAAAGAGAAGATAGCGCATACTGTATTAAATGCAAAAAATCACGCTCAAGAGGGTGAGATCATTAAGTTTGCCGGAGCAAAAGGTGCTATTACCATTGCTACAAACATGGCTGGACGTGGTGTCGACATTAAAGTAAACGACGAGGTCAAAGATCTTGGCGGACTTTATATCATCGGTACTGAAAGACATGAGAACCGTCGTATAGATAACCAGCTTCGCGGACGTTCAGGTCGTCAGGGTGATCCGGGAACGACACAGTTCTATCTTTCACTGGAAGACAACCTTCTTAGAATCTTCGGCTCTGACAAGATCAAATCTATCATGGAAAGACTCGGTGTCGAAGACGGTGAGTACATAGAATCGAAGATGGTCACGCGTGCAGTTGAAAAAGCACAGAAAAAAGTCGAGAACCTTCACTATGAAGGGCGTAAGCAGATCGTTGAGTATGATGATGTCGCAAATGAGCAAAGAAAGATCATTTACAGATTTAGAAATGAGCTTTTAAATCCTGAGTATGAAATATCTAAAAAAGTCGATTCGGTTAGAGAAGAGTACTTGGCAAGTGTACTCATAGAATGTGGTATCTTTAACGGTTCTTCTTCTGAAGATTTCAATCTTGAAAAACTTTCTCTTGTTTTAAAAGAGGAGATCAACTTTGACTTGGATATTGAGAGTCTAAAAGCATTGGATTACGATGAACTATATAGTAAATTATATAGCGATATCAAGAAATCATATGATGAGAAGATGAGCGTACTTGATGAAGAACTTCGCGGTGAAGTTGAAAGAGAGTTCTATTTAAAAACACTCGATACTGCTTGGAGAGAGCACCTATATACGATGGATAATATGAAAACAGGTATCCGTCTGCGTGCATATAACCAAAAAGATCCGTTAGTTGAGTATAAAAAAGAGAGTTTCAATCTCTTTAGCGAGCTGGTTGAAAACATTAAATATAACACGATAAAGACACTTCATATTATTCAATTTCAATTGAAATCAGCTGAGGATGAAGCAGCGGAATTTGCTCGTCGTCAAGAGATCGAAAGAAGACAGGAAGAGGCTCAGATGACTCTTAACCTACATGACGATGATGATCTTAACGGAGAAAGAAAAGTGGCAAGAAACGACCCTTGTCCTTGTGGAAGCGGTAAAAAATATAAGCAATGCTGCGGCAAAAGCGGTCCAAAAAAAGGTGTATTTGCTTCTTGAATAAAAATATAGTTCCCTATCTTGTCAAACGCTTTTTGCGTTTCGACAAAGAGCAGCCATTTATCTTCCTATCGGCTCTTCTTGCATTTTTAGGCATAACCCTCGGTGTTATGGTCTTAATAGTCGCTATGGCTCTTATGAACGGTTTTGACAAAGAGTTTAAAAACAAGCTTACTGTTATGAACTATCCTCTTACTATACTTCCAAAATTTTACGGTTCTACGAATGAACAGCTTTTGACTACGCTTGTAAACGATTTTCCAAAACTAAATTTCAGCCCTTATGTTATGTCTTCGGTCATCACAAGAAACGGATCAAAACTTGAAGGCGGCTATATATTCGGTGTAGACTTTGAAGCTGAAGCAAAAGTAAACAGCATACTCAATAAAGCGATGAAGGGTTACAACTATCCGAAGTTCAGCGTTATCACCGGAAAATCGCTAAAAGAGGAGTTTCAGATCCAAAAGGGCGATAAACTGATGTATATCTTTACTCAGGTCGAACCGGGCGGACTCTCTATCACTCCTAAAATAAAAAGATTTACGGTTGAAGGTTTTTTTGATTCGGGTCTTATAGCGTATGATAAAGCATACAGTTATACCGATATGAGGTCTTTGCAAAAGATCTTAGGTATGGCATCAAATCAATATGACGGAATACACGTATATTCAGACAATCCGCATGAAGATATCATAAAGATTAAAAAGACTCTTCCAAATACGGTCGTTATAAAAGGATGGTGGCAGGATAATGTCAATTTCTTTGCAGCTTTGGAGATGGAGAAAAAATCACTTTTTATCGTATTGATGCTTCTTATCCTTATCGCGTCTATAAACATTATCTCTTCACTTCTTATGACCGTGATGAATAGACGTGCAGAGATTGCACTTTTACTTTCGCTCGGTGCATCGAAGATACAGATTAAAAAGGTATTTTTATATCTTGGTATCGTAATCGGAATAGGGGGCATATTAGCCGGTATCATTCTTGGTCTAAGTGGTATATGGATATTAAGTAATTTTGATATCGTACAACTTCCAAAAGATGTCTATCCGACGACAACTCTTCCTCTTGATCTGAGCCTGATCGATTTCTCTCTTATTGTCTTTGGAGCATTTTTTATCGTTATCCTGTCATCTTACTACCCTGCTAAAAAAGCAAGTGAAGTAGATATACTGACAGTTTTAAGAAACGAATAGCTTTATTCGCCCTGCGGAGATATCAACTCCACAGGCAGCAGTAACGTTCTTTTGATAATATTTAACGGAGCGACTACGATATCTTTTGCTAGAGTCGTGCTTACTTTTGGATCATACATATTCCCCGTAACTTTTAAAGAGGTAGATATACTATTTTTATCAAAGAGTATATACCCTACGACAGGGATCTTAGAAGCTTTTGACCCTAGGTCTGTTTTGAGGTTTAGATCCATGTTTAAATCTTCAGATTTTAGATCAAGTGTACCTTTTCCATAGATCTTGATCTCTTTTGAGTTAAGTGAGATATCGCTTATATCAAAAAAGCCGTTTTTAGATGTAAAACCTGCATACATATTGTCCACATTCAAGCCATCTTTTGAATAATCAGGCAGGCTGAATGTTATTAAAGAGGGGACGGTGTTTATAAAAGCAAAGACGTTATTTAAGACCTTGTAGTCTTTTAAAACCGTATCTTTGATCTCGATGATCCCTGCAAAGTTGTCAAATGCCCCGTTAAGAGTAAAAGAGAGATCTCCACTGCTGAATCTTGATGTTGTAAAGAGCTGGTCCATGAACTCATCGTTAAAGTTTGAACCGTAAAGATAAAATATCCCGTATTTATTGAGATTAAATCCTGCATGGCCTTTTTTGTATTTTAACTGTGCTGTCACTTCCGAGTTTAAATACTGCAGGTCAAAATGATCTGCCAGCATCCTTCTGTTTGTTTGAAAATAAAGATAACTGTTGTCTGCTTCAAGTGTAACGAGCATCGCTTCCGGATTATTCGTTTTCACATTATGTTCATTATTGAATTTTATGATTTCTGGTACATTGAATCCTACTGTATCTGATTTGATCTTAATATCTTTTTTGATCTTGAGATTAAGAGTATTGTTGATATTCATCTCTATGTCATCGGATGAATTGTATTTACCGTTAAAGTAGTAGTCTTCGACAGGTATATTGTCCTTTACAAGCAGTTTGTACGGATATTTTATTTTACCGTTGAATATAAAACCGTTATCTGCACCGTCTGAAAATATATTTATATTTCCGTCAGTTATGTTATAGTCCGAAAAGTAGGGGACATCTTTGTAGACTTTACTGATATCATTACATTTTAAAGCCCATCCCTCGTCAGCGTTTAAGTCAAACTCCATGCCGTATTTGTCTAAAAACACCTTGGTGTCTTTAAAGTTCTTATCGATTCTTAGATGATATTCGTCATCTTCATTGAAAAATCTTTTTAAATACTCGTTTTTGACATCGACTTTATTAAGCGACAGGTAGCCTATATTTTTATTTATATCGTAAGCCATATAGAAGTTTGAGCTAAACGTATCGTCTACTTTTATAGAGCTGTTTATCAGTTTAAAATAATCTCTGTTTAGCGTAAACTTTGCCGACTCCAAAGTCACTTTATCATCGTTTAACTGCCAAACACTTTTAGTAGCGATATCAGCTTGAAGTTCTTTGTCATATTTTATAGATATCGGTAGTATTGCCTGATTCAGCTGTAAGTTTTTATATTTTAGTTTGACGATATCAAGTTTTAGATCGGCCAATATATTTTTAAGATCTACATCTCCGGATAGATATGCATACATCTTACTATCAACAGAAAGTTCTATAGCAGAGAGTTTTGCATATAAAGTACTAAAATCAAATTTTAAATCGAAACGGTCTACTTTTATACTGTTTTGGCCATAATGCCATACAGAAGGAGTGACATCTATAGAGTCTCCTTTTGAAGACGCTTTATACACCAGTTTTAATTTACTGGCATTGCTGTCTAAAGAAAGTTTGTTTGAATAAAACTTTGCACTGTTTACATCTATGTTGATGTTTCCTTGGTGTTTTACAGGATTTAAGTATCCGACAACATTTGACTCCAATTTATCTTTATATGAAAGTTTTAGTTTTTTAATATCTACCTGTGCACCGTTAAGTGTTAAATACCCATCATTTACATGCAGGTCTAGACCGTTATATAAGAAGTCTGCGTTGTCTACTTTAAATGTGCCGTTGACATCGACACCGAAATCTGCAAGTTTTACGGCAATATCTAGCTTTGTATCGGTTTTTGAACTTGTCTGGACAAACGGGAGAATTACATTATATGTCTTTAAAAGATAGAGCATGTCGTCATCAAGGGCAAGGAGATCATCAAGATAAACTGTCAGTATGTTCTTTCCTGGATTTAGATCTATGTCGAGATAACTCTTTTTTAGTTGTTGATTATGAAATGTCCCGTTTTTCGGATAGATATTGAGTATCCCGTTTTTAAAGACAATATTTGTACTTGTAGTGACTATCGGTGCGAGTCTTTTATCAAATGTATAGTTTACATCATATAACTCTGCATCTGCATATATGTTTTTAAGACTGTTTCTTAGGTTGGAAAACTCTACGTATCCATATACCTTATTGATATCTGTCTTACTCATCTGCAGAGCATCATAGATCCAAGGATCGACATATTCCGGAATAGGAAATAGTTTAAGTATCTTCTGAATATTTTGAATTTTTTTGTCTGAATCAAGTCTATAGAAGATACCGATTTTATTTGAATAAACATAAAGAGCAAGTTTCGCATCATTATAAATATCTAGATTGAGCTTACTTGATAAAGTCTCGTGGACGTTGTCTATGAGGATCGTTCCGTTTAAAGTAATGGATTTTGAACTGTTCTCAAACTGTTCGATAGATATCAGAGAACGTTTATCATCTGCATCGATTTTACAGTCAAGGTTTACTTTTTCTGATCGTATGGTCAAAAACCCTTTTTCGCCTTTTTTATATTTAAATGCTGCTTCTACATCATTTACAGATATCTTTTTTATATCTATTCTCTGGATCAGATCAGAAAGCTCAT
This sequence comes from Sulfurimonas sp. HSL3-2, assembly GCF_039645965.1. Classification (GTDB taxonomy): domain Bacteria; phylum Campylobacterota; class Campylobacteria; order Campylobacterales; family Sulfurimonadaceae; genus Hydrocurvibacter; species Hydrocurvibacter mobilis. The sequence goes on along the minus strand of NZ_CP147917.1, from coordinate 1,139,310 downwards.
TGGAGTTCTTTAAAATGTAGATCACGCTTTTGAGACGTTTTTTATAATCAAGACTTGATCCCTGACCGGCATTTGTTTTAACTTCGATATTATCCGCTGTTATGACAAGCTTTTCATCCCATTTTATGTATAATTTCTTTATATTAAGATTTGAAAAGCTCAACGTATCGATTTCAATTCCATTATAAATAGATATTGCAGTTACAAAAAGAGAAGAAAAAATGAAGACAAAAACACTAACTATAATGAAATGGAGTTTTGAAATTGCGCTGCTTATGCTTATTTCGTTCATTTACTACCTAAATATGATTGTTGTTACCCCTAAGGTAGTTTATATACCAAGCGGCTCTATTAGCAAAATTATAACACAGCTATCGCTACAAAACTATAACGTGACCAAGTTGGACGCAATAATATTAAGATTTTTAGGCTCTCCTCAAAAAGGATGGATATATATAGGTTCAAATAAAGTAACACGTGCAGACTTTTTATATAGACTTACAACCGCAAAAGCTGCCATGGAAGATGTTACTCTGATACCGGGTGAGACTACTTATATATTTTTAGATCAACTCTCTGAAAGCCTGGGACTGGACAGAAACCTGTTGCAAGAGTACTATGATAAATACAGCAGATACAAAGAGGGGGAATTTGTACCAAATACATATAAACTTCCTATCGGAATGAGTGAAGAAAACCTGATAAGAACTCTTTTGATCGAATCTGATAAACAGATGAAAGAACTTTCCGTAAAGATCTTCGGAAAGTACGATAGAGATAAATGGTTTCGATATGTAACAGTTGCTTCCGTAATACAAAAAGAAGCGGCTTCTATAGAAGAGATGCCGTTGGTCAGCTCTGTTATATATAACCGTATAAAAAAAGGGATGAGACTTCAGATGGACGGTACTTTAAACTATGGAAAGTACTCTCATACGAAAATCACTCATGAACGCATAAAGACAGATAAAAGCTCATACAATACATATATATACAGCGGTATACCAAATACTCCTGTCTGTAATGTCAGTTTTGATGCAATAAAAGCTGCGATTTTTCCTGCAAAAACATCTTACCTCTATTTTGTAAAAGGCAAAAATGGTAAGCATATCTTCAGTTGTAACTATTCTACACACATAAAAAACATCAATAATGCTACAAAATGAAACATAAAAAAAAGTTTGATTAATCTTTTGTTCTCCTTATAGTAGACTTATTGTTGTTAGTGATATTATAAGACTTGTGAAATATATGACCTTTTTATACTTAAATGGTTTGTGCTCGCACAAGTTGCTTAAGTATATTGTCTAAAGGTCATAATAGAAATATTCTAGGAGTCCAAAATGAATCAAGGAAAAAGAGTCGGTATTGTAGGTGCTGGAAATGTTGGTGCTACAGTAGCTTATTCGCTTGCAATGCTAGGAACTTGTCACGAGATTATTTTAAGAGATAATAAAATTGATGTTGCTAAAGGGAAAGCTCTTGATATGAGTCAAGCTGCTTCTGCTGTCAGAAGCCACACGGTAGTTAAAGTTGCGGACGATATGTCTGACTTAACAGATTGTGATGTTGTAGTAGTAACTGCAGGAAGTCCTCGTCTTCCAGGTATGAGTCGTGATGACCTTTTAATGATAAATGCAAACATAACAAGAGAGGTTATCAAAGGGATAGCTCAATACTCTCCAAATGCGATCATCATCATGGTTTCTAATCCTCTTGATGCTATGACGTATGTAGCTTTAAAAGAGAGCGGTTTTGACAGAAGCAGAGTTATCGGTATGGCAGGAATTCTTGATAGTTCAAGAATGGCTTCGTTCATCCAAGAAAAACTGGGTTACGGCGGCGGTCAGATTCGTGCTTCGGTAATGGGTGGTCACGGAGACGATATGGTTCCACTTCCTCGTTACTCTACAGTAGCAGGTGTTCCTTTAACTGACGTTCTTACAGATGCTGAGATCGATGAGATCGTTCAACGTACTCGTCACGGTGGCGCTGAGATAGTAGGGTACTTAAAAACAGGTTCTGCATACTATGCTCCTGCAAAATCAACTGCTATCATGGTTGAAGCGATATTAAAAGATACAAAACAGATCCACCCTTGTGCAGTGTGTTTAGACGGTGAATACGGGTACAGTGATGTTGTTTCCGGTGTTCCTGTAATGCTTGGTGCTAACGGTGCTGAAAAGATCATCGAAGTGACTTTAAATGAGAAAGAGCAAGAGATGTTTGCAAGATCTTGTGCATCTGTTCAAACATTGATCGACACGTTAAACGAAAATAAATTTTTTAAAGGAGAGTAATTTTATGGCAACACGTATTGAAAAAGATACAATGGGAGAGATAAACGTTCCCGTAGATGCTTACTGGGGCGCTCAAACTCAGCGTTCTGTAGAAAATTTTAAGATAGGCGAGGAAAAGATGCCTTATGAGATCACTCGTGCATTCTCATATCTTAAAAAAGCCGTAGCTCTTGTAAATAAAGATTTAGGCAAACTAGACGCTAAAAAAGCTGATGCGATCGCTGCTGCTGCTGATGATATGCTTGCAGGTAAACTTGATGGAAACTATCCACTTGTAGTATGGCAGACAGGTTCAGGTACACAGTCAAACATGAACAACAATGAGGTTCTTGCTAACCGTGCTACTGAGATACTTGGCGGAGACTTCAGAAAAGAGAAGTTGGTTCATCCAAATGATGACGTAAATAAATCTCAAAGTTCAAACGATACATACCCTACAGCTTTACATGTAGCGTCTGTTATCTCTGTTGAAGAGCTTTTACTTCCTGCTGTAGCAAAACTAAAAGCGACGCTACAAGCAAAAAGTGAAGCTTTCAGCGGTGTTGTAAAGATCGGTCGTACTCACCTTCAAGATGCGACTCCTTTAACGCTTGGTCAAGAGATCAGCGGTTGGGTCGAGATGCTGAACAAATGTGAGAAGATGATCAAAGACTCTTTAGAAGCGGTTCGTGAGCTTGCTCTTGGCGGTACAGCTGTCGGAACAGGTCTTAACGCTCACCCTGAACTTGGAGAGCGTGTTGCTAAAAAGCTAAGTGAACTTACAGGACATGATTTCATCACTGCACCGAACAAGTTTCATGCACTTACATCTCACGATGCACTTGTATTTGCTCACGGTGCACTTAAAGCACTTGCAGCAGATATGATGAAGATCGCTAATGATGTCAGATGGTTAGCATCTGGTCCTCGTTGTGGTCTTGGTGAGATATCTATTCCTGAGAACGAACCGGGTTCATCGATCATGCCTGGTAAAGTAAATCCTACTCAAAGTGAAGCTGTAACTATGGTTGCATGTCAAGTCATGGGTAACGATGCGACTATCGGTTTTGCGGCTAGCCAAGGAAACTTTGAGCTAAACGTATTTAAACCGGTTATCGCATATAACTTTTTACAATCATCAAGACTGCTTGCTGATTCAATAGTTTCATTTAACGACAATGCAGCTATCGGAATAGAAGCAAATATTTCTAAAATAGATCATTATCTACATGATTCATTGATGCTGGTAACTGCACTTAATCCTTATATAGGTTACGAAAACGCAGCGAAAATAGCGAAGACTGCTCATAAAAACGGTACTACTCTAAAAGAGGAAGCTATCAATCTTGGATTACTTACATCTGAAGAGTTCGATAAATATGTCGTACCGGAAGATATGATAAGTCCAAAAGCATAATTAAATCTAAAAAGGAGAACTAAATGAATATACATGAATATCAAGCAAAACAGATTTTTGCTAAATATGGTGTGCCAACACCAAGAGGTATTGTAGCAAACACGCCTGATCAGGCTGCTATCAATGCATCTGAACTTGGTGGAAATATCTGGGTAGTTAAAGCTCAGATTCACGCAGGTGGACGTGGATTAGGCGGCGGTGTAAAACTTGCTCGTTCGATCGAAGAAGTTAGAACACTTGCCGGTGAGATCCTTGGCATGACACTTGTGACACACCAAACAGGTCCGGAAGGTAAACTTGTTCAAAAAGTTTACATAGAAGAGGGCGCTGATATTAAAGATGAGTTATATTTAGGTGTAGTTCTTGACCGTGCGAAAGAGATGCCTGTTATCATGGCTTCAACAGAGGGTGGTATGGAGATCGAGAAAGTTGCTGAAGAGCATCCTGAAAAGATTATCAAAGTAGCAGTTGATCCTGCTATCGGTTTTCAAGGTTTCCACGGACGCGAATTAGTATTCGGTCTTGGTATCACTGATCCTGCAGAACAAAAGAAACTTATCAGCTTTGCTTCTAAACTATATAAAGTATATATGGATAACGATGCTGAGATGATCGAGATCAATCCACTTATCAAAACTGGAAGCGGCGACTTCTTGGCACTTGACGGTAAAATGGGATTTGATGATTCAGCTCTTGGACGTCATCCTGATATTGAAGATATGCGTGATATTTCTGAAGAAGATGCTGATGAGAGAGAAGCTAGTCGTTACGGCCTTTCATACATAAGTCTTGACGGTGAGATCGGTTGTATGGTAAACGGTGCAGGTCTTGCAATGGGAACTATGGATACGATCAACTATATGGGTGGAACACCTGCAAACTTCCTTGACGTTGGCGGTAAAGCAAATGCTGAGACAGTTGCAAAAGGTTTTGAGATCATCCTTAAAAACCCGAAAGTAAAAGCTATTTTCGTTAACATCTTCGGTGGTATCGTTAGATGTGACCGTATTGCAAACGGAATCTTAGAGGCAACTAAAATGGTAGACGTACATGTACCTGTAATCGTTCGTCTTGACGGTACAAATGCACCTGAAGCAGCAGAGATTCTAAGAAATGCAAATATATCAAACGTTATTGCAGCAACAGATCTAGCAGACGGCGCGGCAAAAGCAGTAGCTGCAGCGAAAGGAGAATAATTTAGATGAGTATTTTAGTTAATAAAGATACAAAAGTTATCGTTCAAGGTTTCACTGGTAAAGAGGGATCTTTCCATGCTGAGCAATGTTTAGCATACGGTACAAAAATCGTTGGCGGTGTTACACCGAACAAAGGTGGTCAAGAGCATCTTGGTAAACCTGTATTCAACACTGTAAAAGAAGCAGTAGAGACTACTGGCGCGACTGTAAGTATGATCTTCGTTCCACCAGCTTTTGTTGCTGACGCTGTTATGGAAGCTGCTGATGCAGGTATCGAGCTTGCTGTAGTTATCACAGAGGGCGCTCCTGTTCGTGATATGCAAGCTGCAAAAGCTTATGCTACTAAGCACAATATGAAGACTATAGGGCCAAACTGTCCTGGTATCATCACTGCTGAAGAGTGTAAGATAGGTATTATGCCTGGTATGATATTTAAAAAAGGAAATGTAGGTCTTATCTCTAAGTCTGGTACTTTGACATACGAAGGTGCAAACCAAGTATGTAAAGAGGGCTTTGGTATAACTACAGCTGTCGGTATTGGTGGAGACCCGATCATCGGTCTATCGTACAAACAACTTTTACCGATGTTTGAAGCAGATCCGGAAACTGAAGCGATCGTAATGATCGGTGAGATCGGTGGAGACTTGGAGATCCAGGCTGCTAAATTCATTAAAGAAAACATCACTAAGCCTGTTGTTGCATTTATCGCTGGTCAAACAGCGCCTAAAGGTAAACGTATGGGTCACGCCGGTGCTATCGTAAGCGGTGGCGCAGGTACGGCAAAAGAGAAGATGGAAGCACTAGAAGCAGCCGGCGTTAAAGTTGTTGTTTCTCCTGCAGATATCGGTAAAGCTGTAGCGGAAGTTCTAGGAAAAAAATAAACAATGCTTAAAACTTTTTAGGTCACTGATCTTTGATCTGAAGTGACCTATAGTGCGAGCTTCTCAAGGTAACAATAGATATTATTGATGAGGCGTCTGTAGCACATTTTAAGCAATGTTAAGAAAATTAGGCTATTCTCTTTATTAATGAAGAGGTTAGTTGCATAGATTCGATCACCTTCAAGGCAAAGAGCATAGTCTCTTCTGCTATTGAAAAATTTTCGGATAATAAAAAGAAAAATTAATTTCACTTGTAAAAAGGAGAATATATGGCATCTGCTATGATTGAATACCCAGGTAATGTACCTGTATGGGTTAATAAAGATAATTGTAAGGCATGCGATATTTGTGTATCTGTTTGTCCATCTGGTGTACTTGGTATGCGTTATGACCACACATCTACTTTAGGTGCAATGATTTCAGTAGATCATCCCGAAGCTTGTATTGGATGTAACGAGTGTGAACTTTCATGCCCGGATTTTGCTATTTATGTAGCTGATAAAAAAGATTATAAGTTTGCAAAACTTACTGATGAATCAAAAGAGCGTCAAGCAAAAGTTGTTGCAAACAACTATATGTCACTTGATCTACAAGGAGTTAAATAATGGCAACAAGAGAAGTAATTTCAACTGGTAATGAATTATCAGCATTAGCTGCAAAAGATGCAGGATGTAGATTTTTTGGTGGTTACCCGATTACACCGTCAAGTGAAGTAATGCACGAGATGTCTGACTTAATGCCAGAAGTCGGTGGTGTATGTATTCAAATGGAAGATGAGATCGCAGGTGTTGCAGCTGCTATCGGTGCCGGTATGGCAGGTGTTAGAACAATGACTGCTACTTCAGGCCCTGGTATTTCACTAAAAGCTGAAAACTTAGGTCTTGCACAAATGGCTGAAGTACCATTGGTCGTTGTAAACGTTATGCGTGGTGGTCCATCAACTGGTCTTCCGACTCGTGTATCTCAAGGTGACGTAAGACAAGCAAAAAATCCTTCACACGGTGACTATCGTTCTATCACTTTATGTGCTGGTTCTTTAGCAGAGTGTTATACAGAAACTGTAAGAGCATTCAACTTAGCTGACAGATTTATGCAGCCTGTATTCGTTCTACTTGACGAAACAATCGGTCACATGCATGGAAAAGCTATGCTACCAACTGAAGAAGAAGTAGCAGCAGGTATCGTTCCTCGTAAAACTTTTGACGGAGCACCTGAAGAGTATCTTCCATATGAGTGTGAAGCAGATCAACCGGCGGTACTAAACCCAATGTTTAAAGGTTACAGATACCACTTTACTGGTCTTCACCATGATGCTAAAGGTTTCCCGACTGAAGAGATCGAAACATGTCGTAAACTGATTCAACGTCTTGAAGATAAAGTTATGATGCATACAGATGAGATCGAACTTAATGAAGAGTTTATGCTTGATGATATGACTGGTGCTGAGGGCGAAGTTCTTATTATCGCTTATGGTTCAGTTTCTCTTGCAGCAAAAGAAGCGATTCGTCACTTAAGAGCTGAAGGTATTAAAGCTGGTTTATTCAGACCGATCACTTTATGGCCAAGTCCAGCTGAATCTATCAAAAAATATACTGATATGATCAAAAATGTACTTTGTGTTGAGTTGAATATTAGACAATACACTGAAGAGGTAGAACGTGTTTCTGGAAGATTAGACCTACAAGGCTTATATAAAGTTAACGGTCGTCCAATCTCTCCATATGAAATAGTAAATAAAGTTAAAGAGGTATTCTAAGATGGCATTTAATTACGATAAATATTTAAGACTTGAAAAGATGCCAACACTATGGTGTTGGGGATGTGGTGACGGTGTTATCCTAAAAGCTTTTGTTAGAGCGATTGATAAACTTAACATCAGCCCTGATGACGTATGTGTTGTCTCTGGTATTGGTTGTTCTGGAAGATTCTCTTCTTATGTAGATTTCAATACAGTTCATACTACACATGGTAGAACAGTTGCATTCGCTACGGGTATTAAACTTATGAACCCGGACAAATATGTAATCTGTGTTGCCGGAGATGGTGACGGACTAGCGATTGGTGGTAACCATACAATTCACGGTTGTAGAAGAAATATCGATATAACTATGATACTTATCAACAACTTTATTTATGGTCTTACGAACTCTCAGACTTCACCGACAACTCCACAAGGTATGTGGACTGTTTCTCAAAAGTCTGGAAATATAGATCCGACTTTTAATGCAACTGATTTAGCAATTGCTGCCGGAGCTTCATTTGTAGCACGTGAGACAATGCTTGATCCTAAAAAACTTGAAAAAGTTTTTGTTAAAGCGTTAGAGCATAGAGGATTTGCATTCTTGGATATTATGTCAAACTGTCATATTAACCTTGGACGTAAAAACAAAATGGCAAACGCTATGGAAAACCTTTCTTGGATCGATAGCATCACTACGCCACTTAAAAAATGGGAAGCACTTCCTGAAGAAGAGAAACTTAACGTTTTCCCTACAGGTATCTTAAAAGAAGACAAAACAGTACGTGAATATTGTGATATGTACCAAGATGTTATCGCTGTTCATCAAGGTAAACGTAAAACGATTACTCAAGACGATTTTGCTAAAAAGATATAAGGAGACACAATGGCTAGAAACTTAATGAGATTTACAGGTGTTGGTGGACAAGGTGTTCTTCTTGCAGGAGAGATTTTTGCAGCTGCAAAAATTAAAACTGGCGGAGAAGGGTTGAAGACTGCTACATATACATCACAAGTACGTGGTGGACCGACAGTCGTTGACATCACACTTGATGATGAAGAGATTTTTTACCCTTATGCAAATGACGGTGAAATCGATTTTATGCTTTCTGTTGCACAGGTTAGTTATAACTCATTTAAAAATGGGGTTACACCAGGTGGAACGATCGTTGTTGATCCAAATCTTGTTCATCCATCTGACGAAGATAGAAAAACATGGAAGATCTATGAGATTCCAATTATTACAATAGCAAAAGAAGAGGTTGGTAATGTTATTACTCAATCTGTTGTTGCTCTTGCAATTGCAAACACTATGCAAAATGCTATTGACAGACAAGTACTTATAGATACAATGCTTTCAAAAGTACCTGCAAAAGTTCATGCTGCGAATTTAAAAGCATATGAGCTTGGTGAAAAATACGCTTTAGAAGCTATGGGTAAATAACTATATAGTTATTTATATAGCTGCAGCTCCTTATCGGGGCTGCTTTTTTTTGATCCAAATATTAATATTAAATAGTATGATTATACTTTTACGCTTTCCCAGAAAAAGTCAACATGTTTTTCAAACTGAGTAGAGAGGTTTGTCGTAGATTCGTTATCGATACGAAGCAGGGTTACATGTAAGCGTAAGTAGAATAGGGGCCCTAAAAACTCATTTGCCATCAGTAACGGATCAGATGACCTTACTAAGCCCTCCTGCATCATCGTAAAGAATACAGCTGATAATGCCTTAATATTTTTATTGTGGAACTCGTTTATAAATCCCTCTCTTAACTGTTTGTTTTGGAACAGTTCTATCATCAGTATTCTAAACAGACTCTCTTTTGTCTTATCAAACGTTATGAGTTTGAACTCCATTGCAAACTTGTGCAGGTATGACTTTGGATTACTTAACTGTGCCGGTGTCAAAGCAGGGCTGTCCTCTTTGTTAAACGGTGTAGAAAATATATCAGAGGCTACAGAGAGAAATATGTCCTCTTTGTTCTTAAAATGATTGTATAAAGCACTCTCACGTATTCCTACTTCTGCTGCTATCTTTCTGACTGAAGCATTCTTATATCCAAGCTCCGAAAAAAGCTTCATAGAAGCAACCAATATCTTTTTCTTTGTAGATACAGTATTGTCAATTTCCCTACTTTGCGGCATTTAACGACCTTTTTTAGATGATTTAATGAACAGTTGTTCTTATTTAGAATCTATATAATGAACAATTGTTAATATGAATACAATTATATATGAACAACTGTTAATCTAATCTTAGTTTCATATGAACAGTCGTTCATTTTTACTTAAAATATTAAACTTATATCTATATTTAGTTATCATTACGCAGGTACAACAAGTTGATGCTTGAAAGCGATTTCAAGAGGAAAGTCTGGGCTACCGTAAGACAGGGTTCCATTTAACTAATGGCCATAGTAATATGAGGGAAAGTGCAACAGAAAATAGACCGCCGCTTGCAAAAGCGGTGAGGGTGAAACGGCGGTGTAAGAGACCACCAGTACCTATAGCAATATAGGTAGCTTGTAAACCCAACCCGGTAGCAAGAAACAGATGGTTAGCGTCTTACAAAGCTACTGTTTCGCTAGAGTTGATCTGTAAAGATCAAAGTAGATTAATATCACTATAACAAAACCCAGCTTACCGTTGTGCCTAACTACAATCTAGCCTTTTTACAGGGCTAAATTACCGCTTCTTATATCAATTAATATTAAATACTTTCAACTTCTTTTTTTAATTTCTGACTCGGGATTTGTATAAATAACATAGGTGAACCTATTCCACTCGATTTCTTCCTCTCTCTTTTGCAAGGTAAAGTTTTTCATCAGCTTGAGCTACATAAGTATCGATGGTCTCTTGAGAGATAGGTGTTTTATTGTCAACTATGATAGCTATAGTTCCTATACTTACCGTATATTTGATCTTTACACCTTCAACTATGACTTCTGATGCAGCTGTGACATCACACACTTTTTGTGCAAGCATAAGCGCTTCCTCTTTATCCGTCATAGAGAGCAGGACTATAAACTCTTCTCCGCCGAAACGGAAAAGATAGTCTGACTTACGTAGATTATGTTCTAATATATTTGCAAAATGCTGCAGTACGATATCTCCGACATTATGTCCATAATTATCATTTATATATTTGAAGTGATCCAGATCACACATGATCATAGCAAACTCTCTACCGGTAGCTTTTGCAATATCGAGTTTATTTATCATGATCTTGTTGAACAATCTTCTTGTAAGCAGATGGGTGAGGGGGTCTTTTGCACTTTCCTCGATCTCATTTAAAAAGGCGATCTCATTTCCTATCTCAAGTGAATAGTAGTCGATTCTCTGCATTAGATGGATGAGAGTAGATGGACGGATATTTTTGCTTTTACAATGACTTACGACGTTTGCAGCAAGATCATGCAGATTTATATGCAGTTTTTCTATGATCTTAAAATGAGTGGTCGAGATAAGGTAGGATGTTGTTGCACCATGCATCCATTTTCCAAAATCACAAAGATTATGATCAAGCTGAGGATAATCATCACCGAACTTATTGTTTTCTATATAGAAAATAAGATCTATGATCCATTTGAGATGATTTTCGTAATGGATCATAAACTTTTTATCCGGCATGATCGCTATATGCGAGAGACGGAGCTCATTTTTGAGTTTAAGCTGTTTTAAGAACCTTTGCAGATATAAAACAGTAATGCGTTGTTCATGTGCATAAAAGAAATCATTGATCTCGTTTATATGTTCAAGATCATGTTTTATTAGTAGATTACCGAGAAAGTTACGTACAACGGTTATAAGTTCACTGTATAAGAACAGATAGGAGATATCGTTTTCAATCGTAAAAAAGACTAGGGCTTTTGTGTTTTCATTGGTCTCATCCTCATTATTGGACAAAAGAAGTTTTAAAAACAGTTTTTTATATTCTCTTATCGCATGAGTATAAAGAAGTTCATCAGAGTTGCTGGTTTGTAAGTTGTCTAAAGTGATGTTATAGTCATCAACACATTTTTCAATATCATGAAAATACTTTTTTATGATCTCCATACGTAACTCCAGTTTATAGTTTTATACTGTAAATCGTGTAATAGGTTATTATAGCCACAAATATTGCATTAAAAGATAAAGAACTATTTTTCAAGAGAATTTACATTATGTTAACCAAAATATATATTGTAAGCCGAAATCCTTTACAATAACGGCTTTATCATATATTCATAGACGGAAAATACGATCTCTACTGCGATCAGCCAGATAATGATCCACTCCAGGAACTCGCTTGATTTCTGGTTTATCATATCCGTTGCGAACTCAACAGATTCTTTGAGATACGATATCTTGTACTCTATGACGTCAAAACGTGATTTGAGTTCCAGCTGCAGTGAGAGCTGGTTATAAAGTGATTCCAGTTCCGGATCATCCCACAGGATGTCGGGTTTGTCTAGAAGATAAAGCTGGTTAAGTATATGAAACCTCTCTTTAGCTATGGAGCTTGCAAACTTCATCAACCTCGCCCTATCCTTCACTTTGAGTTTCTCTATCTTCTCATATAGTGTTTTACTTTCTTCCATCTTCTTCTCTAGAGACTGCTCTTTTATCTCAAGGCCTACACTTTGAGAAAGAGCTAAAGAGATGATCGAACCTATAGACTTGTTGAATCTGTCATATTTGATCGTATTTTCATCGATCTGCGGTTTTGTATACTCTTCATTGACTATCATCATATAGTCTTGGTTTATGAGAGCTGTTTTATAGTGGTCGGCTTCTTTTACACCTAATCTTGAAAGAAACGAAATGATCTCTTCAAATGAAAAGTTACAAAAAGTGATGACACCGAAAGAGGATACAAATATCAGCTTGTCATTTGTGATCTCTCCTACAAGAGAGTTCTCGATCTTGCTTAAGACCATTCCCGGAAATTCGCTTTCAAGCTCTTTTTTCGAGACGATATTAGGTATCTCTACACATACAAATAAAATCTTTTTATTCATTATAAACTCCGTAATACAGGTATTGTATCACAATCTATAAAATTCTTCTCTTATCTTTTTTTCAAGTTCTTTTGCATCTGGAAGATAGAGTTTGACAAGATCATGAAAACGTTTTGAATGATTCATATGTTTTATATGCGCGAGTTCATGGACTATGACATAATCAATAAGCTCACGGGAAAGTTTTAAAAGGTTTGTGTTAAAAGTAAGCTCTTTTTTGCTGTCACAACTGCCCCATCTTCTTTTCATTTTTCTAAACTTGATGTTTGTAGGATATAAGCCCATTAAACAGCTATAGTGCTCCACCCTGCCCGGTATATGACTTTGTGACATCTCTTTATAGTACCTATCATAGTTGTTGAGTATATTTTCTTGCGTGGGTGCTCTTAGTTTTTGCAGTTTATCTCTCAAACTGGTCGCTATTTCGTGGTCTATGCTGTACACCTCGCCGAATATCAGGACTTCATCCTCTATATTGACGTCTCTTTTCTTATGTTTTTTTATATGATCGATCTTTTTAATGATCCACTCATATTTCCCCTCTATAAGGTCATAGATATATTTTTCTGATTTTATAGGGGTCTTTACGACCACCTGGGTCGAAGGAAGGATGTTGATATAACTGTTTTTTAGTCTTGGATTGTATTTATAATTTACATCCAGACCAAAAATATTGAGACTATTCATAGATGATAGGATCTTTTATGCCTGCTTCTTTAAAGCCGTTCAAGCGCAGTCTGCAGCTATCGCAAACACCGCAGGCTTTCTCTTCGTTCTTGTAACAGCTCCATGTAAGTTCAAGCGGAACGTTTAGTTTTAACGCCTCTTTCACGATCTCTGATTTTTTCAGGTGAACCAGAGGCATATGAATCGTTATGTTCGTTTCATCTTTTGTACCGAGATTTATGCTTTGCTGCATACTTTTTATGTACTCTTCTCTGCAGTCAGGATATCCGCTGCTGTCTTCTTCGACGACGCCTATGCTTATCGCCTCAGCGCCCTCTTTCTCTGCGATCGCCGCAGCCATACTTAAAAAGATGCCGTTTCTAAAAGGGACATATGTCACAGGTATGCCTGCTTCTACACCGCTTGTCGGTACTTCTATATTTTTATCGGTAAGTGCGGATGCGCCGAGCTCTTTGAAAAAACCTATGTCCAAGTTGTACTTCTCGCTTACATGTAAAGCTTCACAGATGTTGTTAAAACATTCAAGCTCTTTTGCCTGCGTTCTTTGATCATAGTTAAAGTGCACGGCTACGATATCAAACCCCTGCTCTTTCATCATATATGCACTAAGTGTCGAGTCCATACCGCCGCTCATAATACAGACGGCTTTTTTATTTTTAATCTTATTCATAGTTGAGATTTTAGCATATTATTGTTCTATGCTGCTGTTTTCCTTTTCTATTTCAAACTGTAGATTTACGGCTTTAGATGCCTCCAGCAATGATTTCATAGATATATTGATGTTTCTGTTCACGTTTAAAAGTGCAAGCATATATTTTTCGTTTACATTATCTTTACTCACAAGCTGGGTCGTTTTTTTGGTTATCTGATGACTCTCTTCATCTGCGGTAGTGAATTTTGCAAGAGATTTTTCCATTGTCCATTTTTCATTCATATAGTTGACAAAGAGCAGTATCACATATGCCAGATTTGTCCTTACCTCATTATACATATTGTGTAAAGGGATATTGTCGTTGTCAAACAGATCGTCTATGTTGTTTTTGACATCTTTAAGTGTCTTAGCGGCATATCCTATCTCTCTTGTAGATGTAAGCAGTATATCGATATTTTGACTCTGTAAAGGAGTAAGGTTTTGTTGGTTTAAAACATTTGCAAACTCAACGGCTCTTATCTCGATATCTTTTATATTTTCATAGACTTTTTTATAGTCAAAATCTATAAATTTCTGATTGTTTAAAACTGTATTTTTGGCATCGTATTTTCCATTAATGACATCATCGGGTCTTATATGTGCGATCAAAAGAGCAAACTTAAGTGTTTTAAGAAAGAGATGGTTTATCTCATTACGAAGAGCTACAAGGGCCGTATCTGTAAATTTCGGATCTGCAAGATGGATATATTTTGTAGGCATTTTTTCAGTTGTTTTGAACATCAGCTGCAGATACTTCGTCATTAGCGGAATAAAATAGATCAAAATGATGATCCCAAACAGGTTGAAGATCGTATGAAACAGTGCCAGAGCCGTTGTTTTATCCGTTGGAAACAACTTCATCAAAAATGTACTTAGAAACGGCAGAAGTAAAAAAGCAAAAAAACCTGTTATAAAGTTAAATAAGACATGTGCAAGTGCAACACGTTTCTTATCCGGAATACCGCCGATAGCGCCAAGAAGTGCTGTCACGGTAGTCCCGACATTAGCCCCTATGACCATGGCAGCGGATTGTTCAAAACTGAGTATTCCCGCATACAACGCACTCAGTATGATCGCTGTCGTTGCTGAACTTGATTGAATAAGTGCAGTGATGATAAAACCAAGTCCTACAAATACAATGATCGGATAGTGTGTATATGCCGCCAGGTCAAAGTTCTGTCCAAGAGTCTCTATTGAGTTTTTCATGATCTCCAGACCAAAAAACAGCAGACCAAAACCGATAAGTATCTTCGCGACGGCTTCTAATCTTTTATGCGATGAGTTTAAGATCAGCATAAATCCGCCAAGTCCTATCATAGGCAGTGCAAAAAGTTCTATTTTTACTTTAAATCCCAGAGTTGCTACTATCCAAGCCGTGACTGTCGTACCCAGATTTGAGCCGAAGATGATCCCGATCGCTGATTCAAGAGAGACAAGAGAGGTACTGACAAAAGACAACGTCATCAATGTGACAACGGATGAGCTTTGAAGTACGGCAGTCGCCAACGTCCCTGTTAAAAGTGACTTTGCTCTGCTTGACGTCGAGTTCTTTATCCATTGTTTAAACCGTATGCCGGCAAGCTCTTTTAATGCGATCTCCATATAAAACATTCCAAATAGAAACATTCCAAGACCGGAAAACACCTCAATAACCATATTTACCATTCATATTTCCTAATATCAAAATTCTTTATTATCAAATCTTTTAAGTATCTCATCTGCGACTCTAAAAGAGTTCGCATAGATCGTCCAAGTGTAGGGAACACTGCCTCCTGTAGGCATAAACGATGCATCCGTGACATACAGGTTATCCAATGCATGCGCCTTACAGTTCCTGTCTAAAACAGAATTTCTTTCATTATAACCAAATCGGCATCCTCCTGCGACTAGATTAGGCGGCGGAGCACTCGATATATTTGTACTTATTTCGACTGCTCCCATCTCTTTTAGCACCTGTACGGCTTTGCCTGCCAGTACCTTGCCGACTTCTATGTCATGCTTGTGAGAGTTTAGACGTATCTTGCCCACGGGGATGCCCCATTTGTCTTTAACATCCTCGTCTATAGTTACAAAACAATCATCCGTAGGCAGCCAGTCGTTAAAGACCTCAAAGGAGAATTTTCTAGACCGCATAAAAGCATATTTTATCTTTTGCTGCAGTTTTTCACCCCAGATCAGGTTTGAATCATTATCATATACCTCTGCCAGTGCCCTGCTCGTCGGATTTGCATGTTCAAATAAAAAGTCGATCGTACCGCCTTTTATTGTTTGTCCATCTTGCTCATACTCATACCAGTCCTGTAAAGAGCGGTTCACAAATGCACCTCTTAAAAGCAGCACGTCCTGTTTCTCTTTTGGCAGGTCTTCAAACCTCAGTCTTCCCTCGCCGTTTCCTCCGGCTGAGAATATAAGGTTTTTGCCGACTTGACCATAGTTATTTAAAAGACCGTTTGGAAAGTAACTGTTTTTCGAGTTTAACAACAGTCTGGAACTTTCAACTGCCTGTGCAGCCACTACAAAGAGTTTTGCCTCTACATGTAAGCTTTGATTGTCCTCATTATAGTAGTATATCTTTGTCGCTTTTTTCTCGTCACTCTCTATCTTATATACGAATGAATCGCTTAAAATCGTACAGTTTCCCGTCTTTAAAGCCTTGTCTAAAAGAGCCGAACGGGCATTGCCCTTTGCTCCTGTCGCGCATCCGTAGCTGCCGCAAAAGTTTGAGTATGAGCACCCTTTTCGTTCGAGTGCATCATACGGAAGAACCGCACGTGCCGTAGGTATGGAGTAAAATCCAAGCTTTTTACATGCTGCATCGAACCAAAATGCAATAGGATGCTCCCAGGTAGGTTTAAACGGGTACTCGGCCGATGAACGGGGTTCTAAAAACGGATGTTGAACCACATGCCCGGAAACACCTACGACTTTTTCCACCTTATCATAGTAGGGTTCCAGATCCTTATACTCGATCATCCAGTCGACTACGTTAGCACCCTCTATCTTCGGGTAGACGGAAGCCGGTTGAAAGTCGTTTGGCTTCATACGGTGAAAGTATCCGCTCATAAGGTTTGATGAGCCCCCTACCATCGATCCGTTCCAGAAGTTCCAGCCGCTTTTTCTTCCTTCAATGGCTTCCCACTCTCCATCATTGTTTCGCGTTTCTATGACATGCTGCTGCTCATCAAGCGGCGGTGTATAGATATCTCTTCTTGACACGGCAAGTTCATCTTTGAAAAAATCTTTTTCCGTGTAGTACCTGCCCTTTTCAAGAACCAATACTTTTTTGCCGGCACGAGAAAGCTCATAAGCGATGGGAGCACCGCCTGCACCGCTTCCGATTATACATACATCATACATATCTGTTTACCTTTGGAGGTTGTGGAAGCCCGGGTTTATACTCAAGCCACTGCCATCCGATCTTATCGATGTTAGCGCCGTAAACAGGATCGCTGAACATCGCTTCAAATGTGTAGTTCATAAGATACCACAGCCAATTGTCGCCCCACTGCTTTTGCGATATCTTTTTTAGCAGTTCCTGTCGTTGATCCGATGAAAGTACTATATAGTTTTTTATATAGTGATTCTGCGCTGTTTGGTTCAACCACTCTACACCGTTTAAAATAAACTCTTTTCTCTCTTTTGTGACTCTTTTGTCCCGCATAACGGCTTTTAAAAAACCTACGACATTTAAAGAGTGAGGGCTCGGCATCCCAACGCTGGGAGTAAAAAGATCGTCTATAACTTGAGATATGGTCTGATACGGCTCTTTTAGTATAGTTACATGTAAGGCGTACGAATTTATCTCTTTGGCAAACACCGTAGAGCTAAACAGGACGACAGAATAGGCAATAAACTTTCTTCTCTTCATATTGTAATAGTATCATATAAGGTTTTATTTTTAATATTTATTTCTATTTGGTCGATATATAAGTGTGCAAATATATAGTTAAAGGGTAAATTATGGACGCTATTACAAGTTCAAATGCTCCGGTTGAAGCACAAATGTATGCTATGAAAAAAAGTCAAGAAGTTGACGCAAGAGCTGTTATGGATGTTTTAGATAGCGCTGCTGTTCAAAACAGTAATGTTCAAGACGCAAGGCTACAAGAGTCTACAGCCCAAAAAACAGGTTTAGGTCAAAGTTTAGATCTATTAGCATAATTTTTTACAGATAGTCTTCTATCTGTAACTGCATTTACAACTCTTCTTCGATATAATTCCATATGATTGATTTTGATAACAGAACACCGCATAATTTTGATTTGACTATGGTCGAATCGATAGCAAAAAGCCTTACAGACAAAGAGATAGAGCTCGTTCTCACAAACAATGAAGAGATACATGCGATCAATAAAGAGTTCAGAGGTATAGATTCACCTACCGATGTCCTCAGTTTTCCGTATGACGATATGCCCTTCTCCCCTTTAGGAAGTATCGTGATCTCATATGACTATGTAGAAAAGGCCTCTTTGAAGTTTAACCACACTGTAAATGAAGAGTTTACACTTCTTTTTATACACGGATTGCTTCATATCCTCGGATTTGACCATGAAGTCGACAACGGCGAGATGCGTCAAAAAGAGAGTGAGATCATCAAAGCATACAACTTACCAGACAGTTTAATTGTCAGAACAGAAGGATAATAATGGATTTTATTATATTTATAATATCTATGGCCGCTCTTATATACGGAGCAGATTTCATAATAAGAGAATCAGAAAGAATAGCTCTTCATTACAATATATCACACTTCGTGATCGGTGCTACGTTGGTGGCTTTTGGGACGTCACTGCCTGAGATGGCGGCATCTATGATGGCTTCATACACAGGAAAAAGTGATATGGCAGTAGCAAATGTGATCGGAAGCGTGACTTTTAACATCACGCTTATCTTAGGAATCGTGTTTTTTATAGCAAAGAAGATGAATCCAAAAAGAGATCTGTTTTCTATCGACAGCGCTTGGGTCGTAGTTCCTGTTATAGTGTTCTTACTGATGATCCAAGACGGTGAAGTAGGAAGATTCGACGGATTTTTATTTGTACTGATGATGGTATCGTATCTTACATTTCTGTTTACGCATGCTAAAAGTGAATTAGACGGCAGTATCGACGAAGAACTGACAAAAGAGAAGTTCAACTGGTTTAAATCTATCGCCCTGCTCGCCGTAGGTTTCATATTTGTAATCGGCGGTGCAAACTTTGTGATCGAGAGCGGTTCAAATATCGCCAGAACATTCGGTGTGAGTGAATGGATCATCGGTCTACTATTGATATCACTGGGGACAAGCTTACCTGAACTTGTAGTATCTCTTGTAGCGATCAAAAAAGGCAATGCAGACCTAAGCGTCGGAAATATCATCGGCTCGAACGTCGCAAACTTCTCTATGGTTCTTGGAGGTGCATCACTGTTGCATCCACTTGCTGTGAATCTGCAGAACAACTTCTTTGATATCATGATTTTAGTCGCAGCATCTTTTACGCTTCTATTTATCATTGCAAACAGACTCTATAACAAAGCAGGAGCAATATTTTTACTTATTATCCTTGCTCTGTTCCTGCAAAACTCGTTTAACGCGTTTTTGTAGGTCATACAAATAGATATATTATTGCATGACTCAAAACAGAGTCATACGTAAATATATCTACTTCATATCTTCATAGATTATTTTTTTATATACCCGTCTTGTAAAAGTTTATCGTATATCTTAGACACGATATCCCCTGCAGCATGTCCACCATGCCCGCCGTGCTCGACTAGAACAGTGACTATATACTGAGGATTTTTATAGGGTCCGTAAGTCGTAAGCCACGCATGTGAACGTGTGTAGTACTTCATCTCATGTTCTTGAAGTCTTTTTTTAGTCTCTTGAGAGATCCCTACGACCTGTGCAGTACCTGTTTTACCTGCAAGCCTGACTTTTGTATGTAAAAACGGTGTAGCCGTACCGTGATCGGCGTTACAAACATCATACATCCCCTGTCTGATGATACCTATCTTTTTCTTTTCAATATCGCTCAGAACATCTCTAAACTCAGGTTTTATCTCTTCGTCACCTACTTTTTGGGCTACATGCGGAGTAACAAGTTTTCCCGTCGCGATCAGTGCCGTAAGCTGAGCTACCTGCATCGGCGTGACCAAAAAGTCACCCTGTCCGATCGCCGTATTTAAAGTCTCTCCGATATACCAGGCCTGGTTGTATTTTTTTCTTTTCCACTCACGGCTGGGAATCGTACCGATAAACTCATTTGGCAGGTCGATGCCTGTTTTTTCACCCAGACCGTATCTGAGCATCCCCTTACTCATCGTTTCTATACCGGTATTGACACTCGCCTTATAAAAATAATCATCACAGCTCTCTCTGATAGCCTTTCTTATGTCCGTATGCCCATGCCCATCTTTTTTCCAACATCTAAAGTTACGGTTTGAAACCACATAGCTGCCGGTACAGTTGACTCCCCATCTTTCGTTTAAAGTTGTAGTGATAAAGATCAGCCCGAGACCTATCTTGACAACAGAACCAGGAGGATACAGACCGTTTATAAGCTTATTTGTAAACGGAGCGTCGATATCTTCGATAAGTTCTTTCCATCTCTCTGTCGATATTCCAGAAACGAATGTGTTTAGATCATATTCCGGAAAGCTTCCTGCTGCTAAGACCGCACCGTTTACATCCATGACGATAACGGCACCCGATTCATCTTTAAACATGTCGGATATATACTTTTGCAGATTCATATCTATAGAAAGTATAAGTTTGCGATTTTCTACGGGGTTCTTATGATACAACTCTTGGATCTCCTCGTTTTTCGCACTGACTTTTACTTTTCTCTCTCCGGCTTCACCCTCTAAAAAAGTATTGTAGTAGCGTTCTATCCCGTTCTTTCCGACCGAGCCTATGATAGAAAGCAGAGGGTCTCTGTCTATGTCGTTTTGATTGGCATTAGATACATAACCTATGATGTGTGAAGCAGTGTCGCTATATGGATAAAAACGTTTCGGTGCCGAGATGATATGAATATTTTCTCTCAGATTTAAAATAGAATAGACAGGCATGATATCTTTATATGATATAAAACTGGCGACCTCTATATAGTCTTGATTATAATAGGAGTCATTTTTAATATACTCCTTTTTCATCTTCGCTTTATCAAGTGCAGGTATATACTTAACCAGTGCATCAAGCTCTTCATCCAGCGTAGCCATATTTTTTTTACTGCTTAGATGCGGAGCGATCTCTATCTTAAATCCAAGTTTATTGATCGCTATAGGGTTGTTGTTTCTATCTAGTATTTCACCACGTACAGGTGCTATAAGCTCTGTTTTGATCGTATTTTTATCCGATAGATCTTCATAATAATCATTATGCTGGATCGCTAGGTAAAATACTCTTACAATTAGAGATATCCACGCAACGGTAAAGATAAGCAGTATTATTTTAAGCCTCAAACCATGTCCCTTTTGAATTCCAGTCTTGAAAGATCAGTATGATAATAAATTCGATCACGATATAGTAGATCACATAAAGACTAAGTTCCGGTTGATTCAGTAAAAATATTTGTGATAGTATCAATGCAAACAGGTAGTACCCTATGTATGCTATCAAGACCAGTAAAAATTTGATACAGTTCGTACACTGTATATTTTTGTCAAGTTTTAAGACTAAAAATCGATATACAAAAGTAAAATACACAATCGAACTAAAGAGTATATAGTCTTTTTGGGCCTCAAGCAGGACTAAAGCCATCGATGCTGCAAGCAGTACTACCGTATCTTCATCTTTGATCGCATTTATAAAGATAACGAACAAGACAGCAAACAGCGGCGGTAAAAAAAGATATATACTGCTTAAGCTTTCATATATTAAAAATAGTATTAAATATATGAATATATTTAAATATTTTTTATTAGTGATATTTCGTTGCATACCGGAAAGTGCTTACATTTAATACAATCAGCCCATATCTTATGATCAGGCAATGACTCTTTTGGAATTTCTGTAAATCCTAGTTTTTCAAAGAAACTTTGTTTATATGTCAATGCCAAGACCTGTTTTAAACCTAAGTTTTTTGCCTCTTCCAAACATTTTCTAACGATCTCTGAACCGATATTATGTGATCGGTATTCCTCTCTTACGATCAATGATCTGATCTCAGCCAATGCCGGAGAGTGTACATGTAAAGCACAGAATCCTACAAGCTTATCACCTTCATATGCAAGCATATAAGACCTGATATTCGTCGCGATCTCATCATTACTTCTTGCAAGGATAATACCTGAATCGACCTCAGGCTGTATAAGTGCCTGCATAGACGCAATATCATTTAGAGATGCTTTTCTATATGTTATCATCAATGATCTCCTCTTGTAATATCTCATATATCTCAGACACAAGTTTGCCGATACCGCGTTTTTTACTGCTTGAGACCATCAAAGCATCGGGGAACTTTCTACGAAGTGCACTCTGCTCTTTTTGGTTTAATTTATCTATTTTTGTAAATACCGTTAAGATTATCTGCGATTCATTCGCAACGTTGAGTAAAAAATCTGCCACATCGACATCGATATCAAGCTCAGGATGACGGCAGTCTATAAGATGGATAAAAAGTTTTATCTGCGCTCTTTGTGCTATATAGTCCGTTAAGTTTTTTTCCCAGTCGTATTTCATA
This sequence comes from Sulfurimonas sp. HSL3-2, assembly GCF_039645965.1. GTDB lineage: Bacteria > Campylobacterota > Campylobacteria > Campylobacterales > Sulfurimonadaceae > Hydrocurvibacter > Hydrocurvibacter mobilis. The sequence goes on along the minus strand of NZ_CP147917.1, from coordinate 1,116,752 downwards.
GATTTTGAAACTTTTGCATATCCAAAACCCGGAAGGTCGACAAATCTTGCATATCTTTTTTCGTTGATATCTCTATCTAAAAATGTCACGTCAAAATAGTTGATAAGTCTGGTCTTACCCGGTGTTGAAGAAACTTTTGCAAGTCCCTTATGGTTTGTAAGAGCATTTAAAAGCGAGCTTTTACCGGCATTTGACCTGGCCATAAAGACGACCTCATTTTGCTCGTCTGCAGGCGGTGCTTTATCTATACTTGGAGCCGATGTTATGAATTTTGCTTCTACTATATCAACCATTAATTACTCTCATTTTTATCTTTGATATTAAATATCATGATAACAGGCTCTTTATTTGCACCTTGTGCGATAGCTTTTCCGTCTATCGTATTTAATATGACTTTGTCACCGTCGATCTGTTTTTTTTCATTTATCTGGCGCAGATGTACGTTTGTATAGAACTGATACTCTTTTATCTTTGGCAGATAGATCGTTTTTTGTGCCTGTCCTGTGTATGTCGAGTTGTTATCCGTCTTTACAAAGAAGGATACATTCCCCTCAGCTACCATCTTGATAGGTTCATGCTTTTCATCGGTATAGATCGTAACTTTTGATGCATTGAGTTCATCAACGCCTCTTTTTATCTTGACATCACCTTGAAATATAGCGATCCCCTTCTTCTCATCACCGTCGAAAGAATCGGCAGTGACTTTTAATTCATTGCCAAATAGTACACTTGACGATAAAAGTAGAGCAAAAACTGTTTTTATTTTCATAATTTCTCACTATTTTTTAATTGATATATTGCAAATACATTTTTTGAAGTCGCATGACCGTGTTTACTGTCATACATCAAGTTCTTTCCTGTAATTTTATCACTATTTCTATATGAAATATATTTACCTTCTGTTCTTAGGACACCTGTTTTTTGATTATAGTTTCCATCATCACTCTTATATGTCAATCCGTCCGCTCTTTTATAGACCAGATTACCGTACATATTGACTACATAATCCTTATAAACACCGAAATCAGACGTGATGTTTGCTATATACTCTTTTGAATTATCCGTATAGTTTATATCAAAAACTTCATATCTATTTGAATATCTATAGCCTTTTGAGCCGTTAAATACACTTTTTAATCCCTTTTCGTCCAAATCGTATATAGTGAAATTCGCCAGTTCAAGCTGAGCGATCTCACCTTTATCGAATTTTTCCAGTTTCATAGGGTTAAAAAATATATATATCATGGCAAGTCCCACAGATATATAGATAAAATAGAAGTTTATATTCATATCCAAAGTTCCATAAACTGTTCTAACTGTCCATTCTCTTCTAAAACGATCTCTATCATCTCTCTCACTGCGGCATCTCCGCCTTTTCGAGTCAATACGCAATCGACGATCTCTTTGACCTTATCTACCCCGTCATTAGGAGTAAAGCTTTTTCCTACATAAGAGAGAAGATTGTAGTCGTTTAGATCATCTCCGATAGCAGCGACTTCATCGGCAGAGATATTGATATCTTCCAAAAGCTTCACTAAAGTAGCTTTTTTATCTTTTACATTTTGAAACAGATACTTGATACCAAGCTCTGCGGCTCTATTTTCGACTATTTTCGATTTTCTTCCGGTGATAATCGCCAGTTCCCCGCCGAGTTTTCTCCAGTTTACTATCGCAAAACCGTCTTTTACATTAAATTTTTTAGTCTCTTCGGCACTGTTTGAATATATTATTCCGCCGTCTGTCATACATCCGTCAACATCTAAAACTATAAGCTTGATCATAAAACGTCTTTAGTGCTAGGTATCCCTACTCTCTCATTTATCGTCGTTGCACGGCGAAGAGCTACGGCTAAAGCTTTAAAAGAAGCTTCTATGATGTGGTGCTTATTTTTCCCGCGTTGCTGAATGATATGAGCACTTATCTTTGCATTAAATATCAATGCTCTGAAGAACTCTTCGACAAGTTCGGTATCAAAGCTTCCTACTTTGCCTGCAAGATCAAGTTCATACACTAAAAAAGGACGGTTGCTAAGATCTATATCACAGCTTACACATGCTTCATCCATGACAACACTTGCATTTCCAAAACGCTCCAGTTTTTTAACAGGATAAATAGAATCTGCTAAAAGTGAACCGAGTACGATAGCTACATCTTCTACACTGTGGTGATCATCTATGTGAACATCGCCGTTACATGCGATCTCCAAGTCGATCAATGAGTGCTTAGCAAAGCTTTCAAGCATATGGTCTAAAAAGCCAACACCCGTATTTATAGTGCTCTTCCCTTCTCCGTAAAGCTCTAAAGAGATGGTAATATCAGTTTCTTTTGTTTTTCTTGTCTTGCTAATCATATTTTATTCCTTTACTATAAATGAACTTGCAAATGGTCCATTTGCTTTATAATCTCTTGCTTCGGCCTCACTTTGGAAACCTTTAAGCCATACTTTGAAAACTCTTTTATCCCCTGCATCTACATCTTTTATGATAGTTTTGTATCCATCCAGACCATCATATTTCTTTTGTGTTCGTATCGCACCGTCTATATTTACAAATGAACCGATCTGTAATGCAAACTCAGTGACGATCTCCTGTTTAGGTCCTTCATCAAGCTCTTTTTGCTTAGGAATGACCACTTTTCCTTTTCCTGCAAATCCAATCACTTCAAGTGTCACTAAAGCAGTTCCCGTGCCAATCATATCTATTTTTGAAGCTGCCGCTTTTGAAAGGTCTATGATCCTGTTATCTACAAACGGCCCGCGGTCGTTTACACGTACTACGGCAGACTTTCCGGTTGCTCTGCTCGTGACTCTAACGATCGTGTTCATCGGCAGAGTCTTATGCGCTGCGGTCATATCGTACATGTTGTATCTCTCGCCGTTTGACGTTAGTTTACCGTGGAAATCAGGACCGTACCAGCTTGCACGCCCATGAAACTCATCTCCTACACTGACGACAGTGGGATAGTATTTTATCCCACGGACTACGTATGGACGCATAGTCGCTTTGGAATACTTTTTACTACTGCCAGTAGTGTAGTTCTTATATGTGGTCGAACCGCCGTAATACCTGACACCTCTTGTACTACAACCTGCAAATAAAAATAAAACGACTACAAAGACTAAAACTCTATTCATTTAGATACAACTTGTCACCGATTTTTATAGTATTGTTCTTTAGGTTGTTTACCGACTTGATAAACCCTATTGTAAGCTTATTTGCTTTTGCTATAGAGTCTAAAGTATCTCCGTTTTTGACCATATAGTATCTCTTGTCATGCTCATGGTTCTTCGCAACAGCTATGGGGATAACAAGCTGTTGTTTTAATGACAATCTATTGCTAGAAAGCTTGTTGAAATCTTTTATGATCTTATACGGCACATGGTATTTTCTGCCGATAGCAAAAAGACTCTCTCCATGCTTGACGGTATGCACCATGTAGATGTTTTTGATATCTTCCGGATGGTATTTCTGTTTGAAATCGGAAAGTTTGACATATGGGATATAGATATCGTACTTTTTAACATCAGGCGGAGTAAAGTCATGAGACAGATGATGATTTAATGCTTTTAACTCCTTTAACGGGATCCCAAGCATCTTTGATATTCTTGTCAAAGACTCGCCTCTTCCGACTTTTACGGTCGCTAAAGAGTAAGCATTCCCGCGGTTTAGCAAGAACTCATACTCATTGTCTATCAGATAGTCTTCATCGTTTCCGACAAGTGCTAAAGCCAGGATCTTTCTGATGTAAAGTCTGCTCTCGCGAGGAATATATCTTTTCTTCTCATCCAAAAGGACTTTCAGGTCATCCGTACCTGCTTTTTTAATAGCACGGCTAAGGTAGCCTCCACCACAGTTATAAGCGATCGCAGCCAAGTACCATTTACCGAATTTTTTATGTAAAAATGTAAGATATTTTGCTGCAGCTTCAGAAGATTTTATAAGATCGCGTCTCTCATCTACGTAGCTGTCGATTCTCAGTTTGTAAAGTTTTGCCGTACGAGGCATAAACTGCCACATACCCGTAGCTTTCTTTTTAGAGTACGCTCTTGTCGAAAAGTTCGATTCTGCCATAGCAAGATACAAAAACTCTGCAGGCACGTTGTACTCGTTTAGTACCTCTTTGATCCTGGGGATAAATATATAGGCATTATCCATAGCGTTGAAAAAGTGTTTATATTGGTATCTGGCACGTTCAGAGGACTTCATCTCGTTGAGCTTTTCATCGTATAAAAAGGATGAATCGACATCAAAAGTCTTTAAAAGTTCTACGTCTTTATTGTTGTTTGTGCTAAACGTCAATGCTGCAAAAAGCGCATAGGGAGCCAGTAAAATCAAGAAAAATCTAATCATAATAAACAATTTCCATAATAAAAAGTCTTTTATTTTACCCAAAAAGAGATTATTAGTAGATAAATCTTACATGTAAACTATATAATATTAAAAAATATGAAACAATTTTCTCGCATTTTCCGTGGTTATTTCTTCTATAGTTTGCACATCCATATCAAGCAGCTCAGACATTTTATTTGCCACGAATCTAGTATATGCAGGCTCGTTTCTAGTCCCTCTATGAGGCGTCGGAGTCAGGTATGGACCGTCTGTTTCTATGACAAGTTTCTCTAAAGGGATCTTAGGCAGAACATTTACAAGTTTTTTAGCATTGCTAAATGTCAGAACACCGCCTATACCGAAGTAAAAGTCCTCTTTTGCAAGAGAAAGAAGCTGCTCATCGGCGTTGTAACAGTGAAGGACACCCCCTACTTCTCCGGCATCCTCTTCTAGCAGTATCCTTTTAGAGTCGACTGAAGCATCACGGATATGCACTATAAGAGGTTTCTTATACTTTTTTGCCAATCTTATCTGTGCTTTAAAGACTCTTTCCTGCTCTTTTTTAACGCTCTCTTTCTCTTCGTCACTGCCCTCTAGTCTAAAGTAGTCCATCCCGCATTCGCCTACGGCCACACACTTTTCATGGCTTAGATACTTTTCAAAGTCCAGAGAGTCAAACGCTTCAAGGTCGTAAGGATGCACGCCTACGGCAAAGTAGATATCTTCATGCGCTTCTGCTATCTTTACCGCTTTATCAAGCGTGAGAGGATCGGCTCCGGGTATGATAAAACGCTTTACATCACTCTCATACGCCCTATTTATGACATCTTCAAAGTCATCGTCGTATCTATCGTCATCCAAATGTATGTGCGTATCAATTATCATCTTTTTTGCCCTTTTTCTCGTCTTTTAAACTTTTAACGTATTTTATATTCTTTATCATCAAAATAATAAAAAAGATGGAGACTAACAGCGAAAATAAGGCTAGTAAAAGATTACCGGCCATATAAAAGTTAAAACATAACACCAAAGAGATGATAGAGATTATAAAACACATCTATCTGCATGCCTCCAAAAGCTCTTTTGCGAACTGTTTTGCCTCTTTGGTGATGCTCTCACCGCTGATAATACGCGCTATCTCCTCTATCCTGCTGTTAAAATCAAGCTCTTTGACAAAAGACTCATCGCCTTTTTTATGGATAAGAAAATGCTGATCTCCCATGGAAGTCAGCTGCGGCTGGTGCGATATGACAAATATCTGGAAATGTTTTGCCAGTTTGCGAAGCACCTTTGCAACGCTCATAGACTCCTCACCGCTCAGGTTGGCATCTATCTCGTCAAGCATCAAGACACCGCCGTTTTTATTCATAAACTCCGATTTTAAGGCAAGTATCGCAAGACGAAGTCTGTTGAACTCACCCGTACTTACTTTATCAAGTGCCGTTGAGTTTAGCTCCAGCTCCATAGTGTCCTTGCCTAGCAGGTCAAGTCTGCTTGCACTTAAACCCACCTTTGCATCTCTTAGATAAAGGTCTTTTAGGTATTTGTTCAGGTCATCGTTAAAAGGTTTAAGCTCATTAGCTCTTAGCTCGCTTAGAGTATCTGCAAGTTTATTGACCGCTTTATCTAAAACAGCGTGTCTTTGTACAAGCTCGTCTTTTGTTATCTCGATATTCTCATACGCCTCAAGCTCTTTTATCTTCTGCTCTTTATAAACAAGCGCTTCTTCGATACTTCCATATCTTCTTTTGATGGCGCTAAGCTCTTCTATGCGGTTTAGCACCTCTTCGACCTCTATGTCCTCCAATGCGCTGAATCTCTCTTCAGCGTTATCCAGAACGACTCTCAGCTCGTTCATCGCATCGTCAAAGAAAGAGCTGTCCACATCCAGCAGGTCAAGTGTACTGAAAACGTGGTGTTCATTGTCAAAAAGAGACTTTGCAAGCTCTATGCTCTCTAACACCTTCTCTTTTTTGGAAAGCTCTTTTTTGATAGACAGAAGTTCCTCGTCTTCACCCTCTTTTGGATTTACCTCTTGGATCTTTTGGATCTCAAAAGCAGCAAACTCTTTGAGTTCGATTATCTTTTTCTCCTCTTCCTCTATCTTGTCAAGCTCCTGCTTGACCTTTTTATACTCCAAAAAGCTTTTCTGATACTCTTTTTTGAGCTTTTCAAGACCTTGTGTCTTGTGTTCTATACGGTTGTCTAAGATAGAAAGGAGGTTTTCGTTCTCAAAATCGCTGTAGTCTTTGAGGCTCAAGTGTCTGAGGTAATTCGAGCCGATGTCGGACATCGCTTTTTTAGAGACGCTTTGGTTGTTGATGAAGTAGCGGGATTTCTCTTTCTTGATATGCTTAAAGACATTTACATCATCGCTTTCTATGCCCGTCTCTTCCAAGTCAAGTTCCCACGTCACGCTAGATTCGCAAAGAGAAGCCTCACAACTGCTCGCACCCAGTGAAGAGAGAATGGAGTTCATAAGTATGGACTTACCGCTTCCGCTGGGACCGGTAAACACGACAAGACCGCTTTTTAGCTCAAGCTCCGCTTCATTGAAACTCAGGTAATCTTTTAGGTAAAATCTCTCTATCATCTTTTTGACCTCTTCATTGTCTGCAATTATACTTTAAACACTCATCTTGATTTTTATCATTTTGACATATTATTACGTAGTAATGTAAAAAATATGACAAATTGCAATAAATACATATTGAGATGACACATATTGTGAAGTAAAATTAATCAAGAAAAATGAGGGAATGTGATTCTTATTCCCCCCAGCGAAGTTTCTCTTTTAGTACGTCAAAGTAGTTAAACTCTTTTCTGTGTATCAGTTTTGCAGGGTTTTTTGCCAGTTTGATGCTTATGGTGTCTCCTGAGCCGAACTCGTGCATATCCTGCCCGTCAACGATGAGCAGTGCCGATTTATCCGGTGTTTTCATGTCTATGCTGAAGTGTCCAGGAAGGACGACCGGTCTTTGCGTCAAAGAGTGCGGACAGATCGGAGTGAGTGAGAACACGTTTGTAAGCGGGAACAAGACAGGGCCGCCTGCTGAAAGGTTGTAGGCAGTCGAGCCCGTCGGTGTCGAAACGATAACGCCGTCGCCGTAGTATGTGTTAAACGCTTTATCATCCACCAAAGTCTCTATACGGATCATCTTCGATATCGATGGACGGGTAAGGACGATGTCGTTAAATGCGAATATCGTGTTTTCAGACTCGCTTGTCTTAATGGTCGCCTGCAAAACGGCTCTGTGGTCTATGCGGAACTCGCCTTTGACCAGTATCTCAACGAAATCCTTCATCTCATCAACTGAAAGGTCTGCTAAAAAGCCCAGTTTTCCTGCATGGACTCCAAGGATAGGTATCTGGTATTTGTATGATCTTCTAACAGTCGAGATAAGTGTCCCGTCTCCGCCGATGCTTACTAAGATATCGCATTTTTGGCATATGATGTCAAACTCCTGACCCATGACATCTATCATCCCGCCGCTGATGCTGTCGATGAATACTTCTATGCCATGAGACTCAAACACGTTTTTTATATCATAAAATATATCTTTTAATTCCGGTGTCGAAGGTCTGAGAATAATACCGACTCTTTTAATATCCATTTTTTTCAAAAATAACTCTTTATATCTTTTTTTAAACAATTATACACTTTTTTATGGTTAAAATCTAATGAGACGCATAAATAAAGGGATGGTAAACTGCATGATGACATTATCCGATTCTCCTCATTCTAAGACTCCCGAAGAGCTTTACGAAATCTTTGAAAGCTCTGAGACAGGAATAGAAGCCGATGAAGCCTCAAAACGTTTAGATATCTACGGTCTAAACGCTCTCAAAGAGGATCGGCGTTCACTTCTGTCTATCTTTATCAGTCAGTTTAAAAGCCCTATTGTCGCCATACTGATCGCTGCGGCAGTTCTCTCTTTGGCTATGGGGCACAATACGGACAGTATATTTATCATCGGCATCCTTATCATCAACAGCATTTTAGGTTTTTTCCAAGAGTACAAAGCCGAGACCTCCATCCAAGCGCTTAAAAAACTTACAGAGACGCATGTAAGAGTCATCAGGTTGGGATTAGAAGCGCTTATACCTTCTGATGAGATCGTTCCCGGGGATATCGTTCTTTTAGGTGAAGGCGATCTCATATCGGCGGATATCAGGCTGATCGAATCTCATGGACTGCAAGTCGATGAAGCGACACTTACGGGAGAGTCAGTGCCCTCTTCCAAAGATGCAGACAAGGTACTTGCGCAAGAGACGCCTCCTTATGAAAGAAAGAACATCCTCTTTTCAGGCACACACATCATCAAAGGAACGGCAAAAGGGATGGTCACTGCGACTGGAGAACATACCTATCTGGCAAGCATCGCAAAAAGTGCACAGGAACAGTCCCCGGATTCGCCGCTTACACGTTCTCTTGCCATCTTCTCAAAAAAACTTATCGTAGTGTTGGCAGGGATATTGTTGATCGTGGGTGTTGTCGGACTGATTCACGGACTTGGTGCAGGAGATCTGGCTTCCATACTTATAGCAGAACTTGTCTCTGCCGTGCCGGAGGGTCTGCCTATAGTCGTGACCCTTATCTTGGCACTCGGTGCATATAGACTCAGTGGTCATAAGGTTCTTGTACGTCATCTTCCTTCAGTTGAGTCACTCGGAAGCGCTTCGGTGATCGCTACGGACAAGACAGGGACGATCACTCAAGGATATTTATCTGTCAAAGAGATGGAGGTATTTGATAAAGATGCTCTTAGAGTGTGTGCGGCACTGTGTAACGATGCCTCAGAGGAGCATGGTGATCCTGCCGACAAAGCACTCAGAACATGGCTGGACTCCGAATATGACTTGATAAGAAAGCACAATCCCAGAGTGTTTTACCATCCATTTGATCCAAAACTACGCATGATGGCGACTATCAATCAAGACCACGAGAAGAAAGAACGTTTATATATCAAAGGAGCCTATGAAGCTCTAAAAAAGATGACTGTAAACAGTTCCGAGGAGTTAGAAAGACTAAACGATGCTCATGATGAAATGGCATCGATGGGACTGCGTCTTTTGGCTTTTGGGATTAGCGATGAGAAGTGGGACGATCCTAAAAAATGGAGTATCCGTATCGTCGGACTTATCGGTTTTGCGGATGCTGCGAAAGCGGGTGTGACCGATGCCGTAGCTCAAGCGAAAAATGCCGGTATCAAGGTCATCATGATAACGGGAGATAACCCTTTAACAGCACAGGTCATTGCCAAAGAGGTCGGTATATGGCAAGATGAAGATATAGTACTAAGCGGTACTGAGATAGAAGATATGACGGATGAAAAGCTCTCAAATGCGCTAAAAAGATGCAGCGTCATAGCACGCGCCCTTCCCGAGCACAAATACAGAGTCGTCAAACTTCTGCAAAAAGATGGTGAGATAGTAGCTGTTACGGGAGACGGGGTCAATGACGTCCCTGCACTTAAAGCAGCCGATCTGGGCATTGCCATGGGCGGCGGAAGCGAAGCTGCAAAATCAACCGCAAAGATGGTCATAACCGATAATAATCTCGGTGTCATAGTCGATGCGATCCGCCAAGGAAGGATCATCACGGCAAATCTGAGAAAAGTCATATTTTATCTGCTTGCGACCTGTTTTGATGAGATACTTCTTATCAGCGGAGCGATCATAGCAGGGCTTCCCCTACCCGTTCATGCAACACAGATCCTATGGATCAATATTGTGACCGACGGAGTCACTGACAAGACGTTTCCATTATGCCGTGAAGAGGGAGATGTGATGAAAAACCCTCCACGCAGACTTGAAAAACAGTTTTTTGACCGCTGGCAGATGGCGAGGATCGCATGGGTCTCGATCGTCAATGCATCCGTGACTGTCTCTGTCTTTATCTACCTTTTAAGTACCGGGTACAGCTATGAAGCTGCCATTACAGTATCTTTTTCCATTATCGTGACCTCACAATGGGTCAACGGCATCTTGGCTCAAAAAGAGCATGAACCGTTTTTACGTGACATTAAAAAAAGTCTGACCATCAATCCTGCTATATGGATCGGAGTGGGTATCGGTATAGTGCTTCAAAGTGCTGCTCTTTACATCTTTCCAAGCTGGCTTCACTCAGTACCGCCGACGCTAGAGATGCTTGGTTACATAGGAGGCGCTACAGCTGCCGTATTTGTTTTGATAGAGTCTTATAAATGGGTAGAATGGAGTCTGAAAAGAGCTGTTAAGAGATAGCTCTTTTCATAAGATAGCCGTCTATATTATTTGGATAGTAGGATTTAAGTGTCTTTATTATCTTAAATCCAAACTTTTCATAGAGAGATACGGCTTGTTTATTTATCTGTTTTACCTCTAAACGCAGCTCTTTGTCTTTTAACTGCTTAAGCGAATACTCTAAAAGCATCTTTCCGTATCCTTTTGAGTGAAACTCTTGAAGTACGGCAATAGAGTAAAGTCTATAGAAGTTCTTTCTAGTAAGCCATAGACAATAACCTATAATCCCCTTCTTATCTTCGATGATAAAGACGATATTTCTTTTTAAGTGATAACGCAGCGAAGACCTTGAAAGTCCAAAATCCTCAGCCGTAAAGTTATCCGTCTCCACTTTTAGTATCTCTTCCAAGTCCGTTAGAGAAGCTTGTCTTATCGTCATTTTTGGTAGATGGTATATTTTGGTATCAACTTGTCCGGACGGTATGACATCTTGACCTTTTTAAGGTTTTCAAACCCCATATCGTCACCCACGTTGATATATTCGCTGTTATACATCTCTTTAAGCAGTTTAGTAAACTCTCTGAAGATGAACTGTGCACAGCCGAGTATCTCAAAGTCTGTCTTCTCGATTATAACGCTTGCCGTGTCGTCACTGATCTTTTCTCCGACGGTAAAGCCTTTAAGCACATCATCTATATAGATCACTATTCCTATGACGTCGAGTTTATCATAGTCGTTCATAAGCCTTTTTATTGCAAAACGCTCAAAGTAGATGCCGTCTAAGAACACTTCCGCATCCTCTTTTGGCATATGTATCGTCCTGTCTTGTACCCATTTATTAAAGAGTGCTATCACCTCTTTTGCATGTTTTTCTTTCTCAAAGATCTCGATTTTATGGTTAGGATAAATATTTCTAAAGCGATTGATCTCGTTTCTTTTTACTTTGTACGGATTGCCCTTTAAGTCGATAAGGTCATCAGTTCTATAAATATAGTCGACCAATTTTTTCTCTATAACGAAATCTTTGAGTTTCTCAAATATCTCCGTACCCTCTTCCAGATAGTCTACAAACCCTTCTAATATATCTTCATGTACATATTCGATCTTAGAAAAATGTTTATTTTCATTGTGCGTATTCATAATGTCGAAACACTCGATTATCGCATCATAGATCTTTTCCTGTTTTCCAAGAGGCGGCAGAAGCATCGTTAGAACTCCAGAAGACAAGATAAACAGACAGAAGGTCTCATTGACGATAGCGTAAAACCCGGTGGAGTTCGATAGCCAGATATAATTTCCGGCAAATGTATAGTCGCTAAGATCGATCTCTATCATATGGAGATATTCATCCATTATCGGTTTTGCATTTAAATTAAAATGCTTTAAAGTATAATTGTTTATAACTAAGCTTGACATCTGCAACCTTCTGTTTTTTTGTAAAATTATACTCCTAATATTTCACTTTTAAGCAAGCTTTTTTTGCCAAAATTTTAAATAAATAATATGCTATAATTTATCAAAGCGCAAAGGAGGATTTTATGAATATCACCCGATATATATTTCAATCACCCTATCCTAGCCAAGTACAGATAGGAAGACCGGATCCAAGTGCGAAACAGGATGTTTCAGCCCCTCAGCAAGACACGCAGATCTTAGAAAGTACAAATGATACTGCGAGCAAAGCACAGACATATCTAAGCAGTGAAAAAAAAGAAGTTAAACCGACGGTAAACTCTACAAATCTGTTGGATACATATGCATAATCCTGTATCTTGAGGCTATAAGAAGAAGTAATACTATCTACAGACTATGTTTTAGTCTGTAGGCATGTCGTTTATTTTAAGCGAATGTTCTGGCTAAAGGGTATGCTTTTAATCTCTCTAACGGGATATGCTTGCCTGTATCTTCACAAATGCCGTAACTCTTATTATGTATACGTTGTAATGCGGCTTCGACCTCTGCAAGTTCAGTTTCAAGATGATGAAGGATAGTCTGGTCTGATGCATTATCGATCTGAAGTTCAGCCATATCTTCCATATCGTCTATCTCATCTTCAAGAGCTATTGCTTCTATCTCAGAACGGGTAGCTTCTATATTTTTTTCTATACTCTCTTTTTGTTCTTTTAGAATTTTTTCAAATTCGCTAAAATCTAAGTCTTTTCGCGCAGTCATGATAAACTCCTATTTTTTAAAAATGTCGTACAATTTATTGTATCAAAAAGTAGTTCAAAAAAATCAATAGTTAGTTAATATCTGAGAGTGACGGAGAAAATGCTTTCGTACTTACTTGTACGCTCTGCCCTATTTTAAAGCTTTTAGCTTCGTTTGAATCAAGTACAATCTCCACTATCTGCTGTCCTATAGCCACTATGGCAATATATATGACATCGGCTTTTTTTATATCTAAGAGTTCGCCTTGAAGCGTAAACTTTTGACTCCCCTGTGTTTTCAGAAGAATATCTTTTGCCAGTCCGTCTTTTATGATCTTTCCATGGTCAAGTACAAGTACTCTGCTGGCTAAACGGTACATCTCGCTTGGATCATGACTTACCATTATCGTAGTGGTACCAAACTCTTTGTGAAGCCTTAATATATCGTGCTGCAGCTTTGTCCTCATCTCGGGATCTAAAGCTGAAAGCGGCTCGTCCATGAGTAGGATTTTTGGACGCTTCATCAAAGCACGGCATAAAGAGACACGTTGACGCTGTCCTCCGCTGAGCATATTTGGAAACCTCTCCTTTAACTCACTCAAGCCCGTCAACTCTAAAAGGTGTTCTGCCAACTCTATATCTTTACTGACAAAAAGCAGATTTTGTAAAACGTTCATATTTGGAAACAGCGCATAGTCCTGAAAGACGAAACCTATACCCCTTTCCTGCGGAGGAAGAGCTTTTTTAGAACTCAGCCACTGCGTACCGAAGACATCTATCTCTCCGCTAGCCTCTTCAAGTCCTGCAAGGATACGTAAAAGTGTCGTCTTTCCGCTGCCGCTCACACCGCTTAATGCTACGAACTCATTTTTCTTGATCTTTATATCGACATCCAGATCGACATGTCCGTTTGTTGTGAATAATCTCTTTTTTATATCTAGTCTGATCATTATATTATGCCCATTTTACGACTTTGTCGTTGATTGAATATATAGACCCCGAGTAAGACAAAAAAGCTTATAAGCACCATTATAATGCTGTATATATGCGCAGATGTATAGTCCATGATCTCAACATACTCATAGATCGCAACAGAAGCGACTTTTGTCTCTCCGGGGATAGATCCTCCGACCATCAAAACAACACCGAATTCGCCTACAGTATGAGCAAATGTGATGATAAGTGCCGTGATAAGTGCAGGTTTGATGTTTGGAAGCGCTACATGTAAGAGAGTGACAAGCCTGCTCTTACCTGCAATATATGATGCTTCAAGCATGTTTTTATTGAGTGATTCAAACCCGCTTTGAAGCGGCTGCACCATAAAAGGAAAAGAATAAAAACAGCTCGCTATCACAAGTCCCGTAAAATTAAAGACCATCTTTACACCGAAATACTCATCCATAAACGCACCAAAAGGAGAGTTGTATGAAAGCGCATAGAGTATGTAAAACCCTAAGACTGACGGCGGTAACACGATAGGCAGTGACACAAATGCTTCGATCATAGGCTTAAACCTGTTGTTTGTCTGGCTCAGCCACCAGCTAAGAGGCAGAGCAATGATAAAAAGTATCACGGTTGTAAAAGCCGCCAGTTTAAAAGAGAGGAAAAAGGGTTCAAAGTTTAATGCATTCATATTTTTATCCATTTTACGCTGATATCTGCCATCTTCGCCTGATAAGGGCTGCTTGTTATGATGGCATCCACACCTGTTTTTGCGAACTCTGCAACATTCATCTTGTTTATGCCTCCTGCAGCTATGATCTTTGCACTTGGAAACTCTTTTTGTCTGTACTCCATAAGCTCAGTAAGCATCTGTATGTCGCATTTATCCATCTGGACAACATCTGCACCGAGTGAAAGCATCTCTTTTGCATCATCGAAACCTTCACATTCGACCACCACTTTTTTCTCAACAGCTCTTAATCTTAACTCTTTAAATCCCTCTTTAAATGCATCACTGTCCTTAAAAAGAGAACGATGGTGAGAAAAGACGAGTATGGACTCCGAAAGTCCCAGTCTGTGAGGCAGTATGCCTCCGCACAACAATGCGCGGATAGCAAACTGCTTAGCAAAAGGGATACTTTTTCTTGTGACCAATATCTCACAATGTTTATTTACTTTTTGCACGTTTAAGAGCATATCGTTTGCGTATGTAGCCATCCCGCATGCATATTCCAAAAGCACCTGGGTGAGTTTCCATGCCTGATGCAGGATCTCTCCTTTTGCTTCAATGCTCATGATCGTCTCGCCTGCTTTAACTCTTTTTGACGATGGCACAAAAAACTCAACCTTACAACCTAAAAGTTCAGCTATTCGTGCCGCTTCTTCACTACATGCTACGACTATCTCCTCTCTTGTCTTTATCTCCAGTTTTGCCTTTTCAAAATCTGAACCGAGCAGTGTTGTAGTCAGATCAAAGTATGGTATATCTTCACGTATATACTCTAAAAGTTCGGCATCTAAAAGTAGAGGCATCTCTATATCCTTTATATCAAAATTCTGATTCAAATGATGCTATTGATATATCATTTGATTTTATAAGAGCGATGAGTCTGTCACCCGTCTTTATATCCATAGAAACAGCGGATTTTTGAGTGATGATACTCTCTATGACAGTCTCTTTTACCGAGAGCTTTACACTGCATAATATCTCGCCGTTTACGACATCTTCTACTACAGCTTCGAGTTGGTTGGCTATACTTATCTGCGAATTAAAGCCTTTAGCCAAAGCGATATTTGTCGCTTTGGCCTTTAGCTGTACTTTTGTACCGATTTTAAGTTCTGGATCCAACTCTAAAGCGACCATACTTATCTCTACGCCGTTTGCATTAAAAGATACCGCTGAGATCTCTTCATATTTTTTTATATCAGTGATAGTCGCATTGATTATATTCATTGAACTAGGTATCCATACTTTTTAAATATCTCTTTTGCTTTTGCACTTAAAATAAAGTCATAAAAATCTTTATATTCCTTATTCGCATCTGCAAATTTAAGTAAAACTATACCCTGTTTTATTGGAGTATAGAGTGAAGGATCGACATCTTTAAAGTTTATGCCCTCTTTATACTGTACCATTTTTGGCGAATACAGTGAAGATTTTGCGATAAAACCGATATCTGCAGCACTAATAGAGTAAGCGACTGTTTGAGAGATACTTTCAGCATAAACGAACTTTGTTTTAACACTGTCAAGTACACCTCCGTTTTTCATCGCTTCCACCGCCGCTTTACCGTAAGGCGCCGTTTTAGGGTTTGCTACAGCAATCTTTTGAATATCTTTAGAATTAAGAAGCTTGATCCCTTGCGAAAAATCCTGTTTCTTTGAACTAAAGTACGCCAAAGCACCCTGTGCGTAAACAACAGGTTTTGTAGTTGCAATACCATCTTTATAAAGAGCCTCCGGATATTTCATGTTTGCAGACATAAAAAGTCCGTACGGTGCACCGTTTTTTATCTGAGCGGTAAGCTTACCACTGCTGCCTAGTGTCACTTCAATTTTTGTACCGGGATGCATCTTTGCAAACTCTGCTTTTAACTCATCCATTGCATAACTGACATTGGCAGCCACTGCCAGATTGATCTCTCCTGCAAAAAGCGAAGAGATCGAAAGTATTAAGGCTAAAACTGTTTTTTTCATCTTTATATTTCCTTCTTAAAAGAGATAGTTTAGTTCAAAACGCGTATCTGTATTATCCGCATTTACTTTTTTAGTATCCGCATACCCTATTCTAAAACGCCATTGAAGCTCAGGCATCATCGGAAGGTTTTGTGTAAATCCCGCGTAGTAGAAGTTTTCGTCAAACTGTCCCTTGCTTTCGTCAGCATCTGTATGCAGTACGGAAAGCTGCATAAACACATCTTTATAGACACCTGTTTTATTGCCGTTTATAGAGAGTTCTGCACGGTAACTTTTTGTATTTGCAATCCAGTTATAACGAGCCATCGAACGGGTATATCCTGCGGTAGGAAAACCTCTCCAAGGCGTTATAAGATCGGCTTCGTCAAAAACATGAGAATATCCAAGGTTTAACTGGAATTTTTTATATTTAGTCACCAATCTCGCAGCTAGCATCTGAGAATCTAACGAAGTCGGATCTTTGTAGCCTGTAGTCGTACCGTCATATGCAGCACCGCCTACAGCCCCTGCTCCGTCATCGAACTGTTTGATGTATCTCACACCCGGTGTCACAGACCAATCACTGTTTATAGCTACTTTATAGTTACCCTCTATCATCGCTTGAGAGATAAGTTCCGGGACGTTATAGTAAGCTGCATCTATGTTAAGGTTCTCTATAGATTTATTGTGTACATCGACGACTATCAAAGGAGCATCTGTCGGTTTTCCTGCTGCTTTTAAAGCCGTATATGTAAGACCTTTATGCATCGCACTGTCATCATTCTCATCCCATGCAGGATTTGTCGATGATGATGAGTTTGCATCTCCATACATAAGTACAGAATGTGAGTCCGTATGGTTACGGAGCTTCTCTTTAGCAAGATAGCCTACAGTCAAAGATGTCTTTGGCAGCAGTTTTGTGTCAAAGACGACTGCATCAAAAGTGTTCGGGATCATCTTCGTGTCATTTGATTTTGTGTAAAAAGTCTCTACAAGCTGACGCCCGACTTTAATATCACTGTCTTGTATACCACTGTATCTGATATATGCCTGACCCAGTACTCCGAGATCTTGAGAACCTGTATTGCTGTAATCAAAACGGCTCAATACATCTGCACCGGCTTTCATATACTTTGCATTATCTGATGAGAGATTTGTAAATCCGTGACTGTAGTAAAGAGCTGTTCTAAAATCAAAGTCATCAAAAACAGCACTTTGAAAAACAAGAGAACCGCCAAGACCGCTTGTCATATGATTTTTTTGTGTTGCTGTTTCTTTTTCCCAGTTATACATAAATGTATTTGATCTAAGTCTTCCGAAAAAGTTTCCCTCTTTGAACATGTTTGTAAAACTATCCGCTTTTGCCGGTTTTAGATTGTAAACTAGCTGATAGTTCGTCTTTAAAGCCTGCTTTGGTGCGTCATCTTGTGCCAATAGTTGCGCGCTTGTACAAAAAACCAAAGTCGCCAACGATATCTTAATCATTCTACTTTTCTTCATATATTTCCTTCCAAATTAAACTTATTTCTTGTTATGTATTTTTTTATATAACGCTATATGCAAAAAACATTCTTATATACATAGAGCGTTATATCTTTTTAGAAATAATTAGCGTAGTATATATTTTTACATAACGCTTTGTCAAGTCTGCTGTTTTCCTGCACGTTTATCTTTGTATCAGTAACTTTTAGTTATAATCGCGGAAATTTTTTCTTTAGGAATCTAGATTTGAGAACTCATTATTGTACAGACTTAAGCATAAAGAATATAGATGAAGTAGTAACTGTAGCTGGTTGGGCGAACAGCTACCGTGACCACGGCGGGATCATCTTTATCGACGTGCGTGATAAAAGCGGATTGATCCAACTTGTATGTGATCCATCTGACAATGCTGAAGCACATAAGATCGCTGATGGTATTCGCGATGAATTCGTGCTTGTAGCAACAGGTAAAATTCGCCCTCGTGGTGAAGGACTTGTAAATCCTCGTCTAAAAACAGGTGAGATAGAACTAGTTGTAGATACTTTAAAAATAGAAAATAAAAGTGCCCCTACCCCTTTTGTTATCGGGGATAAAAACGTAGGTGAAGAGACACGTTTAAAATACCGCTATCTAGAACTTCGTGATCCTGAGATGTATGAGACATTCCGTCTTCGTTCAAAAGCGGCTATCGCTGCTCGTAACGTACTTGATGCTAACGGATTCTTAGAGGTCGAGACTCCTATTCTTACTAAGTCGACTCCTGAGGGTGCAAGAGATTACCTTGTCCCTTCACGTGTACATAATGGAGAGTTTTATGCGCTTCCACAATCACCGCAGCTATTTAAACAACTACTTATGGTCGGTGGATTTGACAGATATTTCCAGATCGCTAAATGTTTTAGAGATGAAGATCTAAGAGCTGACCGTCAACCTGAGTTTACGCAAATAGACGTCGAGATGAGCTTCTGTGACCAAGAAGAGGTCATCAAAGTGGCTGAAGACCTTTTAACAGGTATGTTCGGTGCTTGCGGTATCGATGTAAAACCACCGTTTAACCGTATCAAACACAATGATGCTATGGAGTGGTACGGTTCAGACAAACCTGACTTAAGATATGGTCTTAAAATGGTCGACGTTATCGACATCTTCGAGCGTTGTGACAACGAAATATTTACAAATATCGCTAAAAAACCTCATACGAACCGTATCAAAGCTTTAAAAGTTCCGGGTGCTGACTTAGTATTTTCAAAAAGAGAGATGAAAAGCTTTGAAGACTTTGTAAGAAAATTCGGTGCTCACGGTCTTGGATACTTCCAGATGAAAGAAGATGGTCTTAAAGGTCCGCTTATCAAGTTCTTCAGTGAAGAGGATATTCAGCTTCTTATAGAAAGAACTGAACTTGAAGTCGGTGACGTTGTTTTCTTCGGTGCAGGAGATAAAAAAACTGTACTTGACTATATGGGACGTTTTAGAATCTTTATCGCTGAACATGAGAAGATGAACCTTGTAGACAAAGATAGATTCGAGTTCGTATGGGTCGTTGACTTCCCTATGTTCGAAGTTGAAGACGGACGCGTAAAAGCACTTCACCATCCGTTTACTATGCCAAAAGACACTGATAAAGAGGATGTCGAAGAGATCGAATCTATAGCTTACGATATCGTACTTAACGGTGTCGAGCTAGGCGGTGGTAGTATCCGTATCCATAAACCTGAAGTTCAAGAAGAGATATTCAAACTTCTTGGAATCGGTGAAGAGGAAGCACAAGAAAAATTTGGTTTCCTACTTGATGCACTAAAATTCGGTGCACCGCCACACGGTGGTTTTGCTATCGGTTTTGACAGACTTATGATGCTTATCTCTAAAAAATCAAGCATCCGTGATGTCATCGCATTCCCTAAAACACAAAAAGCTTCATGTATCTTGACTCAGGCTCCAAGCACTGTCGATAACGACCAGTTAAAAGAGCTTCATATCAGAGTCCGTGAGCAAGTAAAAGCATAATGAAAAAACTGTTTTTGATTATCGGGGCTCCGGGCTCCGGGAAAACGACAGATGCTGAGCTGATCGCTAAAAACAATCAAGATATCTCTCACTACTCTACAGGCGATATGCTTAGAGCAGAAGTCGCAAGCGGCAGTGAGCTTGGTGCTGAGATCAACAACTATATCAGCAAGGGACTTATCGTTCCTATCAAGATAGCTATAGAAACGATTGTAAACGCGATCAAAAACGCTCCTACTGATGTGATCATCATCGACGGTTATCCTAGAAGTATGGAACAGTTAAATGCATTAGACGAGTATCTAAAAGAGGACTCCTCTTTAGAGCTTTGCAGTGTTATAGAAGTACATGTAAGCGAAGAAACGGCTCGTGACAGAGTCCTAGGTCGTGCACGTGGTGCTGATGACAACACAGAGGTGTTTGACAACCGCATGAAAGTTTATACTGAACCATTAGCTGAAATACAAGCTTTTTACAGTGCTAAAGATCTTTTACATGTAATAAGTGGCGAAGGAAGCATCGAAGAGATAGTCTCCGAGATGGAAAGTTTTATAAAAACGAAGATATAAACTGCTTTGAGATTTGCTTAGCGTTTAAAATGAGCTAGCAAATTGCCCGCGGGGTAGTTTTTTGGCTTCATTGATTTGTTATGCATTTTCTCTGTCCCCATGGCTTGGCGGAGTTGATACTACTAGAAACTCCAAATCCTGCTCATGCTCATTACTTAAAGTGTGTGCGACACCTGCAGGAATATGAAACCCTTCATTAGGATGTATAATATGTATATCTCCTGATACTTCAAGTGTTGCTATACCAGAAAGAATATAGAAAAATTGCTCTGCTTTATTGTGCAGATGACGTGTCTCAGATGTTCCTTTATGCATACGTTCCTGGATGACGCTTAGATCTTTAGAAGTAGCAAGATGCCAACCATCACAGTTGCTTCCCCATTCATAATGATTACTGTTTTTTATGGAAACAATTGCCATTTTGTACTCCTATGCATAACTATTTAAATATTGCCATTGTATGTAACTATTACTAAATACTAAATTATATTGAATGAAATGGATCTATTTGGGATTTTTTATTGAAGTATTGCTTGAAAAATTTATTGGAAATGAGCAGCCACAGTTCTAAATGAACTTGCAACTGCTTTTTGAGGGGTTATGAAACTGCTTAGTTTAGTCCTGCAACGATAGCTTTTTCAACTTCGTCAATGTGTGCAGTACCGTCAACTGTAATATATTTGACGTTTGAATCTTTTGCAGCCTGCGCTTTATAGTAACCGATAAGAGGCTCAGTTTGCTCATGGTAGACTCTAAGACGATCAAGTACCACTTCCTCTTTATCATCATCACGTTGTACAAGGTCTTCACCTGTCTCGTCATCTTTGCCTTCGACTTTCGGCGGGTTAAATACTACATGGTATGTTCTTCCGCTAGCCAAGTGTGCACGACGACCACTCATTCTTTTTACGATCTCTTCATCAGGGACATCGATCTCGATCACTGCATCGATCTGGATCCCTGCATTTGTCACTGCATCTGCTTGTGCAAGCGTACGTGGGAAACCGTCTAAAAGGTAACCGTTTTTACAATCTTCTTCAGCAATACGGTCTTTTACAAGCCCGATAATGATCTCATCAGTCACAAGTTTTCCTGAGTCCATCGCTTCTTTAGCAAGTTTTCCCATCTCAGTACCTGCTTTGATGGCAGCACGAAGCATATCTCCAGTTGAGATCTGAGGGATGTTGTATTTTTTTGTCAAAAATTGAGCTTGAGTGCCTTTTCCTGCACCCGGAGCTCCAAGTAGTATGATTCTCATATCTTAAGTCCTATCTGTTTTATTGTTGAAATTATATACAAATGAGTTTAAAAGAAACTAGAATTACTCCTCTTCATCACCTTTTTGAGCCTCTAAAATATCATCTATCATCTCTTTACATTCATCTTCATCGATCTCACCGCATTCGATATCGACTAAAACGTCTTTTAGATCATCACGAAACTCGATAAGTTCTTCAAGTTCCTCTTTCGCTTCTTCGATTGATTCATTTTTTTTGTCAGCGATGATAGTATAAAGTTCATCCATTCTGTCTTCTATATCAGGTATGACGCTCTCTTTTATCAGCTCTTCAAGTTTTTGTGCATATGACATGTTTTTATCCTTAAGTTATTCTATGTAAAATAATAGCAGATAGTTTGTTACATGTAAGCCATATGTAACATTATTGTCATTATAATCGTTAGCTTTTTAAAAAACGACAGGACTAAATATGTACAACTTTTATGCCGTTATCATAGGGACGGAGATACTCAACAGCCGTAGAGAGGACAAACATTTTATATTTATCAGAGACCTTTTAAACTCCTACGGACACAATCTTTTTGCTTCGTTTATCATCAAAGACGATGAAGAGCTTATTAAAAACACATTCGAGCTTGTAAAAAAAGATGAAAGATCGGTTCTTTTTAGTTTTGGAGGGATCGGTTCTACTCCCGATGATCTGACAAGACAGATAGCAGCCGATGTCTTTACATGTAAGCCTCTAGTGCGCCATAAGCAGTTTGAACAAGATATCTTAGAAAGGTTTAAAGATGAGGCCTACCCTCACCGCATACATATGGCCGAACTGCCTGAATATGCGAACCTTATAAAAAACCCCGTCAATAACATGTCCGGTTTTGAACTCCAGCACAGATACTTTTTTGTCCCCGGTTTTCCTGAGATGTCACATCCAATGTTAAAAGAGTGTGTCGGCAGATATTTTTCTGAATCTATCAAGAAGTACCGCAAGACACTCCTTGCAGATACCAGTGAAAACACCCTGATCGACATTATGAAAACGATCCCTGCAGATATGGAACTCTCCTCATTACCGATAATAAACAACAACTCTCCAAGAGTCGAACTTTCTTTAAACTATAATGATAACGAGGTGTTAAATACGGAGTTTGATAAGTTTATCAAATACCTAAATGATCAAAATATCGAGTATGTTATTAAAGATTAATATAAGATTATTTAAGTTACACTGAGTTAATGACGATCTTCCTCTATATTATCTAGGAGTAGCAGCATGTTGATATATATATTATTGGCGTCTCTTGTAGTTGTAGTCTCAGGCTATATCGTATATAAAAATTTCTATTTGCATGCTCCTAAACACAGTGAAAAGCAGCGAAAACATTATACATTTAAGCTTTAGATTTATGGGTTTAAAAGATTAAATACAATACTATATAGCTTATTATATAGTCGGAGATTTAATGAAACCAAAAGATGAAGTGACGAGAAGTCTGCTTATAGATAAAAGTACATGGGATGATGCGATGAAGTACTCACGTGCCAGATACAAGATGAGTTTAAGCAAGGTCGTCGAGCAGCTGCTGCAAGACTGGCTGGCAAAAGAGAAAAGAAAACCCCTTGACAACGAGAACCAAGGTATCTTTTTTTAACTCTCTTCAAGAAGTTTGATCATACTTTTTTTATGCGTCTTCTTGGCAAAGCCAAGAGCGCTAAGCCCTTTATTGTCTACAGCGTCTTTATCAGCCCCCTTTTCCAACAACATTTTTGCTATTTCCCCTCTTCCGTAACATACTGCTCCCATCAGTGGCGTGAATCTGCTAGGTCGGTTTGTTCTGTTTACGTCAACACCTGATTCGATTATTTTTTTAGCCAGATCGATTTTATTATACATGATCGCATAATCGAGTATGCTTACTCCGTCTTCATTAAAATCGTTCAGATCTGCGCCGTTTTGTACTAAAATATCTATTATCTCATCATCACATCTATATCTGAGGGCACACGCAAGAACCGACTCTTCTGTCTCATTACTTTCATTTACGTCAGCGCCCTCTTTTATATACTTTTTTACACCTAAATAATCGTTATCTTGTAAAAGATTAATCCATTCATTCATAATTACCACCTATTAATTTTAAAATTATACACTTGATTTATAACACTTAGCCAACGAAAAATAATATTAATATTTTTTAAGTATAATTACAACTAAATTTTTAAAAAAAGAGTGATAAATATGCAAATAATAGAAACAAGTGATGCCTTTAAGGCATTGATTGAGAAAATAAAATCTGAGACTGCCGGATATAAAGATCCATTGGCTTTTGGTATCGCAAGAGTTGATTTCGGTCAGTTAAACAGTGATAAAGTTCTTCAAGCGACTTACCCTATTATCAACTGGAATGAAAACTTTGGTAGTGCCGCTATCTTCATAGAAGCATTAAAAGAGCAAGGCGTACAAGTTGATTTTAACAAAGATGAAGTCATTTGTAATATTAATTTAGCATTTTTAGAGAGTTGTTTAAATGCATTTACACCTTACAGTGAAGAAGCTTACGGTGATGCACATAAAAACATCCAAGTAGTCTCAAGCCTTTACTCACAGATGAAAGAAAACGGTTATAAAGAGGGTGAGTTTAGAGTAGTATTTTTATTTAATGATGCCCCGTGTGCAAGCGTTGAAGCTACATACCTTAAACTTTACGCGCTTTCATTAGCAAAAGTACAACTAAGAAGCATCAACCTAAACGGAGCTTTCGGTGCACTTCCAAATGTTGCTTGGTCTGCAGGAAACCCTATTGAACTTGACTGGTTACGTGAATTTGAAATAGAGTTAAAACTTTCAAACTCATACCCTCATATCGATTTCGTCGATAAGTTCCCAAGATTCTTACAACACATCATCCCTGCGGACAATACACGTGTCTTAGATACTTCAAAAGTACGTTTTGGTGCACAGCTTCATGCCGGGACTACTATCATGCCTGGTGCTAGTTATGTGAACTTCAATGCAGGTACGACAGGTGTGAGCATGGTCGAAGGACGTATCTCTTCATCTGCTATCGTCGGTGACGGAAGTGATGTGGGCGGCGGTGCTTCTATCCTTGGTGTTCTTAGCGGAACGGACGGAAACCCTATCTCTATCGGTAAAAACTGTCTTCTTGGCGCAAACAGTGTTTGTGGTATCCCTTTAGGTGACGGCTGTATCATAGATGCGGGGATCGCTATTTTAGAAGGTACTAAAGTTACTATCAATGCAAAAGAATTAGAAAAAATTCAAGAAGTAAACCAAGGCACTCCTTTAAAAGGTGATGTTTTCAAAGGAAAAGAGCTGGCAGGACTAAACGGCCTTCACTTTAGACAAAACTCTTTAACAGGCGAACTGTCTGCATCTCGTTCAAGAAGAGAGATCAAACTAAACGCTGACCTTCACTAGTTAATACGATTCAATAACTTTAACTTCAGTTAAATCATTCTATAATGACTCTTTAAAAGGAGTCATTATGATATCTTCAAATGTTTCATCTATTCAAGCACATCAAACGTTTATGAATAACAATGCGAACAACATTGCAAATGTTAATACAGATGGCTTTAGACCAAACGATACAAGAATGACAAACTCTTCTGATGACACGGTTACTGCAGATACTAGATTGGCAGATGACAACGGTTCAGAAAAAAGCCAAACGAACTTAGCGAAAGAGCTTCCTGATCAGATAAGTATTACGGCTGCCGTTAGTGCAAATGTAAATGCGATAAGAACTCAAGATGCGATGTACGGTTCTCTTTTAGATATTAAGGTCTGATAGTTATAATATTCATACTGTCTATTCTACGTAGTAAACTGCTTTTCTCATCATAAAATTTTTGCTCTTTCCCTACTTCCAGTGATGTAAATACAGTTTTACCGACAACTATTCTACCTGTTTTATCGCCCTGCTTTGTTTTTATACCCCACATATCATGCATCACTATGATCTTATCATTATATACACCGGCATAGATCAGTATATGCCCTTTTCTATGCAGTAGTGTTTCAAAAGGTATACCGTTCTCTTTTATAACCTCTCTTTTCTCGTCATCACTGAGATCTTTGAGTGAAATCACTTTACCTACTCTTGATTGCTGGTATGAGTTTCTAGGAAGCCATATGCCAAACGGTGCATACATATCTCTTATCATGGAAGAACAGTCACGTTCTTGATACATCCCGCCCCAGCCGTATTTTGTTTTCAACATCTCATCCCCGACATGAGTAATGTTTTCTCTGTTTAACTTCAATACGTCAACGGATGCAATATCTTTTGGGATGACGACTTTTGTATATATCGCGGTATTTTCTTTTCCTTTGGTTATCGCCAAAGCTTCGTAGCTGTCATCTTTCTCATCTATCAAAGGAAAGATCATCCCGACTTGACTATATATGACAAACTGATTGTTTTCATCTTTAAGCGGATAACCGTCTGTAATGATATATATCTTCTTAGAGTTTTTAATAATATCCATGTTCTGTTCAGGGATATAGGCTATGTTATAACTATGCATCCAGCCTGATGCATATGATGTAAAAACATATGCCCATGCACCGTCATCTGAATAGTGAGACACAAAGATAGGCTCATTTGCGTGGACAGAGCTGTTTTGAAGATAATCAAACGGAAAACCCTCACCTGCTTGATTCGGGTCTTTAAAGATAGGTTTATCGGTCGGGAAACTTCTTAGATTGGCAAAACGAAGTGTGATCGCCTTTTTATTGACAGTAGCATAGCTGTCAAAGTTCGATCTTTTATACATCTTGTCAAACCACTCTTGAGAAAGCGGTTTTAAGTTCTCGCCGTAACTATTTTTCGCCGTATAACTTCTAAACGGCCATTTTACCTGTTCGATATCTGTTTTTATCGAGTCCATATTCCATGGTCTGAAGTAGTTGTCCTCATAACTGTTTTGGATATCCGAAATACTTACATTCTCATCTTTGACATATGCATATGCACCCGTTTGCTGAGGCAGCTCTTTTAAATCTTGTATATCTCCATAGTCAAGTGTTCTCAAAGATGTACATGCAGTAAAAAGCAGCATTGTTAAAAACAGTAATATATATCGCAAACGGTTTCCTTACATGTAAGTATTAATCAACAGATCCGAATTTTCCGACGACTCTTCCTATAAGCTCTATCTCTTGAGGATAAAGAGTCATCTTTGAGTATTCTTTATTGTCCGAAATTATATCTATTTTTCCGTCTATTCTCTTACTAATTCGTTTTATGAACAGTCCGTGCTCTGTTCTGATAACAAATACACCGCCGCGTGACAGGTCATTTTTTTGGCGATTAATAAACACGATATCGTCATATGAGAACGTCGGTTCCATCGAATCGCCGCTCACTTTGATCGCTTCGACGTTTTTCAGTTCGTTCTTACCGCCTAAAATATCGATGAAGTTCTCCGAGAGTTCCAGACTTTCATACTCTTCGTTATCAGTATCGCTGCCACCGCCTGCAGATGCACTGATGTCACTAAAATATCTGACCATATAAAAGCGGTTTGTCGTCTCGACGAGACTCTCCGGTGCCTGACCGTATAGCAGCCAGTTGATAGATATCGATTTTGATGCACAGAAATCCAAGAGTTCTGTAAAAGGGATCTTGTCTCTTTTCTTCATAGTAGCAAAATTCATCTGAGTGATACCCAGAACATCTGCGATATCTTTGTCAAATACCTTTTTGCCTGGAATCTCTTGAGAGATGATATCTTTTATCTCTTCTACTATCTCCATAAAGCTTTTCATAGTAATCCTCCTACTCTATTTGATATTAATATATTAGAGTAATATGAAATGATTTTATAATTATATGACAAAATGCAATATTTTTAACTGAAGAAATAATTTTTATTTACAATTTGGCATATTTGTTGAAAAGGATTCGATATGTATGTAATGATTAAGAGAGCGGAAACAATGTTGGAACTACTTGAGATAAGACTTGAAAAGATAGCTAATAGATTTTTTTAGAACCGATTAGTCATCACTCTTTTCATCTTTTTCTCTTTCTTCCAGTTTACTTTGATGGTAACCTTTAAAGATAAAGATCATAAAAAGTACAAAAGCGATAAGTACGACGGTATCTACGAAATTCACATTAACTCCCTGTAATCTGTAAAGTTTTGCTTTATGGCTTCATATAGGATTATACCCGTACTCACTGCAAGGTTTAGACTTCTACCGTCTTTTGTCATCGGAATAGTGATATTTTTATCATGAAATCTCTCTAGTAGATCTTCCGGCAGTCCTGATGTCTCACTACCGAAAAATATATAATCACCCACTTTAAATTCTGAATTAAAGTATGGTTTGTCTGTCTTGGTAGTCGCGAAATGTACATTATCGGCAATATCTGCTTTGCTAAAGAACTCATCAAGGTCTTCCCATACATGCAGATCTAACTTATCCCAATAATCAAGCCCTGCTCTGCGTACCGCTTTTTCAGTTATATCAAATCCAAGCGGTTTTATAAGATGCAAAGATGAGCCTGTGTTTACACACAATCTTCCGATGGTACCTGTATTGTTCGGTATTTGAGGAGTTACTAGGACTATATTAAACAAAATTATCCTTAAAAAATGACTGTTTTATTTGCATAAACGAATATGCGGTCTTCAAGTGCAAGCTTGAGTGCGCGCGAGAGGACGATCTTCTCGACATCTTTTCCAAGACGCTGCATATCTTTCCAACCAAAGGCATGGTCTATATGTCTGACATCCTGAGCGATGATCGGACCTTCATCCAAGTTGTTGTTTACAAAGTGAGCAGTTGCCCCTATGATCTTAACACCTCTGTCATAAGCCTGTTTGTATGGATTTGCACCTATAAATGCAGGTAAAAATGAGTGATGGATATTTATGATCTTATTGTTATACTCTTCTACAAATCTAGGCGTTAGGATTCTCATATATTTTGCCAAAACGATGTAGTCTATATCTTCAAACTGAGATAACAGCTCAAGAACTTGAGTCTCATGCTCTGCACGGTCTAGACCGTCGTGAGAAACAGAGTGGTACTCGATACCGAATTTTTCGACCAGACCTCTTAGGTCGTCATAGTTTGATATCACGGCCAATATGTTCGCATCCAGTTCGTTTGCCTCATATCTCATAAGAATATCACCTAGTGCATGCGACTCTTTTGTTGCCATAATGATAATATTTTTTTTACCAGGTGTGATGACTTCGACATTTACTTTCTTTGGCAGTATCTCTACCAATGCATCGTACAAGTCTTTCTCTTCGACATCACCGACGACGACACTACGCATAAAAAACTTATTGTTTACTTTATCAACGAACTCGTTGTTTGAGAGGATGTTTAAGTTATATTTGAAAAATACCGATGAGATCTTATAAACAAGACCTTTTTCATCATGCGCATCTATTAAAACTCTATATTGCTTCATTTTTTCTCTTTACTGTCTATCAGGTTTATTCGATTTTCTATACTTGCTAAGAGGTATTCTAAAAAGTTCAAAGTAAGATCTACTTTTGCTTCTATGTTTGAGTTGTTTGGTGACTGAAAACCTTCAAATAGTACAAGCAGTCTCTCTTGAATACTTTGTAAAAAAAGTTTTTCATCACCCGGTGCGGTCTCGTTTTTTGTAATACTATTATTTTTCGGTACTTCTACTCTCGGCTCTACCGACGATGTTTCAACATCATCCAATTCAGCCAATGTACTCAGTATGACATCTTTTAATTCCATGATTTTAATAGCCACCTTTCAAACTCATAAAATTCTACTTTATCATCCATCTTGACAAAAAAATCTTTCATCTCTTTGTTTACACCGAGAAATTTCTTTCTCATACCGGAAAGTCTGCGTATAGCGATCTTTGCATCGGTATTTGACGGATCCTTTTTTAGAATCTCTTTGTATATTTCAAGAGCTTCATCTTTTAAGCCTTGAAGCTCATAAATATTTGCTAGTGTTAAAGTTTGCATTTTACAGCATAGTTAGCGATGATCGAGCCCATCTCGTTTGTAGAGCAAACTTCTTTTGCATCAAACTGTGCTAAATCTTTTGTACGATAGCCTTCGCTAAGTGCCTGTTTAATCCCCATATCTATCTTATCTGCAGCTCTGTTTTCACCAAGAGCATAACGCAGCATCATAGATGCGCTTGCGATCGTCGCTATCGGATTAGCGATGCCCTGACCTGCGATATCCGGTGCTGAACCGTGAATAGGCTCGTAGACACCTATTTTGTTTCCGACAGATGCTGAAGGAAGAAGTCCGATAGAACCACAGATCATACTTGCTTCATCGCTTAAAATATCACCGAAAATATTTCCCGTAAGCATTACATCGAACTGTTTTGGATTACGGACAAGCTGCATCGCTGCATTATCGACATACATATGAGAAAGTTCTACTTCAGGATACTCTTTTGCGACTTCTGTCACAACGTCACGCCAAAGTTGAGAAACGTCAAGTACATTTGCCTTGTCGACAGAACATACACGTTTGTCACGATTCATAGCGATCTTAAAGGCTTGGTGGGCGATTCTTACGATCTCTTCACGAGTATATACCATCGTGTTCCAGCCTTTGTTCTCGTCACGGCCTTTTGGTTCACCGAAATAGATACCGCCGATAAGCTCTCTTACGACCATAAGATCGACGCCTTTGACTATTTCGCTTTTTAATGACGATGCATTGACAAGTTCATCGTACACAACGGCAGGACGAAGGTTTGCATATACACCAAGCTCTTTTCTAAATCTCAAAAGTCCGCTTTCAGGACGTTTTTCACGTGGAAGGTTATCCCATTTTTCTCCGCCGATAGCACCAAAAAGTACCGCATCGCTGTTAAGAGCCCCTGTTATCGTCTCATTTGGCAGTGGGTCACCAGTCGCATCATATGCGCATCCGCCCATTAAATATTCATCATAAGTTATCTCAAAATCTTCCGTTGAAGCTACGGCATCTAAGACTTTTACTGCCTCATCTATGATCTCGGGACCGATCCCGTCACCTTTGATCAATGCGATCTTATATTTTTTCATTTTGTCTCCTGTGCTGCGATCTCTTCTTGTGCAAAGCTCATAAGTCCGCCTGCATTGATAAGTTTTTGCATAAATTCCGGTATCGGAGTAAATTTATATGTTTTTGATGTTGTTTTATTTGTAATCGTTCCGTTATCCATATCGATACTCACTTCATCACCTTCACTGATCTCGTTTGCTTCAGGAAGTTCAAATATAGGAAGACCCATATTAAAAGCATTTCTATAAAAAATACGCGCAAAAGTAGGAGCGATGACAGCTGCGACTCCAGCTGCTTTAAGTGCTATTGGAGCGTGTTCTCTTGATGAACCGCATCCAAAGTTTTCATCAGCGACAATGATGTCGCCTTTGCTCATTTTATTTACAAATTCTGGATCAGCATCTTCCATTACGTGCTTAGCAAGCTCTTTTGGATCAGATGTATTTAGGTATCTGGCAGCTATTATAAGATCGGTATCTATATCTTTACCAAATTTCCATGTTTTAGCTTCAATTGTTTGCATATATTTTTCCTAAATTTTTAAAAATAAATGTGATTATAGCCAAAAGGAGATTGGAGTAATATAAAACAAAGTCAGTTAAAAGAATTTATCGAAAATAGCAGGCTGATATGAAATAATATCAACCTACTTTAGGTAGCTTTAACGTTTTAATCCGTTAACCGTCTGAAGCATCTCGTCACTTGTTGTGATGATCTTTGAACTAGAGTCATAAGCTCTTTGACCGGTAATAAGGTCTGTAAGTTCGACAACAAGCTGGACATTACTAAGCTCAACAAAGCCCTGTCTTATATTGCCAAGACCGTCAACTCCCGGAGTCCCTTCTACAGGCTGTCCTGAACTGTCTGTTTCAAGGTAAAGGTTATCTCCCATCGAGTGAAGACCTGCCGGATTGATGAAGTTAGTAAGATTAACCTGACCTACCTGCGTCGCTGCTGTCTGACCGGGTTGCGTAACAGTGACTATCCCGTCGACACCTACTGTGATATTTGTTGCATCTGCAGGGATAACGATCTCTGGAATAAGTTTATACCCGTCTGAGTTAACGACGCTTCCATTCTCATCAATTTTAAATGCACCGTTTTTTGTATACGCTTCAGTACCGTCCGGGAGCTGGACCTTAAAGAATCCACGACCGGTCACTGCCATATCCAGCTGGTTATCAGTCTGCTTTAGGTTCCCCTCTGTAAATATTTTATTTGTAGCTGTAGGACGGACACCAAGACCGACTTCGATACCTGTCGGAGACTTCGTAGTATCACTTGTAGACGTACCTGCATACTCCATAGTCTTATACATCAGATCAGAAAATTCTGCACGAGATTTTTTAAATCCTATCGTATTGACATTGGCTATATTATTCGCCGTAGTGTCTATCTGTGTTTGCATACCAAGCATTCCGGTTGAACCGATATATAGTGATTGCATCATAATGTTATCCTTTAAGCTTTAGTAGACGCTAGTTTATTGATAGCATCTTGATTGAGATCGTTCATCTGCGTATCCATCACTTTTTGATACATACCGACAAGTCTATTTGTTTCTATCATCTTCACCATCATATTGACGGCGTTGACATTACTCTTTTCTATAAAACCCTGCTGTACAGAACCAGTCTGTGCCTGCGGTTTTAAAGCATCGCCTTCATCAAACTTATAAAGATTACTGCCCTCTTTTTGAAGTTTGCTCAGATTGTCCGGAGCAGCAATATAAAAAGTCTGTCTCTCTACAAAATTTAAAGTCCCCGGTGTGTTGACAGAAAGCTTTCCGTTTTTATCAACATGAATGATATTATCGTTTTGTCCTATTTCTATAGGTTTTCCGTCACTTCCAAGAACTTCAAAGCCCTGTTTTGTGACCAGTTTACCGTCATTACTCGTGGTAAAACTGCCGTCACGTGTTAAACGGATCCCGTTTGGAGTCTTTACGGCAAAAAACAGCCCCTCTTGTGACAAAGCAAAGTCAAACGTGTTGTCTGTCTTTTGCATTATTCCGACATTTTGATTTGTATAAGAATCAACGATCTGAGGTGCTCGGCTTAAAGTCCTGTTTAAGAATTTAGCACCCTCTTTAGAGTTGTTCTCATTTGGCAATTCATCTCTGGCTTCTTTGTAAAGTCTCATAAAGTCGCCGGTCACAAGACCGTCTTCTTTATAACCTGCAGTATTTACATTTGCCAGGTTGTTTGCGATAGTATCAAGTCGATTAAATTGAGCAACCATTCCGGCTGCTGCGTTGTAATACCCTGCTTGCATCCTTGCATCCTCATTACTAAACTTTTTATCTCGGTAGCATTTAGTGTTCCAATTTTTTTATGATGCACTTTTTTTAATATTTTTTTATATATAAGGTAGGTTTTAATAAAATCTCGGTATAATCCACTCCTTTTATTAATAAGACAAAATGAAAGAAAGACACAAGATACTTC
The DNA here is from genome assembly GCF_039645965.1 of Sulfurimonas sp. HSL3-2. Classification (GTDB taxonomy): domain Bacteria; phylum Campylobacterota; class Campylobacteria; order Campylobacterales; family Sulfurimonadaceae; genus Hydrocurvibacter; species Hydrocurvibacter mobilis. The sequence goes on along the minus strand of NZ_CP147917.1, from coordinate 1,083,647 downwards.
GGAGCATTTTTATATGACTGCAAAAGAACTAACCAAAGCACTTGAAGATTTATTTATTGAAAAAAAATCTACTCATGAGTGTGTTACCTACGAATCAATTATAAAGTTGCTTGAAAAACAACCGACCGCTGCTCAAGCTAAGAATATCTATAAATTAGCGACGAAACACGATAAATGTCTATATACATCATCTGAACATGCGAAGATGTTGAATGACAGAGAAGCGGAAGCAAAAAGAAACGCTCAGATAAAAATGCTTGAAAATAATGAATCTGATTCATTTGACATCTTAAAAGAGCACGAACTTCTTGAATGGTCTCGTTCTGATTCACCTGTCAGGATGTACCTGAGAGAGATGGGGCAGATCCCTCTTTTAACAAAAGATGAAGAGATAGAGATCTCTAAAAAGATCGAGATAGGCGAAAGTATCATCATCGATGCTATCTGTTCTGTTCCGTATCTTATAGATTTTATCTTAGACTACAAAGAACCTCTTATCAACCGTGAAAGACGTGTAAAAGAACTTTTCAAAAGTTTTGAAGACGAAAAAGAGGATGATGACTCTGATGATGATTCTGATGATATCGAAGAAACAGATGAGGAGAACAGTGAAAGAGTCTTTTCTGCAAAAGATAAAAAACGTGTCGAAAAAGTAGTCTTCAGCTTTAAAGCTTTAGAAAAAGCTAAAAAAGACTGGGTTAAAGCTGCTGATAAAGTACTTGAAATAAACAGTGACGAACTAAGCGAAGATCTTGTTCTTCTAATGCTTACTGCAACGTTTAAAAAATCTATACTTAAAGAAAAGCTGTTAGACCTGGGACCAACTTCTAAACTTATCAATGAACTTGTTAAGTCGATGGAAACAGCACTAAAAAGTGATGAAGGATTTGATAAAGAGTTAAGACGTCTTGAATACAAACTTCCACTTTTTAACGATACGTTAAAAGAGAACCATCAAAAGATCCTTGATAAGATCTGTGACCTTTCTAAAGAGGATATCACGGCGATGGTCCCGGAAGCTACAATGGTCAGCACTTACGTTGAGATCAAAAAGCTTATCCAGACGAAAGAAGCTTCGAAAGACAGCTTCAACATGGAACCGGATAAACTCGCAGATATCTTAGAACAGATAAAACGCGGTAAAAACATATCTGAAGTCTCTAAGACTCGTATGGCTAAGTCAAACCTTCGTCTTGTCGTATCTATCGCTAAGCGTTATACAAATAGAGGACTTCCTTTCCTTGACCTTATCCAAGAGGGTAATATCGGTCTTATGAAAGCAGTCGATAAGTTTGAATACAAAAAAGGTTATAAGTTCTCTACTTATGCGACTTGGTGGATCCGTCAGGCTATCTCACGTGCGATTGCAGATCAAGCAAGAACGATCCGTATTCCGATACATATGATCGAGACTATCAACCGTATCAATAAGATCATGCGTAAACACCTCCAAGAGCATGGAAAAGAGCCGGATGTCGAGATCATCGCAAAAGAGGTCGGGCTTTCAGTCGAGAAGGTAAAGAACGTTATCAAGATCACGAAAGAGCCTATCTCTCTTGAAGCACCTATCGGGAATGAAGATGATGGGCGTTTTGGAGACTTTATCGAAGATAAGACATCTCTATCTCCGTCAGACGTCACTCTAAAAGATGACCTGCGCATTCAGATCGAAAGTGTCTTAGAGCAGTTGAATGAGCGTGAAAAAGCAGTTATCAAACTACGTTTCGGGATCATGGATGATGAAAGTGACAGAACACTAGAAGAGATCGGTAAAGAGTTAAGCGTGACTCGTGAACGTGTACGTCAAATAGAATCAAGTGCTATTAAAAAGCTAAAACACCCTAAAGTGGGTCGTAAACTTAAAAATTATATAGAAGAATAATGACTTTCGAACAACAATGGATTGAATACGATTTCAATCCGTTCATCCTTTTTGACTCATCAGGTAAGATAGTTTCGCTGAATGCTGAAGCACAATTTTTACTTGGGAGCTCAAACACAGCAACAATATTTGAGATCGCTACGCTTCACGCAAGCCAGAATTTTGGATTTAAAACCACTTTTATGGACTTAGAGTTCGGCAGATACAAATTTTTCGGTATAACAGTCGGTTATGAGAATGAGGATCAACTGGGGATACGTCTTTATCAAGTGCCTTCATATCATTTTTCAAAACCTAAAATAGACAGTGGTGAGATAGTCAACGTATACACGCTTATAGACTTGTGTATAAGTACGAACTCGATCAGTTCCAAAGCGACTTTCTTAAAAGATCTGGATCCGTCTATTCCGGATGTCAGACTCAATACCAATCTTTTTGTGAAACTGTTAAATAGAATATATTCGGTTTGTCTAGACAGTGATGAGATAACGACAAAACTGTTTTTTAGAGTCGGAGAGCATATCAAATTCGATAATAAGAAATACTCTTTATTTACGATTATGATAAGCTCGTCAAACATTGATCTGTCGAAATCTTCATCTATCGATCAACTAGCAGAGCAGAACAGCGTATCAGTAGAGATAAAAGACAACTATGTCTCAGTAAATATCCCTCTGATCACTGATTAGACATAAAAAGCTTTTTACCTGTAAAAAACCCTACTACTACACCGACGAGCAGAAATAGTAGATAGGGGAAAATCATCAGATTCTGATTATTTTGCAATCCGATAAATCCAAAGACTAAAAACACGTAAGGGATAAGTCTAAACATAGACATTGTCGCACCAGATGCTATCTTTGTGTTTTTAAAACTATTTGCTTTTAAGCGCTTTTTTTCCTCTTTGATGACAGCTTTTATATCTTGCGACTCCAGCTTGACCTCTTCACCTTCATCATACAGATCATAAGGATCATCTATCTTATCAAGTTCATCTCTGTTGTCATCGCTGTACGCTCCGGCTTCCACTCTCTTGTCTACTAATCTTTTATATGAGAACATAGAGCCGATAATGATAAGAAAAGCGCTTAAAAATGCGATCTGTGCATTGAGAAAAAATTTATAAGATACTAGAGTCGTAGCTAGTGTTAGAAGTTCTGCGACAAGAAAAATACTAATAGTTTTTTTCACCGTAGTCCTCATCGTCTTCTTCATCGTACTTTTTATCTTCAAGCTCTTTTTTATACTTGTATCTTGGTTCTTCAGCAAGTTTTTCAAACTCTTTGTACTGTTTTGAGTATGCTTTATAGACATTTAAGACAGCTGCGGCAATACCGACAAATACACCGACCCAAAATACCCACTCTACATCAAATAGACGTCTTAGCCCATATCCAAGTGCAACACCGATAAGTACGGCAACAACCATAGAGATACCAAGAGAAAGACTCTCAGCACCCTCCACTATCGGTTTTAAACGCGGTTTTTTCTCTTCTTCATTCATTTTATACGTCCAAATACTCTGTCACACGCTTGGATCGTGTCTTCTATCATCTCATCTGTCGTAGCAGTCGATATAAAACCTGTCTCAAACTGTGAACATGCAAAATAGAAGCCCTCTTCCAGCATCGCTGCATGAAATTTTGCAAACATCGCAAGATCCGACTTTAACGCATCATCAAAGTTCTTTACCTCTTTATCGTTAAAAAAGAAACCAAACATAGAACCTCTTGAATCGATCTGAAGAGGTATACCGTGCTTTGAAGCCATCTCTTTCATACCTTCTACTAAGCGAGCAGCTCTTACATGTAAGGTATCCATCACTCTTGCATGAGTCTTCAGTTTTGTTAATGCTGCAAGACCTGCTGCCATAGCGACAGGATTTCCGCTCAGTGTTCCTGCTTGGTATACAGGACCTTCCGGTGAAAGTTTAGCCATCACTTCTGCACGTCCGCCAAAAGCACCGACAGGCATACCGCCGCCGATCACTTTTCCTAGTGTCACGATATCCGGTTTAACGCCTGTGATAGACTCTGCACCGTGAATAGATGCACGAAATCCGCTCATAACTTCATCAAAGATAAGAAGCGTGCCGTTTGCATCACAAAGCTTTCTCAGTTCTGCTAAGAACTCTTTATCTGCAGGGACAAGACCCATGTTTCCTGCGATCGGTTCAATGATGACACAAGCAATATCTTTAGAGTCGTTAAAACATTTTTTTACACTCTCGATATCATTGTATGTAGCAAGAAGTGTATGTTTCGTAAAGTCTGCAGGTACACCTGGACTGCTTGGATTTCCAAAAGTAGCCGCACCACTTCCAGCCTGCACTAAAAGCGAATCACTATGTCCATGGTAACATCCTGTAAATTTCACGATATCATCACGTCCCGTAAATCCGCGAGCAAGACGGATAGCGCTCATAACCGCTTCCGTACCGCTGCTGACGAAACGGACTTTATCCATAGAGTCAAAAAAAGACACGACTAAAGACGCCAGTTCTGTCTCAGCCTCTGTCGGTGCACCGAAGCTCAGACCGTGTTTTACAGCTTCGATAACTGCATTTTCGATCTCTTCGTTTCTATGACCGAATATCAACGGTCCCCAGCTTTGTACATAATCGACATATCTATTGCCGTCTATATCTATTATATATCCACCCTCTCCGGATGAGATAAAACGCGGAGTGCCGCCGACACTTGCAAATGCACGTACAGGAGAGTTGACACCGCCAGGGATCAGCTTCTGTGCTTCTTGGAATGCTTTTACAGACTTTTCAATACTCATAAAATAAAACCTTAAATATATCTATTTTTGTAATTATAGCCAATTAGTGTTAATGTATATTTGTTATAATGGTGTAAACAATAATTGAGGTAATTTTTGAACCGTTCCACTGCAGCATTTTTAATAGCATTTTTATTTCACCTTTTGCTTATTTTGATATTTATCTTATTGGCAAGAAACATACACACAATTGAAAAAAAACAACCTGAAGAGAACCGTATAAAGATCTCTTTAAAAGAGCTTCCAAAGACCATTAAAAAGAAAGATGCCGGTGTTAAAAAAGAACCTGTAAATCAACCTGATATAGCACCTCCTATGCCAAAGGGAAGTCAACTTAAAAAGATAGTCAAACAGTTTGAAAAGTATGTTCCCAAAAAACATGCTCAACAGCCGCATAAGATAACGATCAATAAACCGGTCAAATCTTCTACAAAAGCCCATACTATACCGAAAACTGTACCTTTACCGCCTAAGAAACCATATATAGAAGTCGAAAAAGCTGTCGATAAAAACGAGACTATCGTAAAACAAGAGGTAGAAAAGAAACATTCAAAACTCTATTCATTCCTTTCCAAAGAGGACAAAAGCCTGCAAAATGAGAATGAAAATAAAAAACAGACTCAAAGAAGCAGCCAGATCAATCAGGACATCAAAGAGTTATACGGTTCTGAATTCGGTGAGCTAAGTGCGGGTGAGCAAAAATATATACTTGACAACACAGAGATAATGAGAAGGATCACTCAACAGGTCTTAAACAGAGTCGGCAGAGTCAACATACCAAACGACCTGCGTGTAAACAGGATAAATGTAATAGAGTTCTATCTGCATCCTAACGGAGATATGACAGATTTTAGATTCCTCAAAAAAAGCGGGTTCTATATACTTGACGATACGACAAAAGAAACTATAGAATATGCATACAGCAAATACCCGAGACCGGAACAGAAGACACTTATCCGATATAAAGTGGGATATTACCTAAGGGGGTACTAAATGAAACCTAATCTTGTCAGACTCTATAATCCATGGGAGAAGTTCTTTCGAAAAACGATCTATTCTCCTTTTGAAGCTTTCTTACATGCACAGATGACTAATGGGATCATCCTTATGTTTATGACACTTGCAGCTCTTGTTTGGGTCAATTCTCCTTTAAGCGACTCATATCATCATCTTTTACACACACATATCTCTTTTAGTATAGGCTCTTTTGTTATTGACCACAGCGTACACTTCTGGGTCAACGATGGACTTATGACACTCTTTTTCTTCCATGTAGGGTTAGAGATAAAAAGGGAGATCCTTGTCGGTGAACTCTCCGATATAAAAGTTGCAATACTTCCTATTTTAGCAGCTATAGGCGGGATGGCCGTCCCTGCTCTTATATTTACATATATGACTTACGGCGAAACGGGGAGCAACGGATGGGGTATTCCGATGGCTACGGATATTGCCTTTGCCGTTAGTATTATTATCCTGCTCGGAAAAAGAGTCTCTCCCGCTCTTGTAACCTTCTTAGTCGCACTTGCAATCGTAGACGATCTTGGTGCCGTTACGGTCATTGCCCTATTCTACACATCAAAGATCCATCTACTCTCTTTACTTATCGCTGTTCTTTTTTTCCTTGTTTTGATCGTATTTAACAGATTCGGAATAAGAAACGGTTTTCTCTACGGTTTGATCGGTGTATTTGTCTGGTTCTTTACATTGGAATCAGGGGTTCATGCGACAATTGCCGGTGTTTTAGTCGCTATGACCATTCCCTCTCTGCCAAAGTTTAATCCAAACTATTTTGTCAAACCGATGAAAGAGTTGATACAGGGGTTTGAAGTTTATCCGCATGGAAAGAACTTTACCCTTGCAGAAGAGCAAAAGAGGATAATACGAGGGATGAAACAGCAGGTAAACGGCGTCGAAGCACCGCTTAACAAGTATGAAGATGGACTTCATATCCCTATCGGTATCCTTATTATCCCTATCTTTGCACTTGTCAATGCAGGAATACCGATTGAATTCTCCTCAATAGGTTCACTTTTACTGCAGCCTGTAAGTCAGGGAGTCATACTCGGTCTCGTACTCGGTAAGGTCGTCGGGATTTTTGCCGTCTCATGGCTTGCGATCAAGTTCGGTATAGCCAAGCTTCCCGAAGACAGTACGACCAGCCAGCTGTTTGGCGCCTCATTTCTGGGAGGGATCGGTTTTACAATGAGTATCTTTGTCGCGGATCTTGCATACGAAGGCAATGAGATGCTTTTAATTCAATCAAAAACTTCCGTCCTTGCCGCGTCCCTTTTAGCAGGAATTCTCGGTTATATCTGGCTGCGTTTCATTGCAAAACCTAATAAAACAAAAGATGTAAATTAAGGTAACTTTAATTTTAATTAGTGCTATAATGGTTCAATAAATCTAAATTTGCGGAGTTGAAAAAATGAAAGTCATCTTTAAAGGTCTGTTGTATTCATCAATACTATTAATGAGTGTGGGATGTTCTACAAGTATTCAAACAAAAGCAAAGCTGTCTAGCATATATGCAGATACAAACAGTAGTACGAGAGGTGATATTTCCATATCTGTCTTCGCACTTAAAAACTACACTGATACTCCAAGAGCGGGTATGAGAGCATCAAATATAGTCGATGGTGTACTGATCGCAAACGGGTATAAAGTCGTAGACCATATACACGATGGAGAAAAAAGTTTTAATGAGATGCGTGAGACTGCATTAAAAGACAATTCAAAATACTTCTTATACGGCGGTGTAAGCGAGTGGAGATACAAAACAGGTATCGACGGTGAGCCTGCAGTCAGCCTTAAATGTGTCGTATATGAAACAAAAACTTCTAAAGTCATCTGGAGTGCAACATCTTCTGACAGTGATTGGGGAAATGCTTCAGTCGGAACAACAGCTCAAGAACTGATTGAGTCAATGATAGAGGACTAGAAAACTTTGAAAGTTGAACAAAAACGCAGAGGGAAAGACTTCAGTCTATCCGAATTTGTTAAAAAATTGCATTACTATGCATATCTTGAAACAGTTCTGCTGATATCCGTATATCTTATTATCGGGTATCTCTTAAATCCGAATGATATCTGTATATTAAACGGCAAGTTCTCTTACATTCTGATCTTGCTGTCGATAATTACGCTTTTTCATGGATTTGAAAGCGGTATGCTTGGAATAGGTATCATAGCAGTTGTGATGTGGTATTTTTATCCTACATTTAATTATGTCCAGTTCTTATCAACGTTAATCATGATACTCATCTTAAGCGAGTTTCATTACTACTGGACTAAAAAAATACGTGAAGCTGAAGCTGGTTCAGAGTACAGGGACATAAAATTAAACGAGCTTTCCCGTGCATTTTACACCCTGAAAATATCACACGATCAGCTTGAAAAAAACTATGTAACAAAACCTATGAGCCTTCGTAACTCTATCCTGCATATAAAAGAGATAGAGGGAGATGATAAGCAGAAGATAACTGATTTTTTACAATTCTTAGAAAAGTCGTTTAATATAAACAGCAGTGCTATAGCATCTAAAGATGATCCAAGAGCAGATGATAACAGGCTTGCTATTGTTGCCAGATCAGACGATGCTTTAGATTATATAGACTTTCAGGATCAGTTGGTACAAAAGTCCCTTGAACTTAAAAAGCCGATTTTTGTCAGCGATGACAACATTAAACAAAGTAAGTATGTAGCTATCATACCTGCTTTACAACAAGAAAATATCGTTGGGCTGCTTTTAATCGAGAAGATGCCTTTTATGTCTTTTAACAAAGAAAACCTGACGTCAATAGCCATCCTTACGGAATACTTTTTTAATGAGATCAGAAAAGACGATATGCTGGCTAAAGATAAGAGACTGCAGGTTATTATGGATGAGGAGTACAAATATGAATATTTCCGATTGTATGAACTCTATAAAATCAATCAGATCGACTCTACGACTTTAGTTATCAAGATCGATAACGAATTGTTAGCGGTAAGAATGTTTGAAACCATAAAAAAACTCTTACGTTCTTTAGACATATCTACATTAACACAACATGAAGGTGTCTATTTTATATCGATTTTATTCCCTTTAGGACATATATCTGTAACGACAGGTTTCTTAAACCGTCTGTTATCGAATATGAGCGACATCACTGAAGATCAATTTGATCATATCACTTTTGGATATGGACAGATAGATCTTTATGACAAATATATTCATAATGGCTAAATCATGCAGACCGTATCAGTAAATGACGCCAATACTTTACTCTATCTTTTTCTTGCGCATCTTAGTATCAGTCTGCTGATCGCAGCAGGAAGCTCGACATATCTTATGTCAAGGTTTCCAAATTCAAGAGTTCAGGGTTTTCTATTTTTCTTCTTATTTAATTTTTCTATGCCGGTTATCGGGTATATATCCTCTTTATGGATCTCATACTATTTAAAGAACGGTGTCTATACTGAAAAAATAAAGAAGACCAGCCTTGTGGACCTTGAAGAGTTTGGATACAACTTTATAAATATCCATAGAGAATTTGGTGAGGGTTCTGTTCAGGATATGATAAAAAACAAGTATGTCCCCACAGAAAAAAAGATCAAAGCACTGGTCTCTCTTTCAGACAACATGTCGCAGGGGAATATGCATATAATCAAAGACTCTCTTTCCAGCAGTGACGATGAAGTCAGACTATACGGTTTTTCCATTATGGATAAGACAGAAAGAGAGCTCAACAGTAAAATATATAGACTGCTTGAGTCGTTTAAAGCATCTGATGGTACTGAAAAAAGAGCTTCAATCGCGAAAGAGTTGGCATTTTTGTACTGGGAGATGGTATATTATGAACTTTCAGACGACTCTTTAGTCCAATTTCTTTTAGAAAAGGTCGTACACTATATAGATACAGCTATGGAAGTCTATTTAGAAGATCCTAAACTGTACGTTCTACTCGGGCGTGTCTATATGTTTAACAAAGATTATGTGAATGCTGAACTGCAATTTACTTTAGCAGAGAGATACAGTGATGATAAACTTAGCTATGTCATGCCTTATTTAGCAGAGATAAACTTTATCTCCGGTGACTATGATAAAGTAAAATCGATCCTAAAACAAGCTCAAGGCTTAGATTTAAACAGTAAGCTTTATCCGATAGTCGAGCAATGGAGAGTGTCATCATGACAAAATACATCCGTAAAAGCAACAATGTCGATGTCATGCTCTTGGCAGAAGGGACATACCCGTATATCGGCGGCGGTGTCTCATCATGGATCGCACAAATATTAGACGGGATGAAAGATATCAAGTTCGGCGTATGTTTTCTAGGGTCTTTAGAAAGTGATTACGGTGACTTAAAATATGAGCTTCCTGATAATCTTGTCCATTTAGAAGTCCATTATATATTTGAAGAAAATACTCCGGATGTCAAAAAAACAAGCGGTAATAAAAAGGCATTTGAGACAATAGAAAAACTCTATGCATCGTTTAAAGATAAATCCGTGCCTATTCCGGAAGAGATAAAAAATGTTGATTTTTATCTTAATGATATGACATTTGAAGATTTTTTGTATTCAAAAAGAGCTTGGGAGTTTATCAACAAAATCTATTTCAAAAATGCGCCGGATGTGTCTTTTATTGATTATTTCTGGACGTTAAGAGATATCCACAAACCCATATGGACACTTGCAAAAATAGTAAAACATTTCCCTCATATGAAGGTTTTACATGCCCCTTCTACAGGGTATGCAGGTTTTTTAGGTACCCTCGCCTCTTTTGACAGAGATATCGGACTGGTTCTGACAGAACATGGAATATACACCAGAGAGCGTAAAATTGATATGCTTTCCGCTGAATGGATCGACTTTAAGAAACCTGCACTTTTAAAACAGCCTGAGGAGTTCAACTACATCAAAAAGATGTGGATAGAGTTCTTTAGAATCATCGGTGAATTCGCGTACAAAAGAGCTGAGCTCGTTCTTTCCTTATATCCTGAAGCACAAAAGATACAAATTGCACTGGGTGCTGATGCAGAAAAGACAAGAGTCCTGCCAAACGGTGTAAATGTAAATGTATTAAAAGCTACTATGAAAAATAGAACAGAGAATCAAAAACCTGTCATCAGCTTAATAGGAAGGGTCGTCTCTATCAAAGATATAAAAACGTTCATACGTGCAATAAGGATCACCGCAAATCATATTCCGGACGTAGAAGGCTGGGTAGTAGGCCCGATGGATGAGGACAAAGAGTATTTTACGGAATGTAAACAGATGATAGAATCTTTGGGTCTTGGTAATAATCTAAAATTCTTAGGATTTAGAAATATCAAAGAGATCTTGCCGCATACCTCTCTTTTGACACTTACCTCTATAAGTGAAGGTATGCCTTTAGTCATCTTAGAAGGGTTTGCAGCAGGAATCCCGTGTGTTGCGACAGATGTCGGAAGCTGTAGAAATCTCATCGAAGGCGGACTAAACGATGAAGATAAAAGTTTGGGTTCAGCAGGTGCGATAACATCGATCGCTACTCCGGGAGAGATTGCTAAACAGTATATCCGATTTTTAACGGATGAAGATGCTTGGGACAAAGCTAGTGCTGTAGCTCAAAGCAGAGTTGAAAAATATTATAGCCAAGAGATATTCTTAAAAGAATATCATGATATCTACATGAATCTAATCAATAAAAAAGCGAGTTTATAATGGCTGGTATAGGTTTTGAACTAAAAAAAGTCTTAAAAAGAGGCAGTCTTTTATCTTTAGTAAAAGTATATGGTGAATCTGCGATACTCAGTTCAGGCCCCTGGGTCATATCCATCATCGCCATCTTTTTAGTCGGATTTGTGAATATCATCAATCTTGAAAGCTTTGGTGAAGTCGCAAGATTTCAGATCGTCATCACTTATGCCATCGCATTGGCATCGAGTCTTATTGTAACAGGTATGCTCCAGCTGCCTTTTACAAGATATATTGCAGACCTTATATTTGAAAAGAGAGAGGAAGAGATACTGCCGGCATATTTCGGTGCGATATTTACATCGTGGCTGATCGGAGCGCCTTTGATCACTCCTATTGTATTTTGGGTGTTTAAAGATCAAAGCATCTTCTTTCTTCTTAGTGTCATCGCTACATTCTTAATACTTTGCGGCGTGTGGATATCAAGTATTCTCGCAGCAAGTCTGAAACTGTATAAACGTGTAGTAGCGGCATACTTCATCTCTTATCTGTTAATAGTCGTATTTTCATATATGTACGGAAAAAATGTGGAGAGTCTTATCTTTATATTTTTAACCGGTAATGCCACTTTGTTTACGATCTTGATGTCCCTTATCATCAAATCGTACAACTCGTCTGTGTTTATGAAACTGAATTTCTTTCTAAAACCGAATTTTTACTGGTCTCTCGGTATTGCGGGGCTGGCTTATAATCTTGGTTCATGGGTAGACAAATTTATCTTCTGGTATCACCCGCTAACAGGGACGGAAGTCATAGGAAAGCTGCATGCATCCATAGTTTACGATATACCTATCTTCTTGGCATATCTCTCCATTTTACCGGGGATGGCAGTCTTTTTCTACCGTCTTGAGGTCAACTTTTCAGAAAAGTACAATCTTTACTATGATGCAGTTAGAAACGGCGGTACACTGGGACTTATACAAAGATATAAAAACGATATGATAAGAGTGGTACGCCACGCTATACACGAGATCATTATGATACAGGGGATACTGGATATATTTCTGTTCTTAACGGTAGACACCGTTTTTGACATGCTGAACATTCCTCATCTGTATCTTGGACTGCTCTATATTTTAACGATAGGTGCTATGCTGCAGCTGGCATTTATGTCGATTCTGGCAATACTTTATTATTTAGACAGAAGAAAGGTCGCAATGTGGCTTAGTATCGCTTTTTTTGTCTTAAACACTATTTTGACTCTGGCTTCCATATACATGGGTCCTACAATGTTTGGATACGGGTATACGGTGTCATTGCTTATAGTCTTTATAGCGAGTTTAATCGTTATCAGAAATGAATTGGATGGGTTGGATTATGAAACATTTATGTTGCAATAGAGTTGTTTTAGCTCTACTATTATTTTTTAACTTTGCTCATGCATCACTTCAAGACAAGAGTGCTATTTTATATTACGGTGAGCATATCTCTTACCCTATGGTAGGCATACATGACTATATAATCGTTCAACCGGACAATATCAATACTCATAGCCACGGTTTTTCCGTCTATAAAGACAAGATGTATGCTTATGTCAGTATCGGTGAGATCGATAAAGATACTAAAGAGTATTCGCAGATAGACAAAGCCTGGATTCTGACTGAAAATAAAGCATGGAATTCAGAAGTCATGGATATAAGAGATCCGCACTATCAAGAGTTTTTATTTAAAAAGATGATAGAACCGCAGATAGACAAAGGGTTTCAAAACTTTTTCTTCGATACATTGGATTCATACCAGTTAGCAGCTAAAACAAAAGAAGATCGTGCTGTATATGAAAATGCCTTGGCATCTTTTATAAATAGGTTTCATGAAAAATATCCGCACTCAAAGCTGATCGTAAACCGTGGCTTTGAGATCATGGATAAGATCCATAACAGCCTGCAGGCTGTTTTATTTGAATCGTATTACCATGGTATAGAAAACAAAAAACTTGGATATGAGACAGTCTCGGCTGATGAAAGAAACTGGCTGGATAAGCAGATAAAAAAAGCAAAAGGCTACGGTCTTGATATCATCGCTGTCGACTATCTCCCGTATAACGAGATGAATAAAGCCGATGAACTGGTTCAAAAGATCAAAAAACAAGGCTTTATTCCCTATGTCTCGGATAGAGATCTAAACATATATGGTAGATCATCCAAAAATGCTTTAAAAAGAGAGATACTGACCTTGATCGATGAAACGGAACATGACAGGATCACTCAATCAGCTCATCAGTACGGCGCTCTGCCTCTTGAATATATGGGATACATTCAAAAACTTCATGATATCAACAAAGAGGGACTGCCGAAACTAGAAGATATGAGCCAATACGCCGGTGTAGTCGTATGGCTGTCTGAGTACTATAAAAAACCCGATGAGCTCATAAAATGGGCTGCCGAGCTGAAAAATATCGGTATCAAAGTCGTATTTGTAAATAATTTCGGTATCGAGATCACTCCAAATATTTTAAACCCTCTTGGGATTCAAGTCGTAGAGAATATAAGCAATAATCTTCAAAAAAACAAGGTCACATATCAAGACAAGATGATGGGTTTTGAGATGGCAGTACCTAAGAACATAGGGTATTACTTGACTGCGAAAAATGTAAGACCGTTACTAAGGATAGAAGATACAAACGGCAACAGTTCTACACTGGCAGCTATTACACCGTGGGGCGGCTATGCTGTCGGTGATGCATTTATGACAGAGATGGATGATAATAATATCTGGGTCATAGATCCGTTTAAGTTTTTTGTAAAGGCGTTAGATTTGAAACCTTTGATCGTTCCGGATACTACTACGGAAAATGGAGACAGGATCCTTTTCTCACATGTAGACGGTGACGGGATCATGAACATGACCGAGTGGAATCCGACTATGTTCTCCGGAGAATCGCTGTATGAAAGTGTTTTTAGCAAATATAAGATCCCTATATCGGTTTCTACAATCGGTGCAGAGATCGAACCGGACGGTTTATATCCGAAAATATCGCCGCAACTGGTAAAAATAGCAAAAAAAATATATGCACTTCCTAATGTAGAGGGTGCTTCACATACGTTCAGTCATCCATTTTCATGGGGAGAGATAAAAGACGGCAATTTAGATGCGAAATATAGACTGGACGTAAAAGGATATGAGTTTTCTATTGACAGAGAGATACTAGGATCTTTAAACTATATAAACAATGATCTAATGCCAAAGAACAAACCTGCTGAGCTTATGGCTAAAACTATTTTCTGGACCGGAGAGTGTAGACCTCCCGAAGATGTATTGGAATATGTATATAAGCACAATCTTTTAAATATCAACGGCGGCGATACTACGATATCAAACTCATCGCCATGGCAGTCGCTTATATCACCGATAGGTCTTGAACGCGGTGACTACTATCAAATATATACAGGTGCTCAAAATGAGAATGTCTATACAAATGATTGGGATGGACCGTTTTGGGGATATAAAAAAGTGATACAGACATTTGAGCTTACGGACTCCCCTCGCCGCTTTAAGCCTATAGACATCTATTTTCATCAATATTCAGGCTCTAAAAGAGCTTCGTTAAATGCTCTAAAAGATGTCTTTGACTGGGCGCTGAAACAAAACACGTTTCCGATATTTACCTCAGAATACATCTTAAAAGCGATGGATTACTACACTGCATCCATAGCAAATGATAGTGATGAATGGTTATTTAGCGGAATGAAGGATCTTCATACGGTAAGACTGGAAAAACGCGGTTATACTGCTGACTTTAAAAATTCAAAAGGAGTCTTAGGGTTTAAACATTTTGAGGATCATACATACTATCATCTTGACGACTCAGAGGCTCAAATGTTGCGTGTATCGACAAAAAGACAAGATGCCGCATATCTGATAGATGCAAATGCCGAAGTGATCCAAAGTAAAAACGGTCAGCTTTCTTTTAAAGGATACGTCGACCTGAGATTGCATTTCAACCTGCCAAAGGAGTGCACAATGAGTTCAAAACCTGTTGAGACAAGTAGAAGGACAGAAGGCAATGAGGTCTATCTAAACTATAAAAATATAAAGGAGGCAACAGTAAATGTTTCTTGCAGATGATAAAAAAGTATATGTAGCAACATATAAAGAGATCGTACTTATTTTTATAGCTTTTAGCGTTGTATTGTTTGTCTTATATCCTAAAAATCTCTTAAAAGAGCAGATATTACAAGACACTTCAAACAATGATCTGAATATGGTGTATCTACAAAACATGTTAAAACAGGATCCGTCAAATGAGTCGTTAATACTGCTTATTGCTAACAACAACTATAAAGCCGGAAAGCTGATAGCTTCATACGGTCTGTTAAAACCTCTTATGAGCAGCGAAAACCCTGAAATAAGAAAAAATGCCAGCCTTTTAAGCTATAAACTTGCAAAAGAGAGATATTACGTCGTAAAAGATGAGAAACAAAAAGCTCAGATCAAGGACGATCTACGTGACATCTTTAAAAATATTGTCGATAACGTTTACTACTCGAAAGAGAACCTAAATGAGTTTTATAACGAATCTTTTTTCTTAGGGATGACTGGCTATACCTTTAGACTCTTAAAAGAGAAGATCTCGTACGCTCCAAATGATATCAAACTGCTCACGGATGCTTATTATCTGGCAGATAAGTTAGATTATGGACCGGAGGTCATCAACTATCTGGATACCTTACAAACAAAAGATATTGACAATAGAGATAATTGGATCTTAGCAGAGTACAACTATTATATGAAAAAAGACAATCTAAAAGATGCAGAGGAACTGCTAAAAGCACATGCCCAAACTTCATTTAAATGGGGAGAAAAACTGGCTGAGTTTTATCTTGCAACGGAAAGTTATCAAGCAGCGTCACAGACATATATGCAGCTTTATAACAGATCAAATGCAAGTAACGATAAAAAAAGATACTTCATAGAAGCTTTAAAATCCTTACAGGCAGGTAGTTTGATGAAAGAAGCTGTTGCTTTGGGCTATAGATATGAAAATCGATATCTAAAGGACACTCAGGTAAGAGTCTTTTTACTCAAACTCTATCTTGCGGCCAATGATCTGAAAAAAGCCAATGATCTATCTAAAAAAATATTAACACAAAAGATAAAATAATGCGTACTTTACTTTTAATAATCATATTTTTCTCAACTATCGTCGCTAAAGATATATCTCAAGCAAACTTTAACGCCTACAATAACGAAGAGTTGAAGTTGATGATCCAATCTTTTTTATACAAAGGTGACACGGATAATGCTTACAAGGTCGCTCTTATAGGCTATAAGAAGTATCCTAAATCTATTTATTGGAATAAGCAGGCGGTAGAGACTGCGAAATGGACCAATCATCCTCAAGAAGCAGTACAGTTTGAGATAGAACTGTATCAAAAAAATCATGACTTGAAGTTAAGGGATGAGATCATTACTTACGGTCTAAGTATGTATCAATATCAGAAGATAGAAGACCTTGTCATACAAAAAGCCAGAGTAAATCCTAATGAAGAAAACATCAAGATGATGATCTTTATAGAGAACCAGCTGGGAACACCTGAAAAAGCAGCGAAGATATTAAATATCGAGTATGAAAAAGATAAGCGAAAAACAGCTCTGCTTACACAAGAGTTGCAGTTGTACCTGGATACCGGTGACCTGAATTCTGCTAAAAGAGTAGTCAATATAATTGAAAACCAGAAGCTGTACAGTACACAAAACGCCACTTTAGTGTCATATTACTACTACATGAAAAAGGATCTGAAGTCATCATATAATGCTCTTTTATTTGTCAAAACACCTCCGGGCAAAGATAATGTAAGATATTACCAGTTACTAAGCGACCTGAGCTGGTATATGCAAGACTATAAGACCTCAATGGAAGCTTCGGCATTTTTAATACAAAACGATCAGGCAAGATTGGCAGACTATGAAAGAGTGATGCGCGTATATGAGACTCTCAATCCTGCTTTAGGTTCAAAAACAGCTGATGAAGCATATTCAAAATATAAACTCTCATATCTTTTTTATGATTTTGCAAACAGTGCGATAAAGTTAAACGAGTATAAAAAACTTCAAGATGCGATAACACGGATAGACGACTCTAATGACACGATAAAAAATGAAGCCAACTACTGGATAATCAAAGCTGATGTCTATCTGCATTATAATAACCGCTATTTAGCAGTGGAAGCTTTAAATAAAGCGCTGTTTCTAGGCAAGGGCAACTTAGATATACAACTGAATGTATTTTACTTTTACCTTGACCATGATATGAATAAAGAGATAAAAGAGCTGATGCATAATATTGAGGATAAGGGCAATGTCGAATCTGTCTTTTATATCCCTTTTGCAACAGCATACTATCAGTTAAATGAAGTCGACAGTGCCGATTACTACATGAAAAAAGTCATAGACAACCATAAAAGTCTTACGGGTTCTACTGACTTTAAATTCTTGCAAGCATATATATATCAGAGCCAAAACAATGAAGGCGGATATATTAAAAAGCTAAAAGAGATCCTTAAAGACCTGCAGATGCAGGTGTCTATGCATAAAGAGGTGATGTTGACGAATGAATACTGGGTATCATACCTAAACGCAGCAATGCCTGTAGTCGATGCAGATAAGTTTAACAATGATCTTCAGTTTGCTAAAAAGCATATGACATCAGGCGACTATGACGATATATCATACACTTGGGCTACTACCAATAATGCTGATGAGAAAAGTCATGGTATCTATAATAAGATAAGAAATAAACAGTTATGGATGAGGTTTAATGACGCCCTGCTCTTTCAACATCATACAAACATAGAAAACGCAATTGATGAGAATCTGAATAAATATACTCAGGCCGATACATCTGCTGCAGCTAGAGATGACGGACAACTAGCCCTTGCTCAAACCTTGAACTATAATATGCTTGACAAGAATAGTTACGACCAAGATGCTTATATGCAGCAGATCGACCTCTCAAAACAAAGAGGAGATCAGTTTGACTCGCAATTCTCATACTACAGCAGAAAACCGTTGCTGCAAAAATATGCAAAAGTAGGAAACAGAACCTATATACCGGGTGGCTGGGATCTATTTACTTCAGCAGGATATTTCAACAACAGCTCTTTAGATACAGATACACTGGACCATCTAAAAGCCGATACGGTAGAGGGAGATGTAGCTCTGAGAAAAAGATTTGACAGGTCATATATTCAGGCTCATGGAGGATATAAGGCTTTTCTTAAAAGCTATCCTGTATACGGACTAACACTGCACTCACAGATCAGTACCGACCTTGAAGCAGATATCATACTGGAAAAAAATATGAATGCAGATGATACGGCGCAGCTCTCAGCCGCAGGTAAAAAAGATATGCTTGGTGCCAATATAATATGGAGTATTTTAGATTCTACATCCTTTGAATTTGAGTATGAAAGAAACTATTTCTCTTCACAAGACAATGTCGATATAGGGTATGGAGACTATGCAAGATTATCACTAAGCAAACAGTATAGAAACGGCTATCCCGACATCGGTGTCAGCCTTTATGTCGATAACGGTATATACCATGAGACTTCGACAACTCACGGCGTAATAGATGAGGTGCAAAACGGAGTATATCCGGTCTTACCTAGTGATTTTTACAATATCGGTACGGAACTGAGATACGGCATGCAAAACAGTGAGATATATACAAGAGTATGGAGACCTTACTTCTCGGTCTCTGGATATTACAGCAGTTTAAATACAAGCGGTAATGTCGCTGTTAATGTCGGGTATGGAGGAAAGGTCTGGCATCAAGACCATATGGTCATCGGAGCAAGCTACTCCAACACGACATACAGTTCGACAGACAGTACCTTTGAGATCTTCCTCAGATACCAGTTTATGTATATGCATCCTTAAAGTCTTACATGTAAGACAAGGTTCTTAAAGATCCTTGTCTTTTAAAACAGCCAAGGCTCCTTTATAGATCGGCTCATCTATAAAGCCGTACTCATCGTCCACAAATCCTGTAATACCAAGATCTCTGTTCATCTCAAAGAGTTTTACTATGACTTTTGCACGTTCGATCTCAGCTATCTCATCTTTAAACACCTCGTTTACCAGCGTGACCTGAGAAGGAGAGATACACCCTTTTGCATCAAATCCCATACTTTTTTCCATTTCAAGCCACAGCTTAAACTCATCAAGATTTTTAAAGTCCTGATACACGAACGAGACAGGCTTTACATGTATGGCTTTACATGTAACAAGAAAATGGCTTAGCATATACAAGAATGTATGGTTGTCGCGTTGTATCTGGGATTGCGGAATGCGCATATCGGCAAACAGGTCCAAAACACCGAGATAAAATGCTTTTACCCGTTTATCTACCTTTAAAGATGCTAGATTTGCCCATGCTTCGCATGTCTCTATCGAGAGGTGCAGTTCTATCTCATCTTTTAATAGATGAAGTATACTTTCTACCTCTTTTGGAGTCTTTATCTTTGGTACGCGGATAGCATCGGGCATAAACTGGTTTAGATAGGTTATCTCATCGTATCCACCTTCATCTAATGCATTAACACGCACGACAAGCTTTTTATCACACTCTTTATAATGCGACAAGAAGATAGCACAAAGAGCAAGTGCAAAGGGTTTTTGCTCTTTTGATACTCCGTCTTCGAGATTAAGCATGATACACTCGGCGTCAAGCGAAGGGATCTTCAAGAGATGTTTGAGATTATGAGCTGAAAGCATCAACGCAGACCTGTAGTCCTCTTTTTTATTGATGACTCTGTACTTTGGTACTGCGATCTTGTCTAGTGCTGCAAGATCATTTTCTTCCAACGCTTTTTCAATCGATCTTAAAAGAGTCTCATCCATTACTTCTTCTCCTTATGAAGATATTTGTAAAGCGTCTCTATCTCGTCTTTTGTCAAAAAGTATCTCGGCATTCCGCTTTTTCTCGTATCTAGAGCTTCATAAAAGACTTTAAATCCTAGTTCCGTTATGTCGGGACCTTTAAACTCCTTTGTGACACCGTTGCTTACGTATTTGGCTACAAGCAGCCCTTTTCCGTCAGCCCCGTGACATTTATCACACCCTATCCCTCTGGGATTTTTATATAAAGATGATGCATACTCATCCTCTGTAATAAACGATGCAGCGGCAAATATATATATAGGAGTTATTAATAATAGTAACAATTTCATTCAAAGCGACCTTTTAGGCAATTATCGGTATATTATCAAAAAAATAATTTATGGTGATTAAATGAAGATTCTTGACGGTAAAACTTTAGCAAAAAAAATTGAAAATGAGGTACTAACAGGCACACAACTGTTAAAAGAGCAAACAGGAAGAGTTCCGGGTTTAGCTGTTGTACTAGTTGGAAACGACCCTGCTAGCCAAGCTTACGTAAGCATGAAGAAAAAAGCTTGCGACAGAGTCGGGTTTTACTCAGTTACACATGAGATGCCTACTAACATATCCCAAGAAGCTATCGAAAACACTATTACGATGATGAATAATAACCCTAACATAGACGGAATTCTCATCCAGCTTCCTCTTCCTTCGCAGATAGATACGACAAAACTGCTTGAACTTGTCTCTCCAAATAAAGATGTCGACGGTTTTCACCCGTACAACGTCGGACGTCTGACAACGGGACTTGACGGTTTTGTACCGTGTACTCCGCTTGGTGTCATGGAACTTTTTAAAGAGTACGATATCGATCTAAAAGGGAAAAACTGTGTTGTCGTAGGTGCTTCGAACATTGTTGGAAAACCGATGGCCTCTCTTCTTTTAAATGCCAATGCGACCGTAGAGATCTGTCATATATTTACCGATGATTTAAAAAAGCATACCCTAAATGCTGATATAATTCTAGTTGGTGTGGGTGTTATAAACCTGATCAAAGAAGATATGGTTAAAGAGGGTGCTATCATCATAGATATCGGAATCAATAGAGCTGATAACGGAAAGCTTGTCGGTGACGTCGACTATGAAAACGTATCTCAAAAATGTTCATATATCACTCCGGTACCGGGCGGAGTCGGCCCAATGACTATTTCAATGCTGTTAAGTAATACTTTAAAAGCGGCACAACTTCACTCTAAAGAGAGCTAATGAAAAACTTTTTGTATAAAACGTATAAATTTTCAAACTCATGGCCTGGAACGATCATCATCGTTTTATTTGTCATATTTTTTGTTGCACAGGCCTTTAGAATCCCAAGCGGTTCTATGAAAGACTCACTTCTTATCGGAGATCACCTTTTTGCTAAAAAATTCGTTTACGGTGTCCCTACTCCACATATCCCTTTTCTAGAGGTCTCTGTGACTCCTTGGACTGACGATCTGCATCTTATCGACGGTGACGAACCAAAACGCGGCGATATCGTGATATTCAGATATCCTCACAACGTAAAACTTCACTATGTAAAAAGATGTGTGGCACTTCCGGGCGATGAAGTGTTCGTAAAAGATAAAGATCTGTATCTTCATCCACGTGAAGGCGACGAGTTTATCAATAAAAACTACCCGAAAGAAAACATAGTCACGATCGACGGAAAACTTTGGGTCAAGAACCCTTATATGAAACAGCATCCTGGTATCCATCATGATGATGCTATCGAAGGAGATACTCCTGTATTACTTTCAAATGATGGAAGAATGGAGAGAATCAATTCAGTTGAAAAACTCAATATGATAGTTTCAAATATGTACAAGCTCTCAGATGACATAAAACTTTTGAATCATAATCCTATTTTTCAAACTGAGATATATAAAGTACCTGCTAAAAGCTATTTTATGATGGGTGACAACCGTGACCACTCAAACGACAGCCGTTTCTGGGGTCCTGTACCGTATGCAAACCTAGAAGGAACTCCTTGGTTCATCTACTTCAGTATGGACGACAATTATGAGATCAGATGGGACAGAATGGGTAAAACTCCTACTGACCTTGAACAGCCTGAGTACCTAAACCGTGCAATAGCTGAAAGAGTAAAAGAGGACAAAAAAGACAATGGACTTTATTGATATTTTAAAGATCATAACTGCTGTCATAGCCCTTATGATAGCTATCATAGGTCATGAGATAATGCACGGGTTTATTGCTTACAAATATGGCGATATGACTGCTAAAAATGCAGGACGCTTATCTATAAACCCTATCATACATGTAGATATGGTGGGTACCATCATCGTTCCTGCTGTTTTATACTTTTTACCTCTTTTACTCGGAGGCGGAGGCGGCTTTATCTTCGGATGGGCAAAACCGGTTCCGGTAAACATGAGAACAGTCATCAACAGAGGCGGATATAATGCAGCAATGCAGGTAAGTCTTGCCGGTATAGTTTACAACTTCACGGTTGCTGCATTTGCCTCTATGGCACTTGTTTCTATGGCTAGCCCTACTTCTGCTGATTCTCTTGTTTATATATTTACATATATGCTGGTAATGCAGTTAGTCATCATCAATGTCGTTCTCGGTGTATTTAACCTGCTGCCGATACCGCAGTTTGACGGGGCACATTTTTTAATGTACCTTGCACTAAAATTTAACCAAAAAGAGATAGCTGAAACGTTTTATAAATTGGAGCGTTATGGTATGATTATAGTACTTGTTGTACTAATGACACCTTTAAAAGATTATCTATTAATATTGCCAGTTCAAATGGTATTAAACCTACTTCTATCATAAAGGAAAAACCGGATGAAATTTTATATAGCTACAGATCACGCCGGAGTTGATCTAAAAGACTATACAGTTGAGTTACTAAAACAAAAAGGTCATGAGGTCGTCGATCTTGGTCCGTTTAACAAAGACAGAGTCGATTATCCGGACTATGCAGTCAAAGTTGCACAAAGCGTACTTGCAGACAGTGAAAGCCAAGGGATCCTTATCTGCGGTTCAGGCATCGGTATGAGTATGGCTGCAAACAGATTTCACGGTATCCGTGCTGCACTCTGCCATGATGCATACACTGCACAAGTAGCCCGCGGACACAATGATGCTAACATCTTGTGTTTTGGTGAGCGTATTGTAGGCAAAGGTGTTGCAGAGTCTATCATCGATAGCTGGATTGCTTCAGGTTTTGAGGGCGGACGCCATGCAGGACGTGTCGAGAAGATAGAATCTATACAAGGATAAGATATGTTTTTTGAGTGGTCGGTTTTAACGATAGTTTCACTGTTAGCTATATTTCTGTTTGTGAAGATGTTTTATTTCAAAAGTATTACTGTAAAAGAGCAGCGTAGCAATGAGATGATGAAACTAACGCTTCAAGAAGCTGAGATACTGATCAGAAAGTATCAGATACAGCTTCAGCGTGCACTCGGAAATGTTGATATTTTGAGTGAAGAGTTGACAAAGCTAAGAAATGAACTAAAAGTTTTAAAACAGCGTAACTCTAAACACAGACTTGAGACAGAAAGATTAAACTCTAAAATAAAAGCTCTTGAGAGCAGAATAGACGCTTTACTATAAAGGATAACTATGACAGCGCAAGATTTAAAGATCATAAATGATGCGATCCGTGACATACCTGATTTTCCAAAACCGGGTATCGTCTTTAAAGATATTACGACACTTTTAAACGACAAACATGCTTTTTCAGTACTTATGGACCATTTAGCTGCAAGATATAAAGATTATAATCTGGATTTTATAGCGGGTATAGATGCACGCGGTTTTATCTTTGGGGCTGCACTTGCTCAGATGCTGGGAACGGGATTTGTCCCTATCCGTAAAAAAGGAAAGCTTCCATATACGACGATCTCTGAAAAATACTCTTTAGAGTACGGCTTTGATGAAGTCGAACTGCATATTGATGCCTTTAGAGATGTAAAAGATGCGAAAGTCCTTTTAATAGACGATCTTATAGCGACAGGCGGGACAGCAAATGCAGCCGCTTCCCTTATCAATAAAACAGGTGCTGTCTGTGTCGAAGCATGTTTCATCCTTGCTTTGAATTTCCTAGAGGGACAAAAAGTACTGGAAAAACAGACAAAAGTTTATAGCGTAGTAGGAATAGATTAATGTATATACCATCACCATCAAAATTCGATCCTGATGAAAACGGACACTTCGGCATATTCGGGGGACGTTATGTTCCTGAGACATTGATGCCGGCGCTTTTAGATCTGGATAAAGAGTACAAAAAGATCAGATTTGACAAAGATTTCTGGAAAGAGGTCGATTACTATCTAAAAGACTATGTAGGCCGCCCTTCTCCGCTTTATTATGCACATAATATCTCTGAAGAGCTCGGAGCAAAAATCTACTTAAAACGTGAAGACCTGAACCATACGGGAGCACATAAAGTAAACAACGTTATCGCTCAAGGTCTTATGGCAAAACGTCTTGGATACAAAAAAGTGATCGCTGAGACGGGTGCGGGACAGCACGGTGTAGCGACTGCCACCATAGCAGCTCTTTTAGGTCTGGAGTGCGAAATATTCATGGGTGCAAAAGATGTCGCACGCCAAGAACTAAACGTCTTTCGTATGAAGCTTCTGGGAGCAAAAGTCAATGCTGTAGAGAGTGGATCTAAGACGTTAAAAGACGCAATGAACGATGCTATCCGTCACTGGGTTACAAATGCCAGAGATACTTTTTATATCATCGGTACAGTTGCCGGTCCTCATCCATATCCGATGATGGTACGTGATTTTCAAGCGATCATAGGGTATGAAGCAAGAGCTCAGATACTTGAAAAAGAAAACCGTCTTCCTGATCATGTTATCGCTTGTATCGGCGGCGGAAGTAATGCTATCGGTGCATTTCAGCACTTTTTAGAAGACAAAGAGGTAGAGTGTATCGGTGTCGAGGCAGGCGGACACGGTGTCTGTACGGACAAACACGGGTGTTCTCTTCTAATGGGTCGTCCCGGAGTACTCCACGGACAGATGAGCTACCTGCTTCAAGATGAAGACGGGCAAATACTTGAAGCGCATTCGATCTCTGCGGGACTTGATTATCCCGGTATCGGACCCGAACATGCATTTCATAAAGACAACGGATCTGCATCATACGGAAATGCGACAGATGAAGAAGCACTTGACGCATTCGTATGGTTAAGTAGAAAAGAGGGAATCATTCCCGCTTTTGAAAGTGCACATGCGGTAGCATACCTCAAGAAAATAGAAGATATTAAAGGTAAACTGATCATCGTCAACCTTTCAGGACGCGGTGACAAAGATATGATGCAGGCAAAAGACCTGCTTCATTTCGATTAAGAGTTCCAATCAAGGATATATAATGAATTTAGATCTAGTCAACGAGATAAAAAGTGATGTATGCGTAGAGTTTTTAACTAAAGAGACGCTAAAAAAACATAAACAGAAAAAACTGCTTGAAAAAGCAGGTTTTGAAGCGGCACAAGACACACTTTGTTTTCTGCATGAGAAAGGTATCTTAGCGTGCGGTGTCGAAGCATTAGAGAGCGACTGCATCAGAAGTGCTGCCAGCCAAGCGATAAAAGCACTTAAATCTTCTAAAAATGAATCTGCTTCATTCCCGGTAGATGCGAAAAATTTAGAAGCCGTTGTAGAAGGTGTCATCCTCGGAGGATACGACTACAACAGATATAAATCAGAGTCTAAAGAGGCAACTTTACAAGATATCTATCTTACATGTAAAGATATCAAAAAGCTTTCAAAAGCATTCGAAGAAGCAGTGATCATCGCTGAATCTACATGTTTCACACGTGATATCGTCAATACGACTCCAGAAGACCTCCACCCTGCAAGCTTCGCTGAAATAGCCAAAGAGCTAGCACGTGAAAACAAGCTTACATGTAACGTTTTAGGTGAAGATGATCTTCGTAAAGAGAAGATGGAATCGATGCTTGCAGTCGGACGTGCATCACGCCATGAAAGTCAGCTTATCCACCTTGCATACAAACCTAAAAAAGCGAAAAAGATCATCAGCTTAGTAGGAAAAGGTCTTACTTATGACAGCGGCGGGCTCAGCCTTAAACCTGCTACTTCTATGGTGACGATGAAGATGGATAAAGCGGGTGCATGTGCTGTCCTTGGAATGATCAAAGCTGCGAGCGAACTAAAATTAGATGTAGAGATACACGCATTTATCGGTGCAGTCGAAAATATGATCGGCGGAGATGCTTACAAACCTGATGATGTGCTTGTGACACGCAGCAAAAAAACGGTAGAAGTAAGAAATACCGATGCAGAAGGCCGTCTTGTGCTATGTGATGTGCTTGATTATGCACAAGACAAAGTCAAAGCAGACTATATCTTCGATTTTGCGACACTTACAGGTGCTTGTATGGTGGCTCTTGGTCAATATACGACAGGTGTTATGGGACACTCAAACAAGCTTAAACACGACCTTTTTACAGCTGCAGACAAGTCTGGTGAGCTTATAGGAGCGCTTCCGTTTAACAGACATCTGAAAAAGCTTCTTAAAAGCGAGATAGCAGACCTTTCCAATGTCGCTTCCAAACCGTACGGCGGTGCGATCACGGCTGGTCTGTTCTTAGATAACTTTATTAAAGATGAGAATAAAGAGAAATGGCTGCACTTTGATATCGCAGGTTCTGCATATACAGAGTCTCCTTGGGATTGTAATGTATACGGCGCGACAGGTGCAGGCGTCAGACTTATAAGCAGTTTTTTAAAAGAGCTAAAATAACCCTCTTTTGCCTCTGAACTTTCCAGAGGCATATTTGACTTTCTATTTTTTAAAATGTCCCAGCAGGTCTGTTACAGGGATATTTGTCAGATCCGCCTGAAGATTAATACTCATACTTTTTTTAACGCTCGGATCCAATAGTTCTACTACCTGATTATTGATAGCTTTTGGTGCTGCAAAGTACCAGGATTTGTCACCCTGCTCTTTTAGTACGTTATTTATCTCTTGAGCGATCTCTTTGATCCTGCGGCGTTCTTCCTCCAAACCTAGATTATGATCCTCTCCAAAACCGCTTCCGCTTACACTTTGGAAATTCCCGTGACGGTCAGAGACTTTTTCACGCAGTCTTTGATGGATCAAAAGACTGTCACTCCCCTCCACTAATTCTAACGACTCTCTTCCAAGCGGATCGACTTTACTTGTATAAAATTTAAAATGTTGTAAATCAGCGACAATAATAAGTTTTGTTGACATTGCAACTCCTTTTGTTGTTATAAATAACTTTTATATCACTATAAAAGCAACGCATTCTTCACTCCTGTATAAATTGTAGCAAAAAATTCACTAAAATGACTTTTAGTAAAAATAAATTTATCTAATTAAACAGTACATCGGGGTGTTTATAAAAACTCCAAGTAAACTTTAGATAGAATTACACAATTATTTTATAAGCGCAATAAAGGTCTAAAATGGGATTAGCAATAGGTCTAGTAGGACTACCAAACGTAGGAAAATCAACAACTTTCAATGCTTTAACAAAAGCTCAAAATGCAGAAGCTGCAAACTATCCATTTTGTACAATAGAACCAAATAAAGCTATCGTTCCTGTACCGGATGCCCGTCTTAACGAACTTTCAAAAATAGTCAATCCTGAGCGTGTACAACACTCTACACTTGACTTTGTCGATATCGCAGGTCTTGTTAAAGGTGCAAGTAAAGGTGAGGGTCTGGGAAATAAATTTTTATCAAACATCCGCGAGACTGAGGTGATCCTACAGATCGTCAGATGTTTTGAAGATGAGAACATCGTCCATACAGAGGGAAATATCGATCCTCTACGCGATATAGATATCATCGAAAACGAACTTATCCTTGCCGATATCGAAGCTCTTTCAAACAGAATCCAGCGTCTTCAAAAACAAGCAAAAGCAGACAAAGGCGCAAAAGCTTTGGTCGACTTTGCAGACACGTTAATGGAGTTCCTGGCTGACGGAAAACTGGCTCGTAACTTCCCTGAAGCAGACAGTGAGATGTTTCATGAACTCAACAGAGACCTAAGACTCCTTACGGCAAAAGAGATCATGTACGGAGCAAATGTCGATGAAGACGGTCTTCTTGAAGACAATGAGTATGTCAAAGCGGTAAAAGAGCACGCAAACGCTCAAAACTGTGAAGTATTAAAGCTTTGTGCAAAGATCGAAGAGGAACTTGTAGGTCTTGAAGAAGATGAAGCACAAGAGTTCTTACAAGATCTCGGTGTCGAAGAGTCGGGACTTGCACAGATCATCAGAAAAGGATTTGATAAACTAGGACTGATGAGTTACTTCACAGCAGGTGTAAAAGAGGTCCGTGCTTGGACCATCCGTAAAAATACGACTGCTCCAAAAGCAGCTGCAGTTATTCATAACGATTTTGAAAAAGGTTTTATCCGTGCAGAAGTTATCGCATATGACGATTACATAGCGTGCGGCGGCGAAGCAAAAGCAAAAGAAGCAGGAAAGATGCGTTTAGAAGGAAAAGAGTACATCGTACAAGACGGCGATGTCATGCACTTCAGATTTAACGTTTAACCGCCTTTTCTTACATGTAAGAGTCTCTTACATGTAACTGCTTTTTATATTCATTTTCTCCTCACTACTAAATTTTATACAACTGCGTAATAGATAAAGTTTTAATTTGTGCTAAAATACTTTTTATTTAGTCCATTCCTATAAAGGAGTAAAAGTATGAACAGTAATCCTAAAGAGATCAAGCTCAGCAATGTTTTGTCCATCTACAGCAGAACAGACCTAAAGGGCAATATCACCTATTGCAACAGCTATTTCACGGAGGTTTCCGGATATACCGAAAAAGAACTTATCGGTTCACCTCATAACATCATCAGACATCCAGACATGCCAAAAGTGATATTTAAGTTGATGTGGGAAAGACTAAGACAGAACAAAGATATCTTGGCAGTAGTAAAAAATCGATCAAAAAACGGCGATTATTACTGGGTCACTACTCTCTTTGAAACAAAATACCACCCTTTTGAGAAAAGACCGGAAGGTTATCTGGCTATCAGACAAGCAGCCCCTAAAAAAGCCGTCGAAGCCGTTATACCTCTTTATAAAAAACTGCTACAGATCGAACATAGAGATGGGATAAGAGCTTCTGAAGAGTATCTTTTGAACTATTTTAAAGAGAAAAACACGGATTATGATACTTATATGAAAGAACTTGTCGAGTACAAAGGTATTGGAGCAAAATTCTTTGACTCGATGAGGAAGATGTTTGGTTAACCTATAGTCTCGCTAGGCTCGCTAAACAGAAAACCTTGAGAGTATTCAATCCCTAGCTTTTCAATTATATCTTGAACATTTTCATTGTGAACAAACTCTGCAATACACGGGATACCTGCATTTTTTGCAAAATAGACTATCGACTTAGTAATCTCATAACTTTTATTATCTATATCGATATTTTTAATATATCTCGCATCTATCTTTAAGAAGTCGATATCAAGATCAAGTACTCTCTCAAAGTTGGAATACTCTGCACCAAAGTCGTCTATAGCAAGAAGATAACCGTCTCTTTTTAAAGCATTCAACTGTCTTATATGATCTCTTTTACCCGTGGAGCTCATTCCTTCAAGCATCTCTAAAGTAATTCTCTGGGGAGCGATACCATACTCTTGTGATTTTTCCTGCAGATACTTTTCAAGATAATCCAAATCCAAGTCATCTTCCGTGATATTTATCGAAAATGTGTAATCATTTGATGCCATAACAGCAAAGCTTTTGTCTATCATGATCTTCGTGATGTCAGGAAGCATCCCTGAAAGTTTTGCCGTTTGTAAAAACTGAAAAGGCGGTATCACTTCATCATCTTTTATAATTCTTACAAGTGATTCATACTTGACTATCTCACCTGTTCTGTTATCCCTTATCCCTTGAAAGTATGGCACTAAATATCCAAACTCTATAGCTTCATGAAGGATATTGTTATATTTAACAAAGTTCTCTCTTTTATTTACATCTATATTCGTGTCGTCTTTACTAAATATATAAAACCTGTTTTTACCGCTCTCTTTTGCCTGTTTTAATGCCAAAGCGGAGTTTTGTAGAGAGCAGTTACCGTCATACGAAGCTCCATAGCTAAATGAGACGTTGATGTTGATATTGTCTATATAAAACGACACTCTGTTAAAATGTGTCCTTATCTTCTCGATACTAGCTTTGACATCAGCCGTACTGTCACAAAGAAGTGCAAACTCATCAGAGTTGATCCTGAATATTTGAGATTCTTTACATATCTCTTTGAGTTCATTTGATATACCGACTAAAAGTTTATCCCCTATATCAAATCCGTAAGAAAGATTGACATAACTGAAGTTATCTACATTTAAAAGGATCAACGAACGGTTATCGGGATTTTCTCCTTCGAGTCTATCTTCTAAATAGAGTTTATTGTAACAAGATGTCAAAGGGTCATGATATGCCAAGTACTCTATCTTTGCCTCAGACTCTTTGAGTTTGGATATATCCGTAAAGACAGCAACATAGTTTTGAAGTTCGTCATTTTCATTATAAATCGGATTAATACTCATCCACTGGGTGATCAGCTCGCCGTTTTTCTTTTTATTTATGACTTCACCTGCATAATGTTTATCTTCTATGATACTTCTCCACATCTCTTCAAAGTATTTTTTATCATGCTTGTCTGATGATAATATTTTTGGATTTTTGCCGATAACATCCTCTTTTGTATATCCCATGATTTTGGTAAAAGAATCGTTTATCTCTAAAATATTATTCTCTTTATCAGTGATATAGAACCCTTCGGATGTGTTTTTCAGGGCGGTCGTAAAAAGATTGATCTTTTTCTCTTTTTCAAGGATGATCTTTTTCTGATCTTCATTTTTGAGGACTATATTGACAATAGCTGCTGCAGTTCCAAGCAGTTTTTTATGAAAAGGTGAAGGCATCCTCTTTTCAAATGAAGAAAGTGCAAATGTCGCTATAGGGTTATTTTCTTCATTTCTGACCGGCATAGACCAGCATGAACGAAGATTAAAATCATAGGCTACTTTTCTTATATCTTTCCATTTAGGATCATTAAAAGTATCGCCGACAAAGGTAGGTTGATTTGAAAAAACGGCATTGCCGCATGATCCGCCGTCAGCTCCCGGTTTTAAACCTGCTAATGCTTGATGACCGCTTTGTGGGACACTTGGAGCAGCTAAAACATTTAAAAGCCCTGTCTTGGTATCTACCAGCATAATAGAGGCTACGGAATTAGGAAGAAGTGCTTCTGCAAGATTACAAAGTTTATCTAAAATTACTACAGAATCTTTACCGAGTGCCAGCATCTCCAATATAACAGACTGCAGATTTAAGATACTCTCAAATTCCTGTTCTGTTATAGTGACCTCTTGCAGTGTCTCAAGTTCTAAGTTTTTACAAGATTCTGCAGCCATTTAAAATCCTACGTTACTATTTGTGAAGAGTATATAATCTAAAATCTTTCAATCTCTTTAAAAAAATAACAATTATGAAGCAAAACCGCTTTTAAAGCCATCTTTTGCCACTACTATACTCTTTTGCTTCTCTTTTTTAAGAGTATCTTTCTCCACAAATATTTTTTTGCGTGTTTTTGGATCCATCTCGGTATAGTACATCACTGCACTGTATGTTCCCGGAGTCGGAGTAAACACCTGCGCTTGCTCAGGATTCATCTTCAGCTCTTCGCTTGTAAAGCGTTTAAGCTCATGCATGTCTTTTTCAGTACATCCCGGATGTGCGGCTATAAGGTAGTAGGTCAAAAACTGCTTTTTGCCCTCTTCCTTGTTTAACTTGTCATAAAGCTTTTTAAACTCGACAAGTTCCTGCTTACCCGGTTTTCCCATAAGTTCTAGTACATTTTGCTGCGTGTGTTCCGGAGCGACTTTCATCTGTCCCGAGATATGATGTCTGACCATCTCTTTTAAGTAGCTGTATCCATGTTTTTTATCTGCGTTTATAAGGTCATATCTTACCCCTGAAGCCACGAACGCTTTACGTACGCCTTCGACTTCACGTACACGTCTTAAAAGGTTTATATTACGGCTATGGTCGACTTTCATAGATTTACACAGATGATCGGCATCCACACAGCGCTGATGATCACAAGTCCCTAGTTTGAGCTTTTTGTTACACTCATAACCATACATGTTCGCAGTCGGACCTCCGACATCGCTTATGATCCCTTTGTAATCTTTATACCTGTTAAACTCTTTTGCTTCATTTAAGATGTTCTCTTCCGAGCGTGTTCGGATCGTCCTGCCCTGATGCACGCCTATGGCACAGAAGTTACACTCACCCCAGCAACCGTGATGCGTCATAATGGAAAACTTTATGGTTTCAAGACATTTGACCTTCCCCTCTTTTGCATGGTAGGGATGCAGTTCTCTTGTAAAAGGAAGGTTCGAGTTTGCATCCATCTCCTCTTCCGTCAAGTAATCGCACGGAGGATTTTGGATCAGGTATCTGCCATCGACCTCTTCGCAGAGTCCTCTTGCCGAGATCGGGTCATTATTGTCATAAAAATCATCGAACATATCTATATAACGCTCTTTGTTTTGCAGACATTCTGTGTGTGAGGGAAGCTGGATATACTCCTCTTTTGGCTCTTTTGAGATATAGCATACCCCGCGGATATCGTTGTAATCCTTTCCCTTGTCTATCGCCTCTGTCAACTCCTGTAAAGCTATCTCTCCCATCCCGTATATCAGCGCGTCGGCCTTGGCATCAAAAAGGATAGGTTTACGAAGTTTGTTCGACCAATAGTCATAATGAGTGATACGTCTAAGACTCGCTTCTATACCGCCGAGTACGATTGGTGCAGTATCTTTAAAGTAACGGCGGATAAGGTTACAGTACACTAATACTGCACGGTCCGGACGCTTGTTATTGACACCGCCGGGTGTGTAGTCATCGGAGTTTCTAAACTTTTTTGTCGCAGTATAGTTACTCACCATACTGTCTACGCTTCCTCCGCTTACACCCCAGTAAAGACGAGGTTCTCCAAGTCTTTTTATATCGGTATCGCTGTTGATATCAGGCTGACCGATGATACCTACTTTGTAGCCCATACGCTGCAGCATCCTGCCGACCATTGCGACTCCGATAAACGGTGAGTCGATGTAGGCATCCCCGCTTACAAGAATGACGTCGCACTGCTTCCATCCAAGAGCATCCATCTCGGCTTTTGTCGTAGGTAAAAAATCTTTTTGTGTAAATTTATAAGTGTCTGATTGGTTATTTTTGTTTGATTGTCTTTTACTCATAGAAGATTCTTTTTTTACGTATTATACAGGATGTTGATGTATAATAAGCCCAAATAAAATTGAAGATATAAATATGTTTGAAAATGTAAAAATGCCTGAAGGTATGAATCCAGAGGTCTTAGAGCACCTTATGGCTCCAAAAAACTACGGAAAACTTGATGATACCAGCGGTGTCGGCATCGGTGTTGATGAAAAGACGGGAGAGTATGTCATCTTTTATATAAAGACCGAAGGTGACATCATAGAAGATGTCAGATACGCAACAAACGGCTGTCAGGATACCGTAGTCGTAGGTTCTATGTTCAGCGAGATGATAAAAACGCAAAACATAGACTACGGCAAAAAAGCGATAGCGAAAATGGAGTTGAAACTCGGTGGTCTTACTCCAAAACAGAGGATATGTACGGATATGGTGCTTGAAGCGTTCGTAGCTTCGCTTATTAACCGTGAGAACCTGCTTCGCGGAGAGAAAGAGGAAGTCCATATCATCAAGATGAAAGACAGCTGCGAGGTAGAATCAGAATGATTCATCTCACCAAAGATGAAGCTTCAGTGACTGAATATAACATGAACAAAGTCCATACTATATGAGATTTAAATAAAGGGATACAGATGAAAATGAGTAAACTATATCAGGCAAAACATGAGCTTTGGTTAAGCGTACTGTTCGCATCGTTTGCGATCAATGACAAACAGATAAAAAGAGACCTCTACAACTTCTCGACAATAGAGTTCCGTCATATGAAATGGGTCGGCGGCGATACTTTAAGAAGCGGTGATGACTATAACTACGACAGGACAAAGACTCTCAAAAAAAGCGGAAGTGTCTTTGAGGTACTCGTACATCTGCTCGCTGAACTCGAAGAGACTGCGTCACTTTATTCTGAAAATGTCTTAGACACGAGGATGAAAACTGACGAAGACTATATGATAAGCTATATAACAACGCTTCTTGAAGATAGAAATAACAATGCAGAAGTGACCGCTTTTAACATGAAAAGAACTTACGGAGATAAACATCTTCCCCAAGATCAGATCGATGCACTGACGATGTTCCTGTTTGAAGAGTCTTATAAAGAGTATGAACTTATTTTAGTCTATGCTTACATGCAGGCACGCACAGAGAATCTGACTCACTTCAATGTCTTTCAAGACCTTATAGACGAGTCGCATTTTCACCTGCAGTCTTTTGGAGAGATGATGGCAAAAATGGGTATCTTAGCCCTGCCTAGAGAGCTTCACGAGCTGACATATAAGGTAAAAGATATCCAGAAGTTCGTAGTTGACGGCATCGCCGAAGAGGAAGCTGCAAAAGAGATGTGCAGAACGCTTTCAGGTGCCATAGAAGATGACGGTTTAAAAAGATTTTTTAACTTTGTAAACTATCAGGAAAGTTACCATATCGAGCTTATGAAAAGACTATTATAAGTTAGAACTTTTTAGCTACCAAAGAGGCTAGTCTCGCCTCTTCCCCTCTTAGATTGATAACATCTTTCTCTTCATAGTAGATAATATTAAGATCTTTAAATGCATTAAGAAGTTCATTTGGATTTAAAAGATAATCCGGGTTCATACTCCCTTTTTCAGGCTTATCGTGGGCAACGATAAAGGTCTCGAATATCACTGTCCCCTTTGCATTAAGAGCTTCTGTCATCTGCGCCATCAATCTTCTGTTAAGATAGTTGATATTGATGATAAGATCATACTTCTGCTTTTCAAGGTCATAAAAATCCAGATCGACCTCATACTTGATGATCTTCTCATCTTCTCTGATCTGTCCCAGTGCATAATCGGAAAGATCGATCGCATCCACCGTAAAACCCAGATCTGCCAGGTAGTGTGTGTTGCGCCCTATTCCGCATGCTACGTCGAGCGCTGTGCCGACATTAGCCAGCTCTGTATATTTCTCAAGTATCGGTGCCACATAATGAGGCATCGGTTTTTCTACATGTCTAATATTCCATCTCTCTTTATCTTCTATCATCGTGTTCCTTTCACTATAGTTTATCTCTTTTTTCATACTGGTCTATGACCTTGGCGACTACCAGGTCTGAAGTCACGTTGAGTGAGGTGCGACACATATCAAGTATGCGGTCTACCGCGATAATAAGTGCCATATACTCTACAGGCAGTCCTAACTGGTTAAGTATCACGACCATCATCACAAGTGAAGCGCTGGGAAGTGCTGCGACTCCGACACTAAGTGCCACTACCGTGATACCAAGCAGAAGCTGATCACCAAAACTAAGAGTCGCTCCCGCCATATTTGCTATATATAATACTGCGACACTCAGATATGCCGCAGTACCGTCCATAGAGACCGTAGCTCCTAAGGGAAGCACAAACGAAGCGGTCTTTGCATCGACCTCTCCGTCCTCTTCTACGACACGCATAGAGATAGGAAGCGTAGCTGCAGAAGAAGCGGTAGAAAATGCCATGATACTCGCTTCTCGAACGTCTGAGAGATAGCGATAGGGATTGACTCTTCCAAAGAACGCAAGCACGGCAGGCAGTGTGACGACTCCGTGAAAAAGGATCACTCCGATGACCATAAGCAGATATTTCCACAAACCTGCAACGACCTCTATACCTTGGTCTGCAATGACATACGATATGAGACTGAAGACACCGATAGGAGTAAGTAGTATGACCCACTCGGCCATTTTCAGCATCACATTGCTGACAGCCGTAAAGAAATCAAACATTGGTTGCTGTTGTTCTTTTTTCAAGTATAGCGATGCCACTCCAAAAAGGATGGCAAAGACGATGATCTGCATCATCGAGCCTTCACCGAGCGCTTTAAAGATATTTACGGGGATAAAACTGAGGATCATGGATGAAAATGAAAATGGTGCTATCTGAGCAGCTTGGGCATACTGCAGCCCTTCATGACTCACTCTTTCGCCGATCTGAAAGATGTTCATAGCTACGATTGCTGCCAAAGCAGCCAAAGCAGTAGTAAAAAGATAAAGACCTATGGTTTTAAGACCCATTCTCTTAAGATGTTCAAGCGAACCAAGTCCTAAGATCGCAGTGTAGACGCTGGCGAACACAAGCGGGACAACCAGCATCTTTAAAAAGTAGATGAATGCCGTTCCTATAAGCTTTTGCTTTAATGCCAGTTCAGGAAGGAAAGAACCAAACAACACCCCTAAGAGTATCCCGACTATCACCAGCTTGTTTGTAGTAGCATGTTTCTTTATCTTTTTTATCATCACCTGTCTTTTAAGATCTTATTTTTTCAAGAAAGTCTGTCTCTGTAATCCTCGTAACCGAACTCTTTGACGATATCGAGTCTGCCGTCTTTTCTCAAGATTGCCAAAGATGGAAGCTTGATACCGTTAAACGTCGTGTTTTTGACAAACGTGTAGTGGATCTGGTCTTCGAAGATTATTCTTTGTCCTACATGTAAAGGCTCGTCAAACGAATAATCTCCCATGATGTCGCCTGCCAGACAGGTGTTTCCGCCGAATCTATATGTATGTTTCTTCTCTCCCGCTTCACCTGAGAAACGGACATCTGCACGGTAAGGCATCGCTAACGTGTCTGGCATATGCGCTTCAGCAGAGGTATCAAGGATGGCTACATCCATACCGTTATGCACGATATCTAAAACCGTTGCGACCAGATAGCCCGTCTGCCACCCTACAGCTTCTCCGGGTTCAAGATAGACCTCTACGTTATGTCTTGCTTTAAACGCTTTTATGACCTCTATTAGGCGTTCTACATCATAATCCTTACGAGTTATGTGGTGACCGCCGCCGAAGTTGATATATTTCATACCGTCGATGTATTTGCCGAACTTCTCTTCAAAAGCTTCCAGCACTCCCTCTAACGCATCAACGTTCTGCTCGCAAAGTGCATGGAAGTTCAAGCCGTCTATATGCTCTAAAACACTCTCATCAAAGTTTGCAAGTGTCGTTCCAAGACGGCTGTAAAGTCCGCAAGGATTGTACATATCTGCAGGAGATGACGAAAACTCTGGATTTATACGGATAGAAATTGAGATATTTGGATTGATCTCTAACACTCTGTCTTTAAAACGCATCAACTGAGAAGGTGAGTTAAAGACGATATGATCCGATATTTTCGCTATCTCGTCTATATCTTCATCTTTAAAGGCGGGAGAGTATGTATGTACCTCTTTGCTTGCATCAAACTTTTTAAACTCTTCGTAAGCAAGTTTAGCCTCGTGAAGCCCGCTGGAAGTACAGCCGTAAAGGTATTTGCTGACAAGGTCAAACGTAGACCACATCGCAAAGCCTTTAAGCGCCAATATAACTTTTGCTCCGCTCTCTTTTTGAACGCGGTCAAGAAGTTTAAGATTGTTTTCTAAAAGCTGTTCTTCACACACATAACAAGGTGTCTTCATAGTTTCTATATTCATCTGTTCATCTACTTTTTTTAAAATTGTATCATTTTTCTTTATTTTATCTTGCTTATAAAGTTTGGATAACGCTCTGCAAGTCTTTCCAGCTCACTATCGAACTGTTTTCCCCACTGACTCTCATTTCTTTTGATCATCTCTAAAAACTCTATACGGCGCTTGACAAAATAGAGGTATAAGACTGTGCTTACGACTGCGGCATAAAGACACCAGAGTGATGTAAGTGCATACGGCATGGTCCAGTACACAAGATTGATCCCAAGCAGGTTCAACCATCCAAAAAGCTGGATCGAGATGTTTCTGCTGAGTATCAAAGAACCGCAGGTCGTCAGTATATAGATGATGCCTACCCAGTGCTGGTCCGTCGTAGGATTTACGTAATAAAGCAGATGATTTTTTAAAGTCACACTTGTCGGCTGAAAGCTAAGACCCCACAGAGTGTATGCAGAAAGCAGTGCACCCATGATCATAAGCATCGCTATAAGGTCTTTACGCACCCCTTTAGGTTCTATCATCCAGATAGCTAAGGGAACGATAAACTGCAGTAACCCTTGAGCATAAAATACAAAGATGCTCTCTGCTATCTCAAGTGCTCTTGGCTCTATATAGCCATAAACTCCAAGCCAGACAAAGCCTTGAGTAAACTCATGTATTGCAAAAAGTAGAGGAAGACTGGCAAATATGACCTCATTTGGCGAACTTACTTTTCGCAGGGTCTTGATGCCGACTATACCTATTAAGCCTGAGAAGATGAAATTTATGAGAGCAAAGTACAAAACAGTGTACAAAGAGCCTTACAGCTCTTTAACCTGCCATGGAAGACCTTGAGTATTCATCTCTTCCATAAACGGATCCGGGTCCATCTGTTCCATATTGAACACGCCCTTTCCGTTCCAGATACCTTTTAGCATCAGTTTTGCACCGATCATCGCAGGAACACCCGTAGTGTATGAAACACCTTGGCTTTTCGTCTCTGCGTAACACTCTTCATGGTCTTTTACCTGATAGATATAGATCTTACGCTTTTTACCGTCTTTGATACCCTCTGCGACGATACCGATGTTTGTCTTGCCTTTTGTACGGGCACCTAGACTTGCCGGATCAGGAAGCAGTGTTTTTAAGAACTCGATAGGCACGATCTTCATCCCTTGGTGTTCGACAGGTTCGATCCCAAGCATACCCACGTTTTGTAAAACTTCCATATGCTTGATATAGCTTTGACCGAATGTCATAAAGAAACGGATACGTTTAAGTCCTTTAATATTTTGAACCAAAGATTCCATCTCTTCATGGTAAAGAAGGTAAGAGTCTTTCGGTCCTACTTCCGGATAATCCCAGACCTGCATGATCTCTAAAGGTTTTGTCTCTATCCACTCACCGTTTTCCCAGTAGCGGCCGTTTGCACTTACTTCACGAAGATTAATCTCAGGGTTGAAGTTTGTCGCGAACGCATAACCGTGATCACCCGCATTACAGTCAAGGATATCGATCGTATGGATCTCGTCAAAGTAATGTTTTTGAGCATATGCACAAAACACGTTTGTCGCACCCGGGTCAAACCCTGAACCAAGAAGTCCCATGATCCCGGCTTCTTTGAACTTCTCGTCTCTTTCCCATTGAAGTTTATACTCAAACTTCGCTTCATCAGGGTGTTCATAGTTAGCAGTATCAAGATATGGTGTCTTAGTCGCGATACATGCGTCCATGATAGCCAAGTCTTGGTATGGCAGTGCCACGTTTATAACGATATCAGCACCAACTTCATTGATTAATTTTATTACTTCTTCTGTTTTGTCGGCATCGACCGTAGTTATCTCGATAGCACCGTTTAACTCTTCTTGGATCGTCTTACATCTACCCAGAGTTCTACTCGCAAGCACGATACGACCAAATACTTCTTTATTCATAACACACTTGTGTGCTACGACGCGGCCTACTCCGCCAGCGCCTATAATCAATGTTGTTGCCATATTCATTCCTAATTAATATTATCTATAAAATTATAGCATTTAAACACTACAATTTTGAACTAAATTTCTCTTTAGCATCATGATACCCAAGTTCAAACAGTTTATCAAAATGGCTAAAAGAAAAAATACTGTACTTGAGCAGCTTTTTGGATGTTATATAGATGTCGCAGTTGAGCTTTGCATCGTAACTGTCTCTGTACATGCTGATGTAAAGGACCCTTTTGATGTAACTGAAGATGCTCTGTTCTGTCTCGCTCGCATATATGGGGTGAAGGTTGACCCCAACTATCTCAAAAGGAAACGAGCGCAGAGGCTGTGTCGGTATATGATCTATGAACCCGCCGTCAGCCAGTCTGTACCCGTTGTATTTCACAGGTGCGAATATCGGTACAAGCGCTGACGATGCAAAACACAGAGTCTTGATATCCCCGCTGTCAAAATAGATGTTCTGTCCGCTGTTAAGATCAACGGCAGTCACAAAAAACGGGATCTCAAGGTCTTGAATGTTTTTCTTTAATACCAGTCTGTCCAGAATCTTTGCATCCGTGTCTATCTTATAGATCGATTTTCTAAAGAAATTAAATTTAAAGATCTTTTTGAACTCTTTTGATTTAAAGATAGCAAGCTGCTCTTTTGCGCTCACTCCGCTCAGCCAGCTGGCACCGATGATAGCCCCGATGGATGTCGCGCTGATCGCTTTTACCTCGATATCGTTCTCTTCAATGAACTGTAAGACTCCCAAGTGGTAAGCACCGCGTGCGGCACCGCCTGAAAGGGCTAATGTTATCTCTTTCATCTGTCCAACCAATGTATGATCTCAAATCTGCCGTCATGGTGCTCGACGATTGCCGTACACGACTCTACCCAGTCACCGCAGTTTAAGTATTCTACCCTATCTATGCTTTTTATCTCCGCTTTATGAATATGCCCGCAGATGACACCGTCATAGCTCTGACGTTTTGCATGTTCGCTGAGGATATCTTCGAAGTTCGTTATAAAGCTTACGGAGCTTTTGACGTTGTCCTTCACATACTTTGAAAGAGACCAGTGTTTCTTGATGCCAAAAAGTCTTCTTATGTTGTTGAGATGGTGGTTTAAGTAAAGCGTGAAGTCATAGCCTATATCACCGAGTATCGCCAGCCATTTTTTCGTCATCGTGATACTGTCGAAGAAATCCCCGTGCGTCACAAGATAACGCTTGCCATTTTGTGCATGGTAGTCCATCTCGTTTGATATCTCGAAGTTATCGCCTAAGAAAAGAGGGATAAAGTCTCTTAAAAACTCGTCGTGATTGCCTGTGATGTAGTGGACTTTTGTGCCTTTTCTGGCTTTACGGAGAATTTTTTGAATAACATCGGAGTGCGACTGCGCCCATTTAAACTTTCGCTTAATAGCCCAACCGTCGATGATGTCACCGACAAAGATTAAATTTTCGGATTCCGTATCTTTTAAAAAATCCAAAAAAACTTCAGCCTGAGAGAAACGTGTTCCAAGATGGATATCTGATACAAATATTGACTTATAGTTCATGACCGAGATTCTACATCTCGATTATTACAAGTAAGTAACGAAAATCAGACTATATCAAAAGATACTAAAAGGACGACAAGCCAGATACATCCTGTAAGGACAAGGCTTAGTAGAACAAGCGTAGCACCTGCATCTTTGGCACGTTTTGCCATGATGTGATGCTCGACAGTGACAAGATCGACAACACGTTCTATAGCGCTGTTCGTGACCTCTGCGATGATCGGAATAAAGAGTGAAAGTGAAAGCATAGCACTATGCAGGAAACTGATATCAATCACCCATGCGATGATGTTCATAACTACAAAAAGAAGCAGCTGCAGTTTAAAAGAGCTCTCATGCTTTGTTATCTCGATAAAACCCTCCATCGCATAAGTCGCATTTTTAAATAGTGTATATTTCGGTTTATTTGGCTTCATATTTTTCCTTTAGTCTGTGCAGCTCTATTTTGATCTCTTCCACTTTTGTGTCAAGCGGTATCGGTTTACCGTATATAACGGTGATATGGCGTTTAAAAAGACCGCCTGTCTCATTATGTCGTTTTTTACTGCGTGAAAGCACGCTTCCCCACATACCGCCGATGTAATATGGAATTATAACACCTTCACTTTTACCTGCGATTAATTCATACCCGCGATAGAACTCTCCCATCTCTCCGGTGTAACTTATCTGACCTTCAGGGAAGATAACGACACATTTTCCATCGGCTATACGGCGTCTAGCTTCCAAAAAAGCATCTTTACTCGCTTTGACTGAAAGAGGAATGGCATTTCCAAGTTTCCAGAGCTTATGAAAAAACCTCCAATGGTAGATATCTTTCTCCATCATAAACGACACGCGCCTTTTGATAGGAAACTGCATTATGATCCAGTCTATCCAGCTTATATGGTTCCCCATAAAAAGTATCGCGCCTTCATGCGGAATGTTCTCGACTCCATGAAACTTGAACTTGTAACGAAATCCCAAGATAGACTCGAACAGGAACCATAAGAACATGATAAGGTGACGGCGGAGCATATAAACAGCCATAATAAGACCGACAAAGAACATGATATAAAAGAGGACTTCCACATTCATCCCAAAATATGCAAAGACTGTCGTGACCGATAAAAAGAAAAACATAAAGATATTTTGGATGAAGTTGTTACCTGCAAGTATGGTCCCAAGATGCACACGTGGAGCAAGTTCTTGTATGTACGCGTTTAGAGGAACGATGAAAAGTCCTGCAAACACGCCAAAGAGCATAAAAAGCACTATTACTTCTAAAAATGATGAGCTAAACGGCAGCAGCAGGACCATC
The DNA here is from genome assembly GCF_039645965.1 of Sulfurimonas sp. HSL3-2. Taxonomy (GTDB): domain Bacteria; phylum Campylobacterota; class Campylobacteria; order Campylobacterales; family Sulfurimonadaceae; genus Hydrocurvibacter; species Hydrocurvibacter mobilis. The sequence continues at coordinate 1,040,927 of NZ_CP147917.1, read as the reverse complement.
ATACTCAGCCCAAACCCAGCAAAGGGAACCATCCCGATATTGACATAGTATTTTGAAAACTTTGAAGCCAAAACAGAGCCTGCGATGATGCCGATGCCGGCTAGTGCCATAGCACCTTGAACGTAGATGGTATTGGTTATCTGCAAGGTATCTTTTGCATACGCTCCAAAGATGGCGAGTACGACCTGAGAGATAGACCAAAAGACGGACAATGCCACGATAGACTCGATGATATCACGCTTTCTAGCAACTATCATCAAGTTTTTTCTCAGATAATATCCGATTACATATTTTTTAATATTAAAAATATTTTGGCTCTGCATCATCATCTTGTTTGGCAGTCTGCTTGTAAAGATATACTCTATGATCGAGCCTATGACCAAGAGCCAGCCAAGAGGTGCGACCATCTTTAAGATGTCCCCTTCATTTACAAATGACGGGGTGATATTCATCTCAAAAAGTATGGTGTAAAAGATGATCCCGCCAAGGATCGCTACTGTCGTCGTAGCTTGGACAAGTGCATTACCGGCCGTGAGAAGTTTGATGCCGACAAGCTCTTTTATGTACCCGTATTTTGCAGGCGAATAAAGCGCGCTTTGAAGTGCAAGTAAAAAGGTAAGGAAAAATGCGCTCAAAAACCATCCCATGTAGTATGAAACAGTTATGCCAAGCGTGATGAAAACAGCAAAGAGTGCCGAGTACTTCATGATGACGTTTTTAGCGAATCTGTCGCTTAGATACCCTGATGGTGTAAAAAGAAGGATGAATGGAAGCAGTATCATCGCGTTTACGATGGCGGTAAGCACTATCTGCTCACTACCGTCATATATCTTAAAGATAGTGTTTTGGATGATGATCTTATGACCGAGGTCCGTAAAGGCATTTAAAAAGAGTGCAAGAGTGTAGTAAATGATGCCGTTTACTCTAAAAATTCGATTCAATTTTGCTCATCCGACATTGATGTACTCCAACCCTCATAGTAACCGTGACCTTCTGTACAGAGTTCCATAAACATATCTGTCGTCTTGTTCATTGTCTCTGCATCTACAGCTTGCACGACGGGTATTATTATGCCGTATTCATACTCCTCGGCATCACGTTCGAACTCATCCTTACATGTAAGGTTGTGCTCCTGCAGTGAAGCTACAAACTTCTCTCTGAGCGATGCAGTCTGAAAAAGCACATAGTGTTCGACCTCTCTAGGCTTTGAAATATCATCGCCTTCTTCTACAAGTTCGTCTATGATCTGACGGCTTTGTATATGGTGAGACTGTAGAAGGTTCGGATAAAGGCTTGTCTCGTAAAGGTTCCATTTTCTGTCTTTTACAGCATTGCTCTCAAACTTGTAGTCAAAAGCGTTTAAGATATCTTTGGTCTGATTTTCGATCCCTTTTGGGTCTTGCAGGTAAAAGTAGAGTTCGTACCAGCCGGCAGTCGTTTTAGAACCGACATAGACAGCTTTCTCTTTATCTTCAAGCTTTACTGCGAGTCTGTCTTTACATTCGAAAAGAAAATCCTCTTCATCCTCATCGGCAAGACCGTTAGGCAGAGGATTTTTCAGCTTTATAAACACAGTGTAGAGCCAAGGGTAAAACTCTACTTCATCTATCATCTGCTGTGCTTCAAGTTCGACCTCTATCTTGACTAAATCGCCATCTTCAACTTGTGTATAAAACTCTCTCATCAATCTCTGCTTTTTTTTGATGAAATTATATCTAAAAAGCACCCCACTCCGTAAGGCTTTTTGGAGTAGCATCTTTTTGCGTGTGCGACTATGAGAGCATGAAACTCTTGATAAAGGACGACAAGCTCTTTTGCCTCTTTGACCTCTTTTTGTATCTCTTGCTGCATAAGCTCTTTGATATCGTGATATTTTGCACTCTCTTCTATCAGACCAAGATGAATGAGCATCCTCTTTGTATAGGCATCGACGACAAACTCAGGCTCGTTGTAGGCATAAAGCAGGATTGAGTCAGCCGTTTCAGGTCCGACACCCTTTACATGTAAGAGTTCCGTGCGCGATGGCGTCCTGCCATCCAGCTTTTCAAAAAAATCTATAAACTCTAGTATATACGCGGCTTTTTGGTTGAAATACCCCGAGGGTCGTATGGCAGTTTTTAGCTCTTTTGAAGGCATCTTCTTGATACATCTATAGTCTAAACACTCCATAGCATTGAGATTTTGCAGGGATTTTACGACCGAGGTAAAGGTAGTGTTTTGTGTCAGGATGGAGCCAAGACAGACTTCAAAGATTTGATTCTCGTCTTTTGGAAAGTCATACTTCTTTGGATGGTAACCGCCGTCATTGATAAACGGCCACCACCCCTGTGCTCCGTACTTTTCGTACAGAGACTTATATATCTGCAGTATCTTGTTATCTGCCATAGTAGGAGATAATAGAACTCTTTTGTATTGCGTGAGCGTTTAGGTTGTACCCTACTAGTGCCGGAGTAGATTCTATACCTAGATCCAATCTATCGACATCAAGTGCATAGACCGTGATGACATATCTATGAGCTCTGTCTCCGCGAGGAGGACAAGCACCGCCGAAACCGCCGACCCCATAACTTGTTACACTTTCCATTGAACCGATTGGAAGCAGTTTTAATCTGCTTGCATTGGCAGGGATACTCGTCGTTTCTTTTGGTATGTTAAACACGATCCAGTGCCACCATCCGCTTCCCGTCGGAGCATCAGGGTCGTACATAGTTATCGCAAAGCTCTGCGTCCCTTCAGGCGCATCCTTCCATCGAAGCTCAGGAGAGATGTTCTCCCCGCTGCATCCAAACCCATTATAGACCTGCTTGATGGTAAACTGACCACCTAGATCGTCACTTAAAAGAGTGAAATTACCCGCATATGAGATGTTTAAAAGAAACAACACTAAGACTAAAAAACGCATGATGACTCCTTCTGTTGAACTTTATATATTGTATTTAGATTGTGTAACTTTGTCAATCTGTCTTTTACTATAATCCCATCTCACTCAATGATTGATAGTCACCAGGTCGTATTTCTGTGTCCCAAAGAAATTTTCTTTCCTTTTCGTTTATCGGCAAGTCATTGATACTCGCTATACGCCTTTGCATGTAGCCTTTCTCATCAAACTCCCAGTTCTCATTACCATAGCTTCTATACCATTGCCCTTTCTTATCACGCCATTCATAGGCAAATCTTACGGCTATTTTATTATCTGTAAATGCCCATAGTTCTTTACATAACTTGTAATCAATTTCTTTTGCAAACTTCACTTTTAAAAATGAAACGATTTCATCTCGACCGATTAAAAATAGATCACGGTTTCTCCACTGACTATCTAACGAATAAGCCATCGATATTTTTTGTGCATCTTTTAGATTCCAAGCGTTTTCAGCCATTTTAACTTTTTGTACAGCCCCTTCCATATCAAATGGAGGCAACGGTTTTCTTAACTCTTCATTCATTATTCTCTTCCTTTTTTTAACAACCAAACGATTGTTTGATTAAATAAAACAAAAAAAATTACCGGAGCAAGCCGATAATCTTTTCTCCTACATGTAAGTAATCTTTTGAAGTACCGTAAAGGTTCATCATCATGATGGCACCCTGCGTCAAAGCTACATACTCTTTTGCCAATAAATGAGCTTCATTATTGGCGTACTTGTTTTGTAATATCTTAGCCAAGGCATTTTCCCAATTCGTAAAATAGGACTTTATTTCCTCTTTGAACTCCAGGTTCTCAGCAGACACTTCCAACGCTAAATTTCCAAGTAAACAACCACCCTCACTATGCAAAAAGTAATCATCCGTTTTCTTTACAAAGAGTCTGACTTTTTCATCATCTGACAAATCACTTCTATCTGCAATGGCGTAAATATGCTCTGAAAAATAGTGGTGTATGTACTTCAAAGACTCCAAACCGATCTCATCTTTGCTCTTAAAATGGTGGTAAATACTCCCTTTTATCAGCCCGCAAGCCTCGGCGATGTTCGCCATAGAAGTGTTGTAATACCCACGAATCTTAAAAAGCCTGATAGCCCCTTTTAAAATCTCTTCCCGTGATGTCTTTTTGATTGCCATAGTAACTTTTCCCAAACGGTTGTTTGGTAAAAGTTTAGCTTTTATTGCCTTAAAGGTTTATTTTTCTAATGCTATATATTTACCAAATAAATAAACCGTATTATAAACTTTTCCTTCATAATCAGGTTTTTTATTTCCATTTATTTTAAACATAACATTAATATCGTAATCAAAATCATCAAATGTAATTGACTGATTTTCGTTAGGAGACACAAATACCATTCCCATTTTTTTACATTCATTTTCCTGTATGTTATTGCATTCTTTACGAGCCATATCCATCACTGATGTTATGTTAATATTTTGATTTCTAATATATTTTGCTTCAATAATATATCTAACTTTATTTTTTGAAAAGTACAAATCTGCTCTATTACTTAAATCTGTTTTACCTTTTTTATCAACGCTGTATTCAGAGATAGCGACACCGCCTATTTTCCATATTGCACCAACAAGACAACTTATATTTGCCATTTCATTATGCCAATAAGCGGCATCTTTAAAATCATTTTCTTCCAAATAATCTTTATTATTTTGTATCCACTGATTTATTATCTCTAACCACAAATCAGCATTTTCTAAATCGTCTTTTAGTTTGATATGAATTTCATACATTTATATTTCTCCATAAATTTAACTACTTATATGTTACAGCTTCTTAACTTCATCAACGCATTATGCTCAAATAAAAACATCAAAGTCTCATGGACGTAGTGTTTTATGGCATTGCGTGTGGACTTATCTAGCTTATAGACTTTCTGTCCTCTTATGGTTTTGCCTTTTCCAAAGAGTAGATTATACTTATCGTCTATATGTCTGCCTCTGAACCAGCCGAGGTGTATGTAGTCTTCTTTTACACGTATGTAGCAGAATCCGCCCTCTTTTGAGTACAAGGTCGTGATATTTTCGCTGTATTTCTCTTTGGCATCATTTCCTATACATATCTTTATGAAATCTCTTACATGTAAGAAGAGTTCGGCATGTTCACCCGTGCTGTCTTTTTCAAAAGAGGTTCTCGTTATTTTCATCAATCTACCAAGACTATACCCATTGTCTCTAGCAAATACAGTGCCTCATAACGGCTGAAAATTGCACCTGTAAGGTGATTGGAACGTATATCGATGGAAGTGTTTTGAGCGTCTGTAAAATTGGCATTTTCTAGATATGTATTGGCAAACAGTGCACCTTTGAAGTCGCTGCCTGTAAAATTTGCATTTTGAAGTTTTGCATTGCTAAAATCGACATCTTTGGCGCGGCACTCTTTCATCACAACTCCCTCCAATGTCAAACCAAAGAAATTGCTATCGTTTAAGATGCACTCTTTAAATCGCAGAGGATCAGTGGCGAGCAGACTTTTGTAGTCCAACATCGTCCAATCTATCCCGATCATTTTACACGACACGAAATCAACATCACCCATCTTTGTATTGGTCAGCTTCATTAGACCTAAATTGCAGTCTTCAAAACGGCATCCGATAAACTTGCACGAAGAAAAAAAAGTTTCACTAAAATCACAGGAGATAAAAGTACAATCTTCAAACTCCGCTTTTGTGATCTTCTTGCCATGAAGGTCGATTCCCTCAAATTTTTCTGCAAAAACGTCCATCTTATCTACAATTATGTCCGATGCCACTCTCTAATCCTTCTAAATTAATAATAATGTCATAATACACTAACACGACTTTAACAAAAGGAAAACGCTATGGAAGGACAAAGTCGATAATGTTGCTTGTGCTTCTATACTAAACTCTATTTACTTCTCCGATCTTGAAAGCCTGTTATATACCGCTGTTCCGACGATGAGCAGTGTGACTCCAAGTACCAGGTAAAACGCGTTTATCAGTTTGCTGTAATCATCTAACACTATCTTAAACACTGCCATCAAAGACTCGATGGAGAGCGCTACGATGATAGAGGTCAAGAACTTGCTAAGAGTCTTGTTCTGCAGATCGTTACCGTAGTTAAATTTTTTAAATAAAACATCGTTTTCGATAATGGTCTTTGCCAGATCATAGATCGCAAGTCCTATGGTGATGGAGATGATAGAGGTAAATATCTCATGCATCACATCTTTTCCCGTACTGTTGTCTATAAGCATAGCGAAAAAGATATACCCGCCGTACAGAATCAAAAAGATAGATACGATTCCAAGTAATACCCCGCCGCCGCCTAAGACATACGTATTGATCTTTGCAAATGCACCGTTATGTTCTATAAGACGCAGCTCTGCAAGCAGCTTCAACATATCGAAATCCACTACTACATACTCGTCATTATGACGTTTTACAGCTGTCAATGTTGGCTGTCCCGTGATGTGATGAAGGTACGGATTGCTTATGTGGATGGGTTCATCTTTAAAACTCACCCATTTAAAATAAAAAGACTTATCCGTCCCGTCACGACTTTCGTCAATATATTTTCTACCGTAACTTGGACTTGTCTGAATATAAGTATCATCAACGGAATAGATGAACTCTGCGGCTTTTTCAAACTCGAAAAAACGGCGCAGGTCCCTCTCATCACATGAGGTAGGATGAAAGTTTTCCATTGTCGTACGAATATAGAACTGTACACTGTTTTTATGTTCAGTGTAAATACTGATTATCCGTTTCATGAAAACTCCTTTTACTGGGTCTTCAATTATGTTATAGCACTCATATCATTAAGAGTGCTATGGGTTTAAAATCTAGTTTCTACAACTAAGCGTGTCAGCTTGAATTTTCTCTATTTTTATCATATTTTTTTGATTTTATGTTAAAACTTATGAAATTTATAAGAAAAAAATAGGTTATTATTTACTATTATGTTTAGAAGTAAAAGGTTATATTCAACAGAGTGGTCATATTCAAACAAGTTCGTTTTTAGCGAATAAAGGGGATATCTTGAGTTTTACTTTTTTAGAAGTCAAAGAGGGTGATCTGTTAAAACAAGTTTATGCTTTCAGGTATAAGATTCTTTCTGAAATCTATCCTGAATATTTAAAAATCTCAAACCTGTATGATAATGAAGAACACGATAAATACGATCCTTATGCTGTTCATTTTGCAGCTATAGATGATAAAGACCAAGTCTGCGCCACACTTAGACTGATATATAACTCCCCCGTCGGATACCCCACAGAGAACAGTATGCATTTTAACAAAGAGATCTTTTCAAGAGACAAACTTGCCGAAATGTCGAGAATATTTGTAGATGCCAAGTACAGAGATCTTAAAACTACAAAGATCATCATAGAGGGAGCAAAAAAGTTTATGTATTCCAAAATGAAAGAGCTGGGTATAGAGTACAGCTACGGTTCACTTGAAAAAGCATTTCTAAGACTCCTGAAGATCTATAAAGTACATTACCACACTTTAGCGGAACAACAACTTCATGATCTGTTCGGCTTTCGTTATCCATGCGTTTTATACACACAGCAGCTAGGCGAAGACAATCCGGAACTGATCAGATATTGGGAGAAACGACATGTTATGTAAGAACTGTTTTAGTAAAGCCAAACTCATAAGCAGTCTGTTTTTACTCATGAGCCTCTCAAATCTGGATGCGAAGATGGACGACATCATCACTTCTATATCTAACGATATGGAACACTTCAATGAAGTCGCGACAGTCACAAAAGAGAATGAGAAATACCAGCCCTACATCATCTCTGTCTTTCAAGGAAAAGAGCTTGAAAAACTCGGTGTCTCAAATTTAAAAGAAGCGATAGAACTCGTTCCCGGCATCGACATGGCTACAGATAACAGTAATATCCAGACACCTATTTTTCGCGGTTCAAACTCACTTGCATACGGGCAGACAAAACTTTTTATAGATGATGTGCTTGTCAACAATCTTTTTCTTGATGCTTACTCGGAATACCTCGGTATGCCTATAGAGATGATCAAAAGGATCGAGGTCGTAAGAGGTCCTGGAAGCAAGACAAACGGGGTCAATGCCTATGCCGGTTCCATCAATGTCATAACTTATGCAGAAGACTTTAAAGGATTTGAGTCAAAAGACGGCATCGTATTTAAATACGGTTCATACGACTACAAGATGGGAGGTTTTCTAAAAACTTTAAAGACCGATGATCTAAAGCTATTTGTAGATTTTTACTATCAAAAAGATGATAAAAAGCTTCCTGCAGGCCCTGACGGACTTTCACAAGGAGCATTAGGTTTGGCAAATATCGGACTCTCAAAGTCCGGCGATGCACCGCTATGGCTTGAGGACTACTCTCTTGGTGTTAATATGAAATATAAAGATTTTTCCGTTAAAGCCCGCATATTAGAACATAAACAGGGAAGTGCCTACGGCATAAACTTGGCACTGCCGCAAAAAAGTGACAGATTAAAACTGCCAAGTTACTACCTCGAACTAGGCTATGATAAAAAGATAAACGATTATAAGTTTGACATCAAGGCCGGTGTAAAATACGATAACTTTGACTCCTATTCAAAACTGGGTCCGGATGATCTTAACCTCAGCGGCATCATTTTTCCTAACGGGATATACGGAGAGCATATCGCCAAGCAGAGGACTCTGTATCAATCTACCTATTTAAAATACTATGGACTGGATGATCATATCATTACCACAGGATACCGCATCATAAGAGAAGAGACCGTAGATATGATCTCAAAACTTTCAAACAGGTCCACCGGTGATGTCGCATTGGTCGATTATACCGATACACTGCCATTTTTTGATAAGGATGCCAAACGGGACATCCTTATCCTCTCACTGCAGGATGAATTTTGGTTTAACGACGACCTCAGCTTCATATACGGTATCAACTATGAACAGACCTCATATAAAGATGCAGGTCTTGAACCTAGAGTCTCTATGGTCTACAGACTCGACCAGCAAAACATCTTTAAAGCTATATACAGCCGTGCACATAGAAACCCGTCATGGCAGGAGATGTTTACCAAAAACAATCTTGCAAGAGTCGGGAACAAGGATCTAGAACCGGAAAAAGTAGATGCTTTTGAGCTCGCTTACATTAAAAAGTTTTCAAACGACTCTTATCTGCAGACAAACCTTTTTTATCTTCTTAATAAAAATCAAATATATAATTCAGCTACTGATCCTGTATATAGAAATGTCGGGGATACGGATATATATGGTTTTGAATTTGAATATAAAGGACATCTCTCATCTGTAGATAAGTTATATCTAAACTACTCATACGTGACCGGTTCATCTCATATAAAAGATCAAGCAGTAAATGACTCTTTGCCAAACGTCTCACATCATCTGGCTAAAGGGTACTATATCTATAATCTCAATGAGAACCTATCTCTTAGCAGTGTTGCAAAATATGTCAGTGAAAAAGACAGAGCACCCGGTGATACACGCGATAAGCTCAATGCCTATGCCACTTTAGATGCTTCACTTGGATATCAAAACCGAAAATATGACTATAGTCTGCTTTTGAGTGTTAAAAATATCTTTGATGCCAGAGTCGCCTATGCCTCTCCTCCACATACATATATAGAGGATTATGAACAAGAGCGCAGAAACTTCCTGATAACATTAAAGAAAGAGTTCTAGATGAAAAGAATACTCTTCATCTACTTAGCTCTTGTTAGTCTAGCCTTTGCGCATAACTATGATGATGTATTGCTTAAAGCGCAAGCATCTATTTTTCCTAAGATCCTGCTCTTGGATAAAAAATTAGATAATAAACTCATAGACGGTAAGATAGTTTATACGATCGTCTATAATAACAGTGACTATAATGTCGCATTGGAGATAGGAAAATATATTGACTTAAAATATAAAGGCTATCTGGATACATATAGCTATACTCTTAACTTTGTAGAGTGCTCAAAATTTTCAGAAGATACGAAAGCATCCGCTATATATATACTTAATGTGAACGGATGTGTCAAAAAAATAGCAGATATTGCCAAAGAGAAAGGTGTTATCTCTTTTTCATACGATATAATGGACTTAAAAGAAGGGATCATGTTTTCATTACTTATTGAACAATCAACAATACTATATCTTAATAAAGACACCCTTGGTACACAAAAAATAGATTTTGTCGATTCCTTACTGCAGATAGTCAAGTTTATGGACAGCAGCAGTTTTAAAGACTTATCTCTGTTGGACTACGATCCAGTGTTACAGAGTAAATCATTTGATCCGGGAGTTTAAAGTTTTTCAATGAAACAAGAATTTAAGTCACTTTCTACAAAAATCGTACTTTCGATTTCATTGGTATCGCTGCTTTCTGTCGTAGTGATCTTTAATGTTTTTGAAAGGATCAATAAACAGGCTTTTTACAGTATTGAGATGGAAAAAGCCGATCTTGTCCTAAAGACCATTGAACCGCTGGTCGCACTCAACATCTACCTTGATATGAACGGTAAAATAGACGATACACTGTTAAAACTCATCGAAAATCCCAATATTTTAGCCATTAAAGTCATAAAAGACGACAAGATAATCAAAGAGATGAAATCTAAAGATTACAGCAGTAATGTCAATGACTCTTTTAAAGTTGAAAAAGCCATTTTACAACCAAATTCACAAAAGCAGATCGGGACGTTACTTCTTGTCTACTCTACTAAAAACTATAAAGTATTGATAGATAAATATACCACTTTACTCATCGAAATCTTGATAGCACTCGTTTTGTTCTTTTTACTGTTTAGTCTCTACGTGAAGAGACTTCTCTCTCCTCTGAGACAGATAGCAAAGGCATTAAAAAATTTCTCACCGAATAAAAAAGTTCATCTTCCTTTAATAGAAGAACATAATGAGATCGGTCTTATCTCAAACGCTCTTAGCCATATGCAAGAGAAGATCTTAGAATATTCAAAAGAGCAAGAAGATGCAAACCATTTTCTTGAAGATAAAGTAAATGAAAAAACAGTGGAACTTCGAAAACAGCTTTATACAAACAGTCTGACAGGACTACCAAATAGACTAAGTTTACTCAATGAGATAAGCAACTATACTGATGGTGCGCTTCTGGTCATCAATATTGATGACTTTAAAGAGATCAATGACTTTTTCGGTCATATTGCAGGAGATACTGTTTTAATCTCTTTCGCACGTACACTCGAGAATATGTTTGCAAATGAGGATGATGTGATCCTGATGCATCTTTCCGGTGACGAGTTCGCTTTACTGTTTACGAAAAAACCTTTGTTAAACGAATTTATACAGATCGCTCAAAAACTAATCGACAATGTGGAAAAAATGGTCTTTTATCATGAAAACAATGAACTATCTATCCGAATCACTATCGGAGGAGCATTTCAGATAGAAGGAGCTTTGGAAAAAGCTGATATCGCTTTAAAATCAGCTAAACAACAGAAAAAATCCTTTTTACTTTATGATGGAAAACATAATGTGGAAAAACTCTATAAAAACAATATCGAATGGGGGAAAAAGTTGGCAAAAGCCATAGAAGAAGATAGGATCGCGCCCTACTTTCAACCTATCTATGACAATGTATCCAACAAGATCGTAAGTGTCGAATCCCTTATACGTCTCATCGATAATGGTAATACTGTTATCAGCCCTTATGAGTTTTTAACTATTGCAAAAAAAAGTAAGCTGTATAGCAAATTGACAAAAATAATGGTTCAAAAAAGTTGTAAATACTTTGAAGATATAGATTGTGATTTTTCAGTAAATCTATCGGTAGAAGATATCTTGGATGAAGCTACGATAGAATATATAAAACACAATATAGAAAAATACAATGTCAGCAAAAAGATAATCTTTGAGATCCTCGAAACGGAAGGTATAGATAATTATCAAGAGGTATCAACTTTTATCAGTGAGATGAAGGCTCTCGGCTGTAGAATCGCTATAGATGATTTTGGCTCAGGGTATTCAAGTTTTGAACATCTTCTTCGACTTGATATTGACTACATCAAGATAGACGGCTCGTTGATAAAGCATCTTGATACCGATCCAAATGCTCAAATAGTCGTCGAAACGATCGTAAACTTTGCAAAAAAATTAAATATTATTACTATCGCAGAGTATGTTCACACTGAAGCGGTCTACATAAAAGCTAAAGAGTTGAAGATCGACCGTACACAAGGATTCTTCCTTGCAGAACCGCAAGCAGAGTTTTCCTTATCTTAATGACTTGGAAGTATCATATACCAGCTCATAGTAGTTGTTACCGTTATATGAGAACTCTTTTATGACATCAAGACCCAGCTTTCTTGTATGAGCTTCGTATGAGCGCGGATTTATCTTGTTTATGAATGTCACAAGTATCGGGTAACGTTTTGCCATCTCGCCTCTTGCAAACTCAAATATCGCTTCAAGTACTCCGCTTCCCCTCACACTTTTATCGATACAGATAGGACCGTACTGGTAAGAGTTCTCTGTACTCAGTCTTTTTCCCAGATATTCAAGATCTCCCAGACCTTCTATCATATAAGCGAACATCGGCCATCTTGACCAAAACTGCCACGATGCCGCCATAACATACGCTACGACTTCACCCTCTTGGAGTGCGATAAAAAGCCCCTGCTCTTTTTCTATGAGCTCAGAAAGCTGTTCTTTTGTAAAAGGAGTCGTGACAAAACCGTCTTTTTTATCCTCCTCCTTGATGGAGTCTATCTGGTACTTGAAATGAAGTTCCAGGACTTTATCTATATCACTAAGTTCTGCTATCTTTAACTTCATCTTTTTCCTTTAAAAAAAATAGGGTACTTATATGGTCAGTACAGACCACTCCTCGCTTTTAAGAGCCTCGGTCAAAAGTTCTCCCGTATGGTTACACGGTATGCCGATGTATTCTAAGGACTCGACGGCTTCGTATTCCTGAGCACAGACGATGCATGAACTAAACTCCACACCGTCTTTTTGCATCGAGAGCACTTTTTCTCTAATGATCTTATTATCTCTCGCCTGCATGATGGAAGCGCCCCAAAACATCACATGCACTCTCTTCCAGTAATCTCTAGGAAGCGACACTCCGCCGTAAAGCAGCGGAAACTTCATGATGCTGTCTGCATTGTCGGTACTTATGACTATAAGCAGTTTATCTTTCATTATATCTCCTCTTTTAGGTTTTCAAACCCTTTAGCCGTCATGCTAGGTGTAAACTCGATGATCTCATAAGCGGCAAGATCGTTGATCTTAAAAGGGTCTTTTTCCAAAACCGCCTGCAGACTTTCAAGCGAATCCATTTTTGAAAGGATAACACCGCCTGTACGCGGAACTTTACGACCTGAAGCGATGAAGTTGCCTAATGCATACTGCTCCTCAAGATAGCTTACATGTAAGGCTAAATACTTGTCCACTTCCTCTAGTGAAGCGGTGTATGTGAGTGATACTATAAACATCTTTGCCCTTTACTTTTGAAAATAGCTGTTATAAAACTGCTTTGCCGTTCTGCCGGTTCTACTTGCCCTCACCTGCGCAAAACGCAGAGCCTCTGCATGCAAGAACTCTCTATCGCCTTTGTAGTCCTTAAAGTAACTGTCTACGACTTCTAGATACTCGGCTTGCGTGCCGTGATAGAAAGAGAGCCACAGACCGAATCTGTCGCTGAGCGATATCTTCTCCTCTACGCTGTCTGAATAGTGAAGTTCGCCATTCTCTCCGACCACCGTACCCTCATTTTCTCTTTGATATTCGGTGATAAGATGGCGTCTGTTTGAGGTAGCATATATCTTGACATTGCTAGGCGGTGTCTCTATAGAACCTTCAAGTATGCGTTTAAGACCTTTATAGCCCTTCTCTCCCTCTTCAAATGACAAGTCGTCACAAAAGATGATGAACTTGTAAGGCAGGTTACGTATCATGTCCGATATCTCTATGAGATCGTCTAGGTCGTCTCTGTCTATCTCGATGATGCGAAGACCTCTTGCGTTGTAGGCGTTTAAAACCGCTTTGATAAGCGAGGATTTACCCGTACCTCTTGCACCCCATAGCAAGACATTGTTTGAAGGAAGATCATCCAAAAAACGCTCGGTGTTCGTTATGAGCTCTTTTTTTTGTCTCTCTATGCCTATCAGATCTTCAAATGTGATCTCATCTATGTTTTTTACAGGTTTGAGATACTCTTTTTTAGCCCGCCATATAGCTCCGTAACAGTTTTTCCAGTCAATATTCTGCTGCATTTTAAACCTTTTGTTCTACCGCTTTGGAAGTTCTTTTCATATTAAACAGCATAACGGCAAAAAAAGCAAGCAGACATCCTATGACTGTCGAGAGCGCTATGCTCTCTCCATACACGAACCAGCTCGATACGATGGCACCTACCGGGACGATGAACATAAAGACTCCCGTCCTGTGCGCTCCGATCTTACCTGCTGAAAGGAAAAAGAGAGCCGTGCTGAATGTTCCCGGAAACACACCTATAAAGATGATCGTAGCCCAGAAAACTCCGTCATAAGCTTGAATATCAAACGGATGATGCGGCAGTGCAAAGAACATGTTTGTCACCCCTGCTACTCCAAAGACGACAAGTGTATAAAACATAGGGTTCGCTCTTTTTGACGCTTTTTGTGAAAGGATGGTCACAAATGCCCAGACGATGGCACACTCTAAAAAGTAAGAGCTCTCCACATTTAAAAAAGCGAACCCCTCAAACGGTACGCGAAGTAAAATAAGTGCGCCAAAGACCCCGATAGAAAGTGCTATGACCTGGCGTGTCGATACTTTCGTACCTAAGATGGCTATGGACATCAGGTATGTAAATATGGGAGCAAGAGCCGTTACCATCGTACCGCCGTAACCTGCCTGACCGTGAGAGAGTCCTGCGAAAAAAAGGTAGTTAAAAAGTGATGTAAGCAATCCTGCTCCAAGCATATAGACAAATCCCATCCTATCGGTTTTTAGAGGGACTTTTAAGTACCAGATGACGGGAAGGATGCTGATAAAAGAGATAGCATATCGCCAAAAGGCTGCGACTTCGGCATTTGAATGCTCGGCAGCAGCTTTTCCTGCCGTCCAAGCCACACCCCAAAGCAGCATAGCCACGATCATGCCTATAAAATAACGAGTAGAGTTTTTACTATCTTCCATTTGAATGTCACCACCTAAGTTTAACGGGAATTATACAAGTTATTTTAGTTACTTAAGTACTCTGATTTCTATAATTTCACCATTTTCTAATATCGGGATAACAGCCCCACAAGGTTTACCAAACCCGTGAAACTTTTCTTTTTTCTTTTGGTGGGGATGATCTCTTAACCAGCCGCCTGTGTTTATGACCGTATATTTATTCGGTTTTGGCATAGGATCTTGAAGCTTTATAGGATGAGCATTGACATACAAGAGATTCGAAGAAGTGTCTTTGGAGTCAGACACATAAGAACCTGATGAAATAAGACCTAAAGACGACAGCTGTGATGAAACAGTAGAGTTAGATACTCCCGGAACATGAGTATGACCATATATAAACTTACTTATCTTGTAGTGTCTGTCCTTAGTTAGTTTCATCAGTTCGCGAATAGTTCTGTAGATATACCATTCGACATCCGAACTACTGCTAGGTTTTGAACCGTCTGCCTTTTCGATGATCTTACTTACCGTAATATAATCTGTACTAGGCTTTACCTTCGGTGGTTTACCATCATTGAGTACTTCATAATAGTTCCGTAAAAGGATATCAAGCTGGGCTGGAGTACCTGTTTCATAACCGTCATTTGATTGTGCATTTCCTACCAGCGCATTTGCTTGTATGAACTGAGGCAGATTAAAGTTATCGGACTGTTCTTTGAAGGCTTCGATCTTTTTGGCTATCTCATGATCAGCAAGTTCTTCAGGAGTCAGATTAAACTGTTTAGCCAATATAGCGACAAATCTGTCCCAGTGCTTATTCATGCTATTACTCATCTCAGACCAGTTATCTTCGAAATATTGACCGTGTGTAAGAAGCGTGACTCTATCTTGATCATCGATGATATAAAGGTTCGGGTACACCAAAGTAACAGCCGTACCGAATATCTTATCCATATGTGTATGTTCATAATCCTTTTTTTCTATCAGTAAATACTCTGAGTTATCCTCAGGATAATCTTTAGTTATCTCCGTATTGACATACTCAAAGAGCTGTAAATGCTTTTTGTTATCTTTAAAAGATAAAATACCGGGGACTACATGTCTAGCCATTTTCGCCGGATTTAGTTCATTAACTTGCTGTGTGACATCACTCTCCCATTGCAAATGACGCCATAATGAGTAGTCATGATTGCCAGGTATGTAGATAAACTCTTTTGTTCCTGCATCACTCCGGAGCTGATCAAGAAACACCTTGACCAGTTCATAAGCGATATCATTCCGTTGCATCGCTATGTCAAAAAGATCTCCGAGGATTATAAGATTATCTACCTCTTTTGCGATCTCTACCAATCTTGTGTACTGAGAGTCTTTTGACATATCAAGCTTCACTCTGTAATACGGGTCTTTACTATGACGTTCAATGATAAGTCTGTCTTGGGGGTATTTGTAAAAATTTTGTGTTTCACTGTTAAAATAGATTTCCCCTTTTTTATAAGGGGCATGGGGAGTCACTTTTTCATCTTCATCCATAATACTAAACAGCGTACATCTCGGATCTCCGATGTGTACGTCGGATATGACTGCTAAACGATAGGCGTTATTCATTTGCATCTCTACTCCTTTACTTGAAGATATGATATCACAAATGAAACAATTGCTATATTTCTGCTATTTTTTTACCGTTGCCATACCGCTTTTTACGCTCATCGGTATAATCCCACCACACTTTCGGTTCATTACCATTCATAAAGTCGGTAACGGACATAAAGACATCAAGTACACAAGGGTCTTGTCTACTGCTTGTCACTTCACAGAGTCTTTGATAAAGCTCGTAAGGATCTTTACCTTTTAGCATTTGGGGTGTATCTATACCTATCGAGCGCAGGTCATCTGCCAAAGATTTACCGATATTGGGCAGATCTGTGAGTTTTTTTGTCTTTTCTCGTACAACTTTAATAGGATTCATAACTCTCCCTCTAACGCAGATAGGACCCGCTGTTGATGTCTATGCAGGTACCGTTGATGTACTCCGGTGCTTCGGTAGCAAGCCATACCATTGTTTTAGCCACCTCTTCGGCATAAGCAAAACGTTTTGCCGTTACTGTCTTTAAGAATGCTTCACGTCGTGCCTCTGGGATCACGTTTAACATATCTGTCTCAACTGGACTCGGTGCAACGGCGTTGATGATGATCCTACCGTCAAATATCTTTGCAAAGCTCTTTGTCGCATTTATGAGTCCTGCTTTTGTTATGCCGTACCAAACATCAGGATGACCAATTTGCCCTGCTATGGAAGCATCATTGACTATTCTACCGCCATCAGGCATCTTTTTAGAAAGAAGTTCAATGAGCTTAACGGGTACTTCGATGTTTAATCCTATCATAAAATCCACTTTCTCTTTTGGATAATCATCATACGGTAATGAGTACATCACACCTGCATTATTTATGAGCACATCGATGCTGTCTATCATCGAAACAAGTTCAGGAACCTTTGCTACATCACTCAGATCAAACTCGATACAACGGACGTTTTTGTCCTCTTTGAACTCAAAACCTGTAAAGTCACGTGCAACGACTATGACTTCATAACCTATTTGTAAAAATTTTTTAGTCGTTTCAAGCCCTATGCCTTTATTTCCGCCTGTAATTAAAACTGTTTTTTTCATTATTTCTCTTTTTATTTATTAAATTCGGATTATCTTCCAAAAATAGACCACCGTTTAGCAGGTCTGTCAAGTTTTTCACTTTTTTCCAAATGGTTTCTGACAGGTACGTAAGATTTCTCTGTGACTTTTATAGGAATCTTATTTTTGTTTTCTTGCTCGACAGAGGCAAAATCTTTAGCATATTTGTTAGACCATGAAAGTATCTCTTCTATGACAGGTCTGAGATATTTACCATGAACGCTTAATGAATAGTCTACCCTCGGAGGTACTTCACCGTAACTTTTACGAGTTACAAGATGCAATGCTTCAAGCTCTTTTAGTTTTGATGAAAGAGTCTTGTTTGTGATGGGGCTTAGTGCACTGCTTAACTCTTTAAAACGCATCGTATTTTTTTGAAGGAGCCAGATGATCTGAAGCTTCAACCTGTCATTAAATATCTCAAAGAAAAGTTCTTCCGATGAGTCATATGATTTGTCATTAAGTTCTATCATGGCTGCATTCTACGCTTTCTTTTATAAAAATATACTTAGTTTACTAAAATATACTAATACGTATTTTAGGATATTTCGTACTAAGATGTTCTCACATTTCTCTCTGCTTGAACTATTGTTTATTAAAAAGCCAAAAACGTACCAACTTTGATTTAATGAAGAGTTTGTAACACTTTTTGTAAATACATTTAGTATATTGAAAAATGTACCACCTAGTCTTTCTTTAAAAAATAAATTTAAGTACAATAATATTTTACATTATTTAATATTTCTTGCTAAAGGTTCACACTAGTATGATTCAATCAACATGAAACTAGAAACACTAAAAATGATAGCTGCTGTAGCTTTTACACTAAGCGTACTAGCTATATATTCTATTTGGAATTATTTTTATGAAAAAGATCGTCTTATTTCACAAATCGACAAACAACTTTTTGCAGCGGCAGTTGCTGTACCGTTTGTCCTTGCAGACGATTTTCATGACCGAGCCCTAAGTACTAGTGACATTAATAAAACTGAAGATAATCAAAATATAAAAAACCTTTCAAATCTCAATAATCGACTAGGAACTAAATTTCTCTATACTGTTATTCAAGACAACAAAGGAACCTATAGACTCACCAGTTCAAGTGCACTTCCAGAAGAGATCAAAGAAGGCACAGAGGTACACTACTTTACTGCTTACCCTGATGCAAGCGACGCACTTAAACAAAGTTTTCAACTCAAAACAAATCATTTTAATAAACGCAATGAAGTTTATGAACCAATATACGTACCTGTCTATAGCGATCGTTGGGGAACATATCGTTCTGTTTTTCTACCGATGAGCACAGTAAAAGGAGATCTCTATGTCGTAGGTGCAGATATAGATATTTCGTACGTCGATGCACTTTTAAACCAAAATATTTTAAAGACTCTTTTAGAATTTCTTTTATTTGCATTTGGCATTCTTTCTATCGTACTTACTTACATTAGTATACTCAAACATAAGCAAAAGGAGTATCAACGTGTGCACCAACTTTATATCGACTACTCAAAACGCTCTATTACCGATCCTCTTACACAACTTTACAACCGCTATCAACTGGATCAAGAACTTCATATCCAGTATAAGAACTATCAGGAATACGGAAAATCTTTTGCCTTGTTAATGATCGATCTAGACAATTTTAAAACCATCAATGACCGATATGGTCATCCTATAGGGGATGAAGTTTTGAAGCATGTCTCAAAGGTTTTAAAAGACTCTTCACGTTCAACAGATACGGTCGGTCGATGGGGCGGTGAAGAGTTTATGATCATATATCCAAACAGTGACTTAGAAAACGGTTTTCATTTTGCCGAAAAAGTGCGTTTTTTAATCGAAAGTCTAGACCATACAAAAGCATACGGAATGACTATCAGCGTCGGAGTTGGTGTGCCTCATCAAACAGCGAATTTACAGCAGTTTCTGCAGATTGTAGACGAAGCACTCTATAAAGCCAAACAAACAGGACGCAACAAGACTGTTAAAGCTGCTTGAACCTATAAAACAGAATTCGTATTTATTTAGCATAATCCATTTTTAACTCTATCTTTGCACCCATCGAATCAAATCCACCCGAGGGCTTCACCTTAAACATCGAGTGAAAATCGATCCATTTTTTACCGTCAAGACTTGCCCAGTGGTCGTAAAGATAGATATCTTTAGTAAAACTCACCATGACCGTCGAGGTCTCATTCGTGTCAAAAACATCGCCTTTTGCCAAGAACTTCATAGGAAACTTACTGTTTGCAGGGATGTATAGTATGAACTCTTTAGGAGGGTTCACCGTGCTTCCCATCTTAACGACAGGCGTGTTGTCTATCAAGGAAGATGGGGGAGCATACAGACAGCTGCATCCGGATAAAACTGTTACAGCCACTACGGCTGAGATCATTGGTATATAGCGCATTCGTTCTCCTTTTATAGATACTAGAGAGTTTAATTATAATATATTTTACTCATTAGTAAAAATGCTTTATATATTATGTGTTGTTCTTTATACGGACTTTTTGAATAACTGTATCGTCCTGTCCCATTTTCATCAATGCCCGTTTTGAGTATTTATCGTTTCTTGAAAGCCCTTTTTCAAACCAATAACGGGCTTCTTCCTTGTTTTTAGAAACACCTAGACCATAAAGATACATCTCTCCAATAGCTCCGCAAGAATATCCATCACCCTGTTTTTCCGCTTGTTTAAACCAGTACAATGCCTGTGCATAGTCTTTTGATGTCCCTTTACCCGATATAAACATATAACCAAGGCTTTGCTGGGCGTAGAGATCTCCTGTTTTTGCCAGCTTCAAGAAGATGTTAAATGCTCCTTCAGGGTCTTTCTTCCTCTTACCGCTTACTTTCATATATGCCAGATTTTTCTGAGCCTGTACATCACCGTCTCTTGCCAGTTCCTCATAGTATCTTTGTGCCTTATCATATGCCTTTTGATCCATATATATCTTTGCTAGTTGCCACTTTACCTGTTTATCTCCGTTTGAAGCCGCTTTTTCATACCAATGTATTGCTTCTGTAATATTTTTATTGACACCCATGCCCTTATGATAAATTTGCGCCAAACTCAGTTGTGCATAAAGGTTCCCCTGCTCTGCCGCTTTCTTATACCAAAACAGCGCTTCTTTAATATTTCGGTCTACACCATATCCCTTTTCATACATCTGCCCGAGTCCGGACTCCGCTTGTGCATTACCAAAATAAGCGACCAGATGATAGCGCGCTGCATCGAACCATGTTACTTTCTTGATATCTAAAGTTTTAGGCTGAGTGAAAATATAATAAGCGAAAACAAGGATAAGCACGATACTTGCCATACTGGCAAGCGATGAAAACGGGTTGTCCGTTTTTTTACATACAATCGGCTCACATTCTGCTTCACTTGGCTGGTAACTTTGCAGCAGGGTTTGTAACTCTTCAAAGATTTTCGGACGTTGTGATGACTCCTCAAATACCATACGATTTATCAGCCCGCACAATGCTCCAGAATAAACACTATTAGGCTCTAAGGGTTTAAGAGGTTTGTCATCTTCGATATTTTCACTGTCTATCATACCGTACAACACTATTGCTAACTCATGCATCAATTGTTGTACTCTTTGCTCATTAAAAGAAACAAACTCTGCATAAGCAGTGCTGCATTCGTTTGTAGCGGTATTTAGCAACAGTGTGTCCGGATTCAATGACCGTACCTGTAATCCGGTACGCTGTAAAATGACTAATGCCCGAACAAGGGAGAGAGCAAATGTACTGATCTGCTGTTCTGAAAATATTTTCTTAGCATCGTATAACTGACGAAGTGTTTTCATTCCGCCGGAGTATTGTGTTGTAGCATAAAGCGTCCCACCGGCCTCAAAAGTCTGGTAGAAGGCAGGAATGGCAGGATTATTTACTCCCTTGAGAGTGTTGTAGAGGGTTTGCAGCTCTGTCTTTCCTGCGGCGAATACTTCACTCTGTGTCGGATGGACATAAACTGTACTTTGCCCGCCCTCTTTGTGATGACGTTTGGCTATTGTACTTGGGAAATATTCACGTAGCCATACTTCTCTACCGACTCGCATATCCTCGGCACGGTAGATGATCGTGTTGTCACCGACATATTCGACATCATGAATCGAGTACTGCTCAACCTGCGTACGCAGTCCCAATGTATCAGATTTATCTGCCATCGTCATCCTCAATCACAAAAAAAGATAGACCTATTTTATCACAATATAAAGGATTACCAAACTCATTTAATATCAGGGAAGTGGTGGATCATCTCATCATAGGTCTTGTTCTTTTTAAGAGCCTCTACGACTACATTCAAAGGTTCGTCGTAGATATCTGGCAGATCTGTCTCACCCTCTTGCAGCTCAAAAGCCAGCTTTTCATAAGGAGGCATAAACTGAGCGTCCACACCTTCTTTATTGCCTCTGGCATCTATGCGGTACCAACCGTATTCTTTTAGATACACGGCATTCAGTCCATGCAGGCAGTACACATCTTGCTCGTACTCAGAACATGAAAGTCTTTGATAGCAAAATCCCGCAGGGATACCGTTCGCACGTAAAAGTGCAGCAAGCAGGATGCTCTTTGCATAGCACCATCCCGTCTTGTACTTTAAGACATCGCTTGCTTTATATGTAGTGATATCATCCTTAGCATCCCCGCTGTGGCGTATCTTATCTCTTACATGTAAGAAGCATCGTTTAGCGATCTCTTCATCCGAAGTCAGACCCTCTGCCAAAGTATGTGCCAAAGCTTGGATATCAGGATGAGAAAAATCCACTAATGCGCTCTCTTTTAAAAACTGTTGCATATTTTAACCTCCTTATCTGTCTTTTGTATCAAAGTACTCTCTCCACTCCTCCAACTTCTTCTCATTATAAAACCGTGATGGAGTCGGGAGAAATCTGAACTTTATGCCATTCTTGTCGCAGTACTCTTTTATCTTCCCTATCTCGTTTTTTATACATGCCACGCTTTTATCAAACGACTTTCTGGTGAAGTAGACTTCTTTTGTTCTGCCCTGCTCTAAATATCGCAATATATTGTCCGTGTTGTACTGTATGACGTTTTGGAGTTTATCGTCACCGTAGTTGCAGATATCTTTTTTATCCATTTCGGCGGAGAGTATCAGGTCTGTGAGTTCTATGTCGTGTTCAGATAAAAACTTTTTTTGTGACTCCACATCGCCCTTTATACTTTTTTCATCGAACATTGCAGGCAAAAGCACCCAAAAGAAGTTTTTTACCCTGCCGTAGAAGAACTCGGCATCGTTGCACTCCACATCGGGATTGAACGTTCCGATGATAAGGATCCTCTTACATGTAAGAGGCCGGTCTTTTAAAAATTTATGTCTGATATGCAATCTGAAACTCTCATTTTAAACTCAAAATGACCTATTCTATCATAGATTTAAATGAAATAGAACAATAAAAATTTTAAAAAAATCCATACAACGTATACTCTATTTCCTAATTTTGAGATAGAATATATTTAAGACGCTTACATGTAAGGGATTTACAATGAAACATCAAACAGATACGATAGATGCGAATGAAGCGGTGGCACGTGTTGCCTATAAGATAAATGAGATCATAGCCATATACCCTATCACGCCTGCTTCTGTGATGGGTGAACTGTGTGATATCTATGCAACACACCAGGAGAGAAATGTCTTTGGTACCATACCCGATGTCACGGAGATGCAAAGCGAAGGAGGAGCCAGCGGTGCCATCCACGGCGCACTTCAAAGCGGAGCGCTGACCACGACATTTACTGCCTCACAGGGCTTACTGCTGATGCTTCCTAACATGTATAAGATCGCTGGCGAGCTCACGCCTACCGTATTTCATATAGCGGCACGTTCTATCGCCGCTCAGGCACTTTCTATCTTTGGTGACCATAGCGACGTAATGAGTGTCCGTCAATCAGGATTTGCGATGCTCTGTTCAAACTCGGTGCAGGAAGCGCATGACATGACACTTATCTCCCAAGCTGCTACATTGGAGTCACGCATCCCCTTTTTACACTTCTTTGACGGTTTCAGGACTTCACATGAGGTAGACAAGATCGATCTGCTTGATGAAACGACGATGAGGACAATGATAGACGACGAACTTGTCAGTGCACACAGAAGACGGGCACTTACTCCGGACAACCCTTTCATAAGAGGAACATCACAAAACCCGGATGTCTACTTTCAAGGTAGAGAAAGCGTCAACAGCTACTATCTAAACACTCCCGATATAGTACAGGAGTGTATGAATAAGTTTGCCTCGCTGACCGGGAGAAGTTACCATCTTTTTGACTATGTGGGTGCGAGTGATGCCCAGCGTATCATCATTATCATGGGTTCTGGTGCCGAAGCTGTTCATGAGACGGTAGAGTACCTAAACACTCAGGGTGAAAAAGTGGGTGTGCTCAAAGTAAGACTGTACCGCCCGTTTTCCATCAAGTATTTTATCTCTTCACTGCCAAAAACCGTCAAATCTATCGCAGTTTTAGACAGAACGAAAGAAGCAGGCTCAGTCGGAGAACCGCTTTATCTTGATGTCGTAAGCGCTTTTAGCGAAGCGAAAGAGGATGGCTCTCTTGAGTTTGATACTCCGTTTATCATAGGCGGCAGATATGGACTCTCATCCAAAGAGTTTACTCCTGCCATGATAAAAGCGATCTATGACGAACTCAAAAAAGAGTCTCCAAAGATTCATTTCACCATCGGTATAAACGATGACATCACACATACATCCCTTTCATACGACCATGACTTCGCACTGCCGAAAAAAGACACCTTTGAAGCGATCTTTTTCGGTCTGGGCTCAGACGGTACGGTCGGAGCAAATAAAAACTCGATCAAGATCATAGGAACGCAGACTCCAAACTATGCTCAAGGCTATTTTGTCTATGACTCTAAAAAATCGGGTTCTATGACGACGTCACACCTGCGTTTTGGTCCCTCACCTATACACTCGACCTATCTTATAGACAAAGCCGACTTTGTAGCGTGTCACCAAAGCGTCTTTATGGAGAAGTTCGACATCCTGCAGCATGCAAAGCACAAAGCCATCTTTTTACTGAACTCTCCGTTTGATGAAAAAGATGTATGGAAGCATCTTCCAAAGTCGATCCAAGAGGAGATGATAGAAAAAGAGATAGAGTTTTATGTAGTCGATGCTTATAGAGTCGCTAAAGAGAGCGGTATGGGCAGACGCATCAACACCGTTATGCAGACATGTTTTTTTGCTATATCTGGCATCTTGGAGCGTGAAGAAGCGATAAAACAGATAAAAAAATATATACAGAAGAGCTACGGCAAGAAAAGTGACGAGATAGTCAAACTCAACTTTGATGCCGTCGATAGTGCTCTTGCGCATCTTCATAAAGTAGAACTTCCAAAAGAACCGACCAGTACACGCTCGCTGCAGCCTCCTATAAAAGGAAAGTTCAGCAAATTTATAGCTGACGTTACGGCAAATATCATAGAGGGTAAAGGTGATGAGATACCTGTGAGTATGATGCCGGCAGACGGTACCTGGCCGAGTGCGACTACCCAGTATGAGAAAAGAAACATCGCTCTTGATGTCCCCCTATGGGACCCTAGCACCTGTGTTCAGTGTAACGAATGTGTCCTGGTCTGTCCTCACGCTGTCATACGCTCAAAAATAGTCGATGAAAGCTTTTTAAAAGACGCACCCGAATCTTTTAAAAGCATAGAGGCAAAAGGAAGGAACTTCGGTGAGAACGAGAGGTTTACCATCCAAGTAGCCGTGGAAGACTGTACTGGGTGTGCTTTGTGTACTGAAGTGTGCATAGGTATAAACAAGCAGGAGCCTGAACTCAAAGCTATCAACATGACTCCGATAGAAGAACTGCTCGAAGAGGGCATAAAAAACTGGGATTATTTTTTGACTATTCCTGAGTATGACAGAGCGAAACTCGACCACTCTAAAGTAAAAGACAGCCAGTTTCTACAGCCTCTTTTTGAGTTCTCCGGTGCATGTCCGGGATGTGGGGAGACTCCATACATCAAGTTAGCGACTCAGCTGTTTGGCGATAGGATGATAGTCGCCAATGCGACGGGATGTTCATCCATTTACGGCGGAAACCTTCCGACCACTCCTTGGGCAAAGAACGAAAACGGGCTTGGACCGGCATGGTCTAACTCACTTTTTGAGGACAATGCAGAGTTTGGGGTCGGATTTAGACTGACCATAGACAAACATGCGGTACAGGCAAAAGAGCTGGTCGAAAAACTTTCAGACAAACTCGGACAAGAGTTTAGCGATGCTATCCTTAACGCGCCTCAAGAAGAGGAAGAGGAGATCTTCGCACAAAGAGAACGTGTAAAAGAGCTAAAAGAGAAACTCCATAAACTAGAGAATGAAGATGCTAAAAGCCTCTTGTCTCTGGCAGATTATCTCGTGAAAAAATCCGTATGGATCATAGGCGGTGACGGCTGGGCTTATGATATAGGTTACGGCGGACTTGACCATGTACTGGCAAGCGGAAAGAACGTAAATATCCTTGTACTTGATACGCAAGTGTATTCAAACACGGGCGGACAGCAGTCAAAAGCGACTCCTACTGGTGCAGTCGCCAAGTTTGCAGCAGGCGGTAAACCCGCTCTGGCAAAAGATCTGGCTTTGATGGCTATGAGTTATGAGAATGTCTATGTCGCACGTGTGGCTATGGGAGCAAGTTATTCTCAGACAGTAAAAGCCTTTGCAGAAGCTGAGAAATATGACGGACCGTCGATCATCATTGCGTACTCTCACTGCATCGCTCACGGATATGATCTCAAAGATGGGATGAAACAGCAAAAACTGGCAGTAGACTGCGGACTCTGGCCTACTTTTAGATATAACCCTACTCTTAAAGACGAGGGTAAAAACCCTATGAGACTTGACTATAAAGGTCCAAGGATACCAGTCAAAAACTATATGTATAATGAGACCAGGTTCAGCATGGTCGAAAAAGCAAACAGCATAGATGCAGAAGCATTCCTAGAAGTAGCTACTGCTCACGCACATGAGATATTTAGACGTTACAGTGATCTTGAAAGCTCAGGCGAAAAAAAGGAATAAACTACATCGTAGCTATATGATTATATAGCTACAGATCTAAAATATCTTTTTATGAGTGTTTTTACTCATCCACTCCTCTAAATCAACTACCGTTAACGGTAAGCTGTAAAGATATCCCTGAACTTTTGCACAACCCTCTTTTATAAGGAACTCTGCCTGTTCTTTTGTCTCGACACCCTCGGCAATAACATCCAGTTCCAAGCTGTCCGCCAGACCTATGATCGCTTGTGTTATATTCATATCATCTTTGTCAAACGGTATTCCGCTGACAAAAGACTGGTCGATCTTCAGTTTATCTATCGGCATATGCTTTAGACGTGACAAAGAGGAGTATCCTGTTCCAAAATCGTCAATAGAAAGACGTACGCCTAACTCTTTAAGACTGTTCAAGAGATCGATATAAAGTTCATCTTTCATGATGACGCTCTCGGTGATCTCTATCTCAATATATTTTGCATCAAGCTGGGCGTCACTTAGCGCTTTTCTAAGAGTTTCAACTATATTATCACGGGATAGCTGACGTCCTGAAACATTTACTGCTATATATTTTAACGGCATTCCCGCATCCAGCCATTTTTTCATCTGAAAACACGCCTGTCGCAATATCCACTCACCTAAAGCAACGATAAGCCCAGTGTCTTCAGCTAAAGGAATAAATCTGCCCGGCGGGACTAAACCCATCTCATGACTGTTCCATCTCACAAGTGCTTCTGCTCCTAGAAGCTCACCCGTTTGCATCTCAAACTGAGGCTGATAATAGACTACAAACTCATCGTTTTTCAAAGCGTTATGCAAAGCGCTGTGCAGATAAAGAAGTTCAAAACTGGAAGTCGCCATATCAGCAGAAAAGAACTCAAAACTGTTTCTCCCGAGATCTTTTGCACGGTAGAGTGCCGTATCTGCATTTTTTAGCAGAGTGACAGCATCAGTACCATCCATCGGACTGACGGCCACACCCATACTCACCGTTATGGTCACTTCATGCTCATTTAACGTCATAGGATCATTGAGTTCGACCAAGATCTTTTGCGCGACTATTGCGGCGTCATTTGGTGATTTTACATCTTCTATGATCATAACGAACTCATCACCGCTCACACGTGCGATGGTATCTTCTTCTCTTAGCAGGTCTTCTATCTTTTTAGCGACTTTTTGCAGGAGCAGATCACCGTATGGATGTCCAAGACTGTCGTTTATCTCTTTAAACCTGTCGATATCCAGATATAAGACTGCAACATTTTCGCGCTTTCTATGAGCGCGTTCGAGTGAATGTTCCAAACGTTCGGTCAAGAGCAGACGGTTAGGCAGTTCTGTCAATGTATCGTAATGTGCCAAGAAACGAAGCTCATCCTCCGTCTTTTTGATATTTGATATATCTGCGAAGACACAGATATAATTTACTATCTTGTTACGCTCATTTTTAATGCTGCTTATCGAAAGCCACTCAGGGAACAGTTGACCGTTTTTTCGTTTGTTCCAGATCTCACCCTGCCATTTATCGCCTTGCAGTAATGTCTTCCACATGTTTGTATAAAACTCATACTCATGTCTGCCTGATTTTAGAAGCCTTGTATTTTGACCGATGGCTTCTTCTTTACTGTAACCTGTTATCTCGCTAAATGCAGGGTTTACGGACAAGATGTTGGCTTTTGCATCCGTAATGATGATACCTTCGGCCAAATTTTCAATGACTTTGTACGACTGAAGAAGCTGGTTCTCTTTTTGTTTTCGCTCGGTGATATCTTCAGAGATACCTAAAAGGTATTTTGCCTCTCCGTTCTCATCTAAAATAGCTACTTTTTTAGTATGCAGTATACGTTCGCCCTCGTGTGTATGTATAGGTTCTTCAGGAATATCCAAAACTGTCTTTTCATCCAAGACCTCTCTGTCGCGAGAAGTAAAAAAATCAGCTTCCTCTTTTGGAAAAAAGTCATAATCGCTTTTTCCAAACAGTGCATCTTTACTTATCCCGGTAAGCTTTTCACCGGCATTGTTAAAGCGAATATATCGCAGATCCTTTGCATCTTTAAGAAAGATCATCATCGGGATATTGTCTATGACAGCCGTCAACTCTTTTTCACGCGCTATCAACTCAGACTCGATATGTTTACGGTCCGTGATATCGATGATCGACACCAGTGTCTGCATAGTTTCCGGTAAAAAAACCGCATTAACAAGAGCTACCCCCTTCTTACCCTTTGTCGTGACAAAATTCAGTTCATAATGTTCGGGGACTACTTGGGAGTTCAATCTTTTCTTGTGATATCCGACTACCCTCTCTTTATCGACATCATCAACCAGGTCAATAAATGAACTTCCGGTAAAATCTTCGACAGTACTCTCTGCAAGGTCTGCGAATGTCTGATTAACGAGGGAAAAAGTACCGTCAGGTTCTATTATTGCCGCACATGTTCCCGTTTTATTGAATAAAGTATGATATCTATCTTCTATCTTTTTTTGCTCTGTCATATCCTCTGAAAGGATGATGATCCCACCGATGACGTCATCTTTAGTATACCATGGACGGATCTTCCAGACTATCCATTTGCTCTCGTCACTGATATTTTGGAAGAAACCGTTCTCTTCTTGTATATATTCCCCTTGCAGACTAAGACTGTGTGCTTCTTTCCAACTTTCGGGCATATCTGAAAAAAGATCGTAATGAGACTTTCCTATAAGTTCTTTTCCTTCAAGATGGTACTCTTTGATCCAGTTTTTACTTACCGCGAGATAGTTCATATCTTTGTCTAACATAGCCATTGAAAAAGGTGCAAATTCGATAAACAGTCCCAATTTATGACCACTTTCACAAATCTTTGTATTCATCTCTTCCTGATTTTTGCTTTTGCTAATCATCTCGCACTGCCCTTCACTCTTACTTTATCTCGTAACCGCTTTGGAACTTTGCTTTCTTTGCAAGTTCTGAAACTGTACTAGTGACCTCTTTTGAAGCTAAATGGTAATGGCTTTGAAGTCTCTCCAAAGAGATATCTATCTTCTCTATAAGTTTTGCACTCAGTTCGTCTACTCTGTCTTTCATCACTTCGATCTGCTCTTTTTCACTCTTACTAAGAGAGGTTGCCAGATCACTCAGGTCTTTATACGCATTTTTATAATCGACCTTTATAGCTTCTATATCGCCGATCAGCTCTTTTATAGGGTTGTATATATTGCCAAGACTTCGGCTATGTTCCTCTAAGGTCTTCATGTTGTTTGATGAAAGGACTATCTGTTTCATCACCATTTCACTCTGTTTACGCATAGAATCGAGTATGTTCTCACCTTCAAAAAGTGATGTAGAGACACCTTCTGTCTGAGCACGCAAATGGTTTAACTGTTTTTCAAACTCTAACGTAACGGCTGAGAGCTCTAAAAGAGTCTTTTCAACGATCGAAGAGGATATCTCGTTAGATATATCTTTAATGGACTTGATATCCTCTTTTACTTCATCCATCTCGTCTTTTATATCGCATCTGACTGCATCTGCACTGTCAAATGCTTTTTTAATGCGATTGTAGTGGTCTTGTTCGGACACACGCAGCATATCGATATGAGAATGCATGATATCGTCCAGTTCAGGAAGCTGGACAGATGTAAACTTATCGACGCTGTGCATCACTTTTGACTGCTGCTGCATCATAGTCTCGAACTGTCCTATAAACCTTTCCTGATTTGTCTGGATCACTTTAAGTGACGAGATATCTTTTTTTATCTGCTCTCTTATCTCAAAAAGGGACTGCTGTTCGTCGTCATGCATAGAAGCTATCTTACTTTCAAGTAAAGCAATATAGCTCTCCATTTGGGATATCTTTGATGATAAAGATGAAGAGAACTCTCTTTGCAGCTGCTCGTCTGCATTTTTCTGTGCCTGATGGAGTATGTTCATGATAACAAAGAGAGTAAGGGCTATGACGATCACGGCTAAAGAGTCTTTTAGGACTAAGACAACGGTATTTGAGTCAATATAAAGTATAAGATGGATAGTTGCAGAGAGTGCACCGATGGAGAGCATAAGCGGTGCATAGTTGATCTTGTTTGGTCGTTTTAAAATACTTACCTGTCTTACGAACAGAAGCACCATCAAAGTATATGAGATGATCAAGTCGAGCTCAAGCATTGCAAAACCTCTCTTTTTCCTCTATTTTATCATAATTAAAACCTATTTTACTATATCTATTCATCCTTGTTAGATATGATTTATCTTTTTATCCTATGCCACAAAGCTAAAATAAAAGCTATAGCAAAATACCAGAGTAAAATTGATTCTAATAAACTTAAAAAAACTGCTCCTTTACTTATATTTTGGAACCATTTTTTTTGTTCAGGTGTAAATGGATAAATCATATTACTAAACGATTTAATCAAACTCAATCCAAAATATTGTTCATTTAATTTTAAAATATATTGCTTTGTAATATTAAAATCATACCTATTATCATAGCCGTATAAGATATTTTTTTCTTTATGTTGCCCATGTACTTGCAAAGAATTTTGGAAACTATTTTTGAGTAAATTATCTGTTTGATAATTAATATATAAATTGCTAGTAATATTATTATCCGAGATATTCATATCTTTAATTAAAAACAATGGTGTAGCAGATGTAGAAACATAGTCATGATTTGGTTGTAAAGGTAATGCAAAAAAAATAATTGTTAATACAAACCAAAGAAAGGGTTTCATATAACTTTCACCAAAACCATTAGTAAAATGATGTATATTAAAAATCGTCACATCTATAAGGGATTTTTTATGACTAGACAACATTTCCGAGTACCTCTGAGAGTAAAAGAAATCACCCGCACTTTGAAAATCTTTATCTTGAAAATTGTCTTTTAATTGACTATATGATGAACTTAAACTATCTAAAGACATTTGTATTATTTCTCTTTGTTTTTCCAAAGTTGTTTTATCTTTAATTTTTAAAAACTCATCTAACTTCTCATATATATACCTTTCATCTGCTATACAATAGTGTGTATTGAAAAACTCAATATTATTTAATCTTTTAACAGACCTTATATGATTATTAAACTTAATTTTTTTAATTAAATATGAGCTAAGTTCTACCCATAAATTTAGTGATGCTAAAAAAATCAATATATATGGTATAAAAACAATCAAATAGACATAAAAAAGAAAATCATTATATTTGAAAGAAAGAAATAAAGGCCAACCTACTAGCAAGATCAAAGGAAACATTAATAATATCATCCAATGGTCTTTACCCTGAATTTCATTATTTAATATTCTATTTGTTATTTGTGGAAAATAACAATTTCTAAACTCAGTTTGATTAATTTTGGAGTTTAGAAAATAACAATTCTTTAAATAACAATTTTGAAAAAAAACATTGTCTAATAACATATTTCTAAAGTTTGCTTCTTCTATATATTCATTTAAACCTATAAAAAATATCTTTCCTGCGCCAACTTTATGATTTTCAAATCGTATTTTTTTGATTACACCTTGTTTATTAAGCTCTACTAAACCCTTGTCATTAATATAAGAACCTATATCTATAACAAAGTCACTTTCCAAAGCATATGGTCTGAATTGTAATTCTTCAATAAGCAAGTTTTTATCTTCTTGCCTATTTTTAATGCCACCACCATCTAAAAACTTTGTATCTTTAAGTATCAATTTTTTACATTTTAAATTGTCAAACCTAACATTGTTTTGAAAAATTGCATTTGTCAAATCAATGTTTAAACCAATAAAATTTTTATCCTTAAAATCATAATCCAAAAAAACAACATTTGAAAAATCAATATCCTTTTCTTTTAAAATAGACTCAAATATATAATCTTCAAGAATTTCATTATATAACTCTTTTTGAAAAACTCTAAAATTCTTTTTAATGCTAAGAGGTGCATGAAATATACAATAGCTATCAATATTTTTGTTATCTTCAAAATAATAAATCTTTTTATTTTTACTACTTATTAATTGCTCAAATTGACAATTTGGATGACTACATGTATAAATCATTTTGCAGCATTCTTATCTTCTTGCTGCTTATGAATAGTTTGAAGTCCTTCTTCTTTAATTTTTTTTTCATAATAATTTAAATAAAAATGATTTCCTATAGACACCAATAATAATATGTTCAATATAATGGATATTATGAGTACTAAGTTAAATTTTGCAGGCTTTACTATCTTTGCAATTTCTTCTATAAGTATGTCCTGATTAGCTTTATTCTGTTGAATATATTTTCCTAAAGCAATTTTAATATCATTTGTTAAAGTACAGTTATCCTTTAGACTTCTTAACTCTTCAACTTTTTTTTCTAACTCTTCGATTTTCACATCATCTGCCATTATATTTCCTTAATTTGATTTTCAATTCAACTATTTTAGTGCATAAAATACAAGTTATATTAATTAACAAATATTCTATATAAAATGAACTTAAAGAGAAAAGTTTAATGTGCTATATTTTTTATTAAAATAATTTTTGACATTTCACGATATCAACAATATTCAAAGGATGGGAGACCACATAATCTGCATAGCCTTCACTGCTGAATCCCCACGTGGCAAAAATAGAACCTATAGAGATGTTTTTTGCGGCTTCTATATCTTTTGAGTTGTCTCCGACCATCCATGCCTTGTGAGGCATATAACCGTATCCGTAATTTGCAAGGATCATCTCAAGCATCTTAGGATCAGGCTTAGAAGCACCCGCTTCGTCGGCACCTATAATAGTATCGAACATATCACTCACATTCAGATGCCTCAACATCCTCTTTGCAAACAATGTAGGCGCATTCGTAGCGACATTCAAGCTTACATGTAAGGACTTCAACTGCTCTAACGTATCGGCGATACCCTCATATAAATAGGGTGATTTTATACACTGCTGAAAATAGTGTTCTTCAAAAAGGTCTCTGTCTTTTTCCTGATATACCGAAGTATTGTAAAAAAGATCGGGAAGATTGCGCACCGGCATATTGATGGCATCGACGATAAACTGCTCTGTCAAAGGCGGCAGGTCATAATGCTCTTTTCTCACATAGTTTATGGAGATCGTTATATCCTTTTTCGTATCGATAAGTGTACCGTCCATATCGAATATAACGATCTTCATGCTATTCACTCTTCATCTTTTCATAGAGCTCTGTAAGAGCCTGAATAAAAAGCGGATGATCGTTCACGCATCTGCAGACTTTATACTCTTTGACACCTATCTCCTGCGCAACTTCTTCGTACTCCATCGCCAGTTCATAATCCGTCTCTGAGTTATCTACGGTAAATGCTATAGGATAGATGATAACCTTTTTGTCTTTCATGCCTTCAAGTGCATCTCCAAGAGAGGGTTCAAGCCATTTCATCGGCCCTACTTTCGATTGATATGCAAGATGAACAGCTTGAAAGTCCATACCGTTTTTTTGCATCATCTCTTTTAAGACATCCACGTTTTTAATGATCTGTTCTTGATATACGTCACCCGCATCTACGATCTTCTGAGGAAGTCCGTGAGCAGAGAAGATGATCTCATATTCTTGAAAGTTCTCATCACCCATCTCTTCTTTTATACGTTCTAAGACCGCTTTGTTGTAGCTTTCGTTCTCATAGTATGAATCCACATCCACTATCTCGGCATCCATACCGCTTTTACCGAAGCGCTCATAAAAATCTTCCAAAGATGATTTTGTCGTCGTCGTGGAGTATTGCGGATACATCGGGATCAAGTATATTTTTGAGACCTCGTGTGCTTTTAATCTCTCGATGACTTCATCTGCAAACGGCGGTGTGTAACGCATTGCAAAATCGACTATTACACTGTCTCCAAGGCTTTTTTGAAGTTTACCCGTTATCTCTTTCGTCAGATCGACAATCGGAGATTTTCCGCCTATGGTTCTGTATATCTCCTGAGATGACTCAGTTCTAAAAAAGACTATCATACCCGCTACAAATCTGCGAAGCAAGCCGCTTTTCATAGTCAATATGTTTGGATCGTTAAACATGTTCTTTAAAAACAGTTCGACCTCGTTTAGGTCATTGGGTCCACCCATATTCAGTAATATGACAGCATCTTTTTTCAACATAACACCTTTTTGACAAGATCTACAGATTCTTGAGAAAATAAAATTTCATCATGATTGTAACGAGATAATTCTTTATACTCTACTAGATTTTTTATATTAGTTTTTAAATTATGAGCATTTTCAATCGGTACGATATCATCATCTAAACTCGAGACCAGATATGTGTCTGCATCGACATTTTTCAGATACGAAACCGTGTCAAAATTGTATTTGATAAGAAAAGAGGGAAAACCTCTTTTTATAAAAAGATCTCTCACACTGTCAAATCCGCCCAGTAAAAACAGGTGTTTCACTTTTATTTTTGAAGCGACATAAGCAGCCAGCGAACTTCCAAGAGAAAAACCTGCAATACTAAACTCTCCGTAGTGTTCTTGAAATTTTTTGGCTACATGTAAAGCATCATTATAGAGGTTTTTCTCGCTGGGGACACCTTGTGAGTTGCCGTATCCACGGTAGTTAAACGTCAATATCCTGCACTTTTCAAAATGATGGGAGAGTTTATGTATAAGCGCGACGCTGTCCTGCGATCTTGCACCGATATAAAAAAGAGTATGTTTAAACTCTTTTGGTGTGTACTCGATCCCCTCAAGCAAAGTCCCGTCATCTGCTGTTATCTCTAAAGCGGTATATCTCTCATCAAGATGCTCTCTTTTATGCTTTTTCGGGTCAAAAACCAAGAAAAACTGCAGCTGGTACAAAGCCAGTACCAATACCGATAGAGTGATCAGTATAAATATCAGATATATCATCTTTTCTTGCCCTGCTGTCGTTTCATATATCTTTTGTAAAACCTGACCGGTGCGATCGATTCATCGATCTCTTTTCCCTCTACTATATGCTCACATAGCTTTTTTGCAATGTAGGGTGCCATCACAAAACCGTAACCGCCTACCCCATTTATCATCGTAAGGTTTGGATAGTAGCTTATCTCTTTATCGCTGTTCTTGCTCTCGACTATCTTTCCCACAAGCGGCATATAGTCGTTTGAACCGCAGCGAAGTCCCGTATAATCTGCCAAGATCTCGACATCTTTAAGTTCTATGGTAAGGTTTGCTTTTTCCAGAAGCTCTTTACGGCCTTTTTCTATGTCGTAGGGTTCTTTGTTCTTTTGCGGATGATAATGCACGTCATGCGTAGCACCGATGGCCATCAGACCCTCCTCACACTTTGAGATCGAGACATGATGGTGCATCGTGACCTCTGTGCGTGTTGACGTACCTATATCGATACGATGACCCCAGATACCGCGCAGGTTTATGTAGGGTTCATCTACAAGAGGTTCATACGCACCGTATGCCAGGATGACCTCTTTGGCTTTTATATCTCCGATCTCATAGTATCCGTCTTTACATGTAAGAGAGCTGACTTCAAAGTTGAAAAAGTCGATCCCCTCAGTCATCTGGTTACAGACACCCTTCGCATCTACGACTCCGCCTTTAAGTACATAGACATTTTCACATTCTTGGGCAGACGCTGTAAGAATCTGTATCACCTGCAGCGGAGGTGTACCGATATCCAGAGTCGTGTTCTCTTTAAAAGCTATGAGTTTTTTTGCTTCATCCTCGTCTTTAGCAATGTGCAGAAGCGGAGCATTTTTTATACATGCGGGAAAGTTTTTTGAGTAGAATTCAAGAGCGAAGGGGTAAGCTTTTTCCATAAGCTCTTTAAGCTCACCCG
This sequence comes from Sulfurimonas sp. HSL3-2, assembly GCF_039645965.1. GTDB lineage: Bacteria > Campylobacterota > Campylobacteria > Campylobacterales > Sulfurimonadaceae > Hydrocurvibacter > Hydrocurvibacter mobilis. Next base: position 1,004,400 of record NZ_CP147917.1, on the reverse strand, counting down.
ATTTTGAGAATTTTGGAGAGATAAACGCACCTGCGGCACCGCTTCCTCCTGCACCGATCGCTTCTCTGTCAAAAAGTGCGACCTGTTTACCGTTTTGTTTGAGATAGTAACTTACAGCACAACCGTTTACACCTGCACCGATAACAGCTACATCATACAAAACAGCTCCTAGTTAACAGATATCTCTTTTATATCTGCTATATGGAGGAAGCTTTTGTAGATCAATGCTACAAGCGATTTTCTATTGTTTTTGATCTCCTCATCGTCTGCATTGACCATAACGTTGTCAAAAAATGCATCAAGCTGCGGTTTTAGTTCTAAAAGTGTCTCTAGTTCATCGATATAACTTTCATAATCACCTGCCAAGACTGCGATGTACGCATTAAACAGCTCACGCTCTGCATCATCTTCAAAAAGTGCAGGATTTACTGAAAGCTCTTGGCTTAGATCCATATCTTTCGTGATGTTTGCAAGACGTTTGAACGTCGAAAAAGTCTGAGCAAAGTTGTCGTTTTGTGTCATCGCAGTAACTGCTGCTATCTTTTTACCGATAGCTAAAAGCTCACGTTCACCAGAAGCAAAAACAGCTTCGATAATGGACGGATTGACTTTATAGAACTGTCTTAAACGCTCTAAGAAGAACTCTTCAAGTTTAGCAAGATCGAACGCTTTGTAGTTTGATGCCAAAGGTGCAATAGTATGCACTATGTCAAACTTCATATTATGTTCATTACAGATACGCACGATACCGTTAACTGCACGGCGAAGTGCGAACGGATCGCGTGAACCTGTCGGGATCTGTTCAATACTGAAAAGCCCTATAAGAGTATCAAGTTTTATAGCCATAGAGATGATAGCACTAAGAGGGGTAGACGGTACTTCACTGTCTTCTCCCTCTGGAAGATACTGCTCTTTTATAGCAAGTGCCACTTCAGGTTTTTCACCAAGAGCAAGTGCGTAGTAGTGTCCCATGATCCCCTGAAGTTCAGTAAACTCATAGACCATCTCGCTCATAAGGTCGGCTTTTGCCAGTGTAATAGCACGTTCAACGATCGTCTCGTTTTCAGAGACATCGCCCTCTATATCATTTTTGTAAAGTTGAAACAGTTGATTGGCTATAATCGTCTCACGTTCTACTTTTTCTTTTAAAGTTCCAAGACCATCCATAAATACGACTTTCTCTAAACCGTCAAGCGTAAGTCCGCGTTTAAGGTCGTTATCGTAGAAGAAAAGTCCGTCGGCAAGACGAGGACGAAGGACTTTTTCATTTCCTTCGATCACATTTGAAAAATCATCTGTCAAAGCGTTTGAGACCACAACGAATTTATTTACCAGTTTGCCGTCTTTAAAGACAGGAAAATATCTTTGGTGCTCTTTCATCGATGTGATGATCACTTCAGGAGGAAGACGTAAAAATGCTTCATCGAAGTTTCCGACAAGTGCTGTAGGATGCTCAGTAATAGCCACGACCTCTTCAAGTAGGTCTTCATCTATCTCGATCTCTATATTTTGCTCGTTTTGAAGGTTTTCAAACTGCGCAAGGATATTTTTCTTTCTCTCATCCGGATAGAGTGTGACTGCACCGTTTTTAAGTGTCTCAAAGTACTCTGCTATAGAAGAGATCTCTTTAACATCAAACGAGCTGATTCTATGGACATAAGTCTGTTTTGTCGATGTAACGTCAAAAAGTTTCACATCTACCAAATTGTTATCGAACATAACGTTCAACCATCTGACAGGACGGATAAAACTCTCGCTCAGACTTCCCCAGCGCATAGCTTTTCCAAAATCAAGTGATTTTACCCACTCCTCTATCATCGCAGGCAGAAGCTCCACTGAAGGTCTTCCTTTAAGCTCTTTTTTGTAGTAAAGGACCTCTTTTCCGCCCTTTTCTCCTTTGCCGAGTTCACTGATGTCTACACCGCATTTTTTAGCAAAACCAAGTGCTGCTTGGGTCGGTTCACCGTCTTTATATGCCATAGCGATAGGAGCTCCGAAGAACTCGATTTCACTATCTTCTTGAGATGTCTTAAACTCTCTATGCCAAAGAACTAAACGACGAGGAGTATAGTAAAATTCAAACTCACCGATAAGAGAGTTCTGCTCTAAGATTTTTAACCACTTTTTCTCAATATTTTCTAGTTCTTTTAAAAGTGGAACAGCAGGAAGCTCTTCCACCCCGATTTCGATTAGTAAAGGTTTTAGCATTTGTATCTCGCATATATTATTTGACGCGATTTTAACCTTTTTTTGCTTTAACTCGAATTATAGTGACTATTTTAGGACATATGCGATAGTAATCCTGAACTCTTTTGGGAAGTTAAAGAGTGTTTTATCGATATCGATAGGAAAACTTTTTGAGATAGCTTCAAGCGTAGAGTGTCTAAATATTTTTTTTCCTGATACCATTTTTATATATCGTACCGTTCCGTCAGAAAATACATGAAACTTTACCTCTACATCTCCTTCGATACCTCTTCGTCTGGCTGCCATAGGATATGATTTATTTGAGTTGATCCTCTCGACAAGATGAGCTATAAATCTGTCCTGTTTTGCTTTGACCATATCTTCATCCACTGTTTTTTGGACATTTGTATTCACAACTTTTTGGACATTTGGTCTGGTTTCTGAAGGAGTATCTGTTTGTTCTTCCTGCTTTTTAGCGACCTCTTGAGGTTCCTCTTCTTTAGGGATCTCTTTTTGAATCTCTTTTGGCAACGGCTCTTTTTTTGCCTGCACAATCTCTTTTTTTACTGCCTTTTTCTCTACTTTCTTTACTATTTTCTTTTCAACTTTTTTCTCTTTTTTAGGTTCATCTTTCTTCATCGGTGAAGGCGGTGTCACCATAGAAAAACAGATTCTGCTGCTCTTTTCGTTAAACGTCTTTTTATCGCAGTAGTTATCTGTAGCAGACTCATAGATTATCACCCCGAAAGCGGACAGATAAAGAAGCAGTGTAATTAAAAAAGAGTTTATATATCTATTCATCTGTCCCTTCCTTTCAAAATCTCTTTTAATCCCGCTTTTTTGTGATAATGCCGATGTTGTTAAAGTTTTTCTGTTTTAGAGTGTCCAGCAGTGCCACAAACATATCAAACTTTGCTTCTTTATCGCAGTTGATGTTTATAGGTGTCTTTACTTCATATTTTGATATATACATATCTATGTCTTTTAAGAGAATCTTCGTATCGTCAAAAAAGATATCACCGTTTTCTTTTATGGTAATAGTTATATTTTTTTGGTTTTCCTGTTTTGCAGCACTCTTGGAGTTGGGCAGTTCAACCGGAATGATCCCTTTTGCAACGAATGTCGCAGTTGTAAGCACTATGACAAGCAGTACGAGCATAATGTCAATAAAAGGAACGACGTTGATCGACTCGAACTTCTTAACCTTCAAGGTTTTCCTTTTGGATGATCTCCCATCTTGCGATAAGTACTTCCATCTTTCTTACGATATGCGTGTGAAAAAAGATCGCCGGAATCGCCACTGCTAGGCCCATAGCAGTAGCCTTTAGTGCAAGAGCAAGTGATGTCATGATGCTTTTTGCATCTAAGTCGCCGCTTTGCCCCATGACATAAAAAGTGATGATAATTCCAAATACAGTTCCAAGAAGTCCTATATAGGGTGCGTTTGAACCAAAAGAGGAGATGATGCTTATGTTGTTCGTCAAGTCTATCTCAAGAGCTTCTTTTGTTTTATAGGTGTCTAGACTCACCACACGGTAAAACATGATTCTTTCTATCCAAAACCACAGTGTCATGAAACTCATAACACCGAGTACTCCCATAACTCCGTAATCAAGAGTGTCTTGCAGTAATTCTATATTCATAATGCTATACCTGTTTTTTTGATTACATTGTATAAAATGAGTGTTAATTTTGTGTTAAGAAACTCTCATTATTATTAGCTTGACTTTTGATAATTATAAGAATCGACACCTAAGATCGCTGCGCCTAAAGATGTGGTAACTTGCGGATATGCAGGTATAAATATCTTCTGCCCTATCTCGTTTTCTATGGCATTTACAAGCCCGCCGTTTAGAGCAGGCCCGCCGTCAAAATAGATCCCCTCTTTTACACCCACGCGCTTTACGAGTTTGACGATCCTTTTAGCGATCGAGTAGTGTACGCCGCTGACGATATCTTCGACATTGTGGTTGTTGCCCAAAAGACCGATGATCTCAGACTCTGCAAATACGGCACATGTACTGTTGATAGAAAGTGGTGTGCCTTTAGCATTGAAATGTCTCTGGGCCAACTCCTCTACGCCTATTTCAAGGTTCATAGCACATGCATCCAAGAATTTTCCTGTTCCTGCCGCACATCTGTCATTCATTGCAAAATTGACAACATTCCCCTGATCGTCTAAAGAGATAGCTTTGCTGTCTTGTCCGCCAATGTTTATGATCGTCTTGATCTCTCCGAACTCTTTAGCCGCTGCTACGGCTCCGATGGCATTTGCCGTGATCTCGCTGATGTTTTCATCGGCTTCTTTAAACAGCTTTCGTCCATATCCTGTTGCGACCGTATAAGCGATATCATCCTTAGTGATCTTCAGATCATTGATAAGATCGTTTAGTGTCTGGTGGGCATAGTTGTAAAACATGCTTCCGCTTCCGCTTATACGGTGTCCTACCATCTCCTTGTTTTCATCAATGATCGTTATCTTAATGGCAGTCGAGCCTATATCGATACCTGCAAAATATTTCATCTTTTGTTCCTGTTCTTTATTTTAAGAGACTCTACAAACGCTTCGACTCTCGTACTAAGCTGTCCATGCTGAGACGGGCTGTAATCACTTTCGATATACAAAATAGAGATACCCTCTCTTTCCATCGCTTCAAGTACGCTTCTTTGCTCCAGCTCATAAACGGTACATCCTGCAAATGCCTGATAGATGACACCATCGGCGTTATGTGAGCGAACAAGCTCTATGATACGTCTGATACGGTCGTCATTTTTACTAAACACGGGACATGTACACGCTTTTAAGTATTTATCTGCCAAAGAATCGAGCATATCGTTTACAAACCACTCATCAACGGCTACTCTGTCGTTAAACATCCTGTTTGAACTACATGTTTCATCGGCTACTATGATGGCATCCGAATCTTCGATGATAAGCGGGATCTTATAGTTTGGAAAGATGGGAGGCGAGCCTGTGTAAACGATCCTCGGGCTTACTTTGCCTGCTGCATGGACCTCATCTTTTACTCTCTGCTCGAGTTCTTTAACCAACACCTCTGCTGCTTCTATCCAATTATCTATCTTGTCGAAGAAAAAAGCGTTTGTCACTAAGAACATATCATTGCCCAGTATTGGTACGATTTTATTTTTTCTAAACTCTGATATCTGATGATACAGCGACTGGGCGTATCCGATCTTTGATATCGAAGACCTCAGATTTTTCTTTGTCAGTTTTTTCCCCATTTTTTGAGAAAGATCGACACTGAATTCTCTGATGCTTCTTCGAAAGAACTCCCTGCTTATCTCACTCTCTTTGGTTCTTGGAAAATCCACATCGACGACGTCGTACCCAAACCCCTCTATGATACTTCCTGCCTTTGTCTTTTGATCGCACGTCGTGGGCGAATAGATCATGTCAGGCTTGTCTGTGAGATTTTTGGAAGCCAGATGCCCCACACTTGCTTTTACCAAAGGACATGCCTTTTGCGGTAAAAAGTCACTTCCTATCTCATCATCGGTGTAAAAGCCGTTACAGAGTCTTATGGGAACTCCGTCAAGTGCATAGATGATCTCAGAGGGGATCTGAATACACATCGTTCCTACTTTCACTTTATCATGATGTAAAGCCGTATGGTTACAGTAGACATTTTCAAAAAGATCATAAAAATACTCCATCGCTTTTGGCGGAGTTTTAAATCCCTCTTTCAGAGTGTTTAAGACCTTGAGAGCTTCCATAGCCTTATGTCTGTTTTGTTTTTCGTTCGGTGTTTCTATCTTATGTTCTTGCTTATGCTCTTGTATGCTTGTCATCTGCATCTCCTTTTGGCTTTGCTATCCCCATTCTTTTTTCAAATCCCTGCTTTGTGGAACTGAAAGCTCTTAATTTCAATATATCAAAATGAAGCGCATCGTCTTCCGGACATGCGGCTACACACTTCAGACATAAGATACAGTCGTCGCGCAGTATCTCCGTACTTATGACATCATCTGCGATATCTTTGATCTGCATGTCACAGACGGCATAACAGTCCCCGCATCTTGTACATTTGCTTCCATCTTTTCTCAACTGTACAAATGAGAACTTTGAGAAGATATAATGCAGTGCGCTCATAGGACAGAAGAAACAGAAAAAACGTTTTTTTACAAAACTTCCGATAAAGAAGAGTCCCGCAAATATCATCCCGATAGCAGTTAGTACCATAGAGGTCTTTGTAGAAAAGTCGATGCTCCACTGTGAGAAGTCTCCGCCAAATGTAGGGCTTATGATGCGCGCTGGACATATCTGGCAAAATGCTGCAGACCATTCTCCGCCAAGAGCTCCTACACCTATTAAAAGCGGTACCAAGATCACTATTGCCAATAAAATATATTTTATTTTAGAGAGCTTCTCAAACTGATGCTGTGTATATGTAGAGTATCTTATACCGATCTGTTTTCGCAAAAGTGTAAGCCAGTCCTGAAACGTTCCAAAAGGACAGACATAACCGCACCACGCCTTGTTTAAAAAGATAAACCAAAACAAGAATGTAAGTATCCCGAATATGACGGCGATCCCTGCACCTCCGAGAAGTATCTGAACGGGCATGGAGAGCTGATGCTGCAGGGGTATAAGAAAACATGCTCCCGCGCTTTTGCCGTTGTACGGACATGCGAAGATGGGAAGTTTAGACCCTAGATATATGGCAAAATACCCGCCGTAAACAAAAAGGACAAAACTGATAAGCTGTATCCAAAACCTTATTCTTATAAGGTTCATATTGTTTATAAGACGTTTGAGTTTACTCAACATGGCGAACCTCGCTAAAAGGTCTTGTCCTGTTCTTTCTAAATCTATATATGATGATCCCCGATACTAAAAGAGTCAAGACAGCCAATAAAAGCGCATAAGCATATGATGCATAGTCACTGTTGTTTGGGTAAAACGATGCCGGATAGGTCAAGATGTACTTTATGTTTTTATACTCTTTGCCATCAAACTTTCCTACCTCATCCGTTGTATATGTCAAGGTGACTAACAACTCCTCTTTATGTCTTTTATCAAACTCTTTCCAAACGGGAAAATAGTCTCTTATGATATGAAATTTTGCTATCCCCTCTGCATCTGTCTTAATATGCTTGTTCCATCCGCTGCTCATGTGAACTGTGATATCTGCGTTTGTTAAAGGTTTGTTGTGAAGAAGTGCCAAAAATCGAAGCTCGTCACCCATAGAGTGTCTGTAAAAGAAACTGTTCTCATCCTCATTTTTCAGCAAAACTAGATCTATGTCACTTTTATCTGCCTGAACTCTCTCTTTTATGCTCTGTGTATAGCTCTCTTCACTGCCGTGGCTGGCGTGCAGATACTCCATCTTTGCGACTCTGTAAAAAAGTGTACCGCTCTTTAGTGTCTCATTTTTTGCGAAGATGTTGTAGTAGCCGTTATTTGGTATCTCAAAGCTGAAAGAAGCCGTACCTTTTACATCTTGGATCTTTGTCTCTTTAAGATTTTTCTTGGTGTCGTAGTAGAAACTTTGAACATCCATCTGCGGAACCGATTTTGCATCGTTTAACTCATCACCGTAGACCAGCCATAGCTTTTTTGTAGGAACAGTTTTTTTACCGCCGTGTGAAAACATACCCATAGTAAATGCGCTCTTAGATCTATCGTTCGGATTGGTAAATGAAAAATAGATAGGTTCATCCTCTTTTAAAACGACCTTTTTAAGACCCCTTCCTCCTGCATATTTCGTAAAACCTTTTGATACCTCGGATGACGGTCTATGCATCCCTTTAGAACTGTGAGCTCCGTGTCCGCCCTGCTTCGCGCCGTATGTTTTAAACACATATCCGGTGTAGATGTTGATGCCGATAAAGAAAAACACCAATAGTGAGCCGAAGATATATCCAAATATCTTTCTTACCTTTGTAGCTTCGATAAGTTTAAGTCGTTTATAGATCAAGATAAAAGCCCAGATGACCCCGATCCACTTCAGCAGTCCGAAATAATGAAGCCATGCGTCTCCTCTATGAGCAAGCGGTGCGACCTCTATTGCAAACCCGAATGCTTGAGCAAACCCTTGTACTATCGTTTGATACTCATGTGTAAAGAAACTCTCCAATGTATGACCGAGCGAGCCGAGTATGAACAATGGGGCATATCCGTAACCAAGGGTGGAAAAAGTGCCTGCATAATCTTTTTTCAGGACTTTAGATGCCAGAAAAACTCCGAGTACAGAGAAAAAGACCGTCAATACAAGTGCATACAAAAATGCAAAGCCGCCTGCATATTCACTAAGTCCCAGGTATACAGCTGTCTTGTTCCATATCATCGAATCGGCGATACTGCTTCTGTTAAGCCCGTGAGCAAAGGTCATCGACACAGGAATAGAACCAAGGATAAGTATATAGGTCCATACCTCTGCGTTTAATGTCTTAAACTTAGAAAAAAGCTGCTCTGATGGCTTTGTAAACTTGAACTTGACAGCCTCGCATGCAGCACTACAGTCCATACAAAGAGTACAGTCATCGTTTTGATTTTTCTTTGCGAATGTAAAGGGCTTTAAGTTGTACGAACAAGCCGTTGCACACTCAAATGTCCTACAATCTTTACAAGAGTCTGTATAGGTCTCCAACTTTGTAAATGAGAGTTTGTCGTAAGCACGGGTCAAAGTTCCTATGGGACATATAGACTTACAATAGCTCATATCTTTGTAGATGTAGTAAAGTACAAACGCCAGCAGGGTCATGACCGTAAACATCGCAGCAGTCACTAACGGTGAGTTCCAAAACCCTGAAAATGTGTAATATACGCCCCACCATCCGATAACAAGCAGAAATATCCCGATATATCTGTTTTGCATCCACTCCGGCATCGTTTTTTTAAGTCCGAATCTCGTGATATATTTACCTAAGAATCCGTGTGGACAGACACCGCAGAAGATGCGTCCGAAAGTCGGAAGTGTCGCGACCATAAAAAGTGCCCAGAAAACTCCCCAAAAGAGAGCTCCCGTAAAGATATTTTCTTTACCAGGATATGCAAATCCAAAATAAAGTGCATAAAAGAACGTCGCCGTGACGACGATCCTAAGAGCTAAAAGAAACTTTTGGTTTTTAAAGAAAAAACCTAAAACAGGCTTGCCGAAAATATCATTTTTATCTCTTTTTATAAAATCAACCATTTATACCCTTTTTTAAAGTCTGATCTGACCGCTGATTATCAAGATCCCGACTATTACTAACAACAATGAAGCCATCATCTCTATCGCTTTTGCATACGTTTTAAACTCTACGAGTAATCCTCTTATAACAGTTGAGAGGAAAAACCCATAAAACAAGAACGGGACTAACACCGCGCCGAGTCCAAAAGAGAGCCCCATGCCTATGGCACTAGGCATAGAAGTACTGTTTGCACTCAGTGTGATAAGCGTTAAGATAGGAGCACACGGGTTTATAGAGACCAGTACACCTATACCAAACAACCCAAATCCGTTTGCGATCTGGTTACTTGATATAGATCTATTTGCAGAACAGCTTACTTTCTCCTTTTTAAAAAACCTGTAAAACATAAAGAGTCCCATAGATAAAGTAAAAAGACCTAAAAAAGACTGAAATACCGCATTGTCATTTAATACTGTTTTAACCAGACCGGCACCGCTTAAGGCCATAACAGAGATCACGGTATACATAAAGATTCTGCCAAGACTAAAGGGGATTAGAATACTTACAGATTCTCTTATGCTGTTTGAGTTTTTCACCAATAACGGGCTAAGAAACGGCATGCAAGAAAACATGCACGCCGTACTTCCGTAAGAAAGCCCTATGATAAAGAGTGAAAAGAAAGTTACTGTTTCCACTTTGATCCAAATACCGCTATCTTAGAACTTCAATGAAAAACCGGCAGTAAATACTCTACCCGGATTTACAGTGATCGAAAGATCTTCATAATCAAATACACCGTCACTGTTTCTATCACTGCTCGCTCTTGCTACGTTGTAGTATTGATTGTCCAGGACATTATCTACTCTTGCAAAAACAGCAACCTCGCCATCAGAAGTTTTCTTTTTATATTCGACTCCCAGATTTACAGACCTTTGACCTTTGATCTTTAATTTGTTCAGATCATCTGCGTAGTAATCAGACTTAGCATTGACTTCTCCGGTGAGCTTCAGACCTTTAAGCGGATAATAATAAGTAATAAAATTAACTTCATGTTGAGAAGTTCTAGGAATTCTGTTACCCGTTACGTCAAAGACTGTCACACTTGGTCCGCCTAAATCAATTCCAAAGTTTTTATAATCTGTATATACTGCGTCTAAGTAGGTATATGCCAGAGTAAAAGAGAGTTCCTTTGCCACTGGACCATTTGCTGCCAATTCTAGACCTCTATGTCTTGCGCCTCCAATATTTGCCCACATATCAGTCGTATCTGTTGTTCCGTAGTTTCCTGAACTTTTCATAATAAAATCTTTTCTATCAAGTTCGTAGACTGAAAGCTCATAGTTGATCTGATGTTTTTTAGTTCTAAACCCTAGTTCATAATTTCTTGATTCTTCAGGCTTAAGGTCAGGATTATTCTGCGTCGACCCCCATGCACTTAAATCACCTGCATAAAGTTGAGATACCGTCGGTGCTCTAAACCCAGTCGAATAATTTGCAAATATTGTCGATGTTTCATCTAATTGATAGTTACTACCGAGTCTATAAGAGTAAACTTCAAAGCTGTTATCAAATCTTTGATCTTTATAATCTTCATATTTTAATTTAATAAGATCATATCTGATATTGGCAGTCATACTTAGATTTTGAGTCAGACCCTGCTTATACTCGCCGTAAATCGCATATACGTTTTCATCTGTCTTGTCATTACTCTTTGTTTCACCCGCTTTATAGAAATCCGGTATTGCACTAAAAGGAAAGTAAGATGTTATAAGAGCCTGATTTACTCTATATGATGTATTGTTTTTGTATTCATTAGCTCTTAGATCCAGACCAAGAAGTGTTGCGAAGTTCTCTGATGATGTTCTATACTCACTTTTTATACCTCTTTGTATCTGAGCATAGTCATTATTGTAAACATAGTCTTTATCATCTAAAGTACTATCCTTTGCTCCCGTTGCATCTCTTGTCTGCGGGCTAGATATAAACTTTGTCTTATCCGTATATATATAACCGTTTACAAGCAGATTAGAGTTATTCTCAAAGTCTTTTGAATATGTCAAAAATAGTTTTAACAGTTTAACTTTGTAATCTCTTACATAATCCCGACTTTCCTGATGACCATCATAGATCGATTCTGGATTGTTTTTTGCCTCCGTTTCACCACCGACGGTACCATGAGAATCTTTTGCTCTGTCTGAGACTTCAAGACCAAATGTCAGGTCAGATGTATCATCTATGTAATATTGAAGTTTACCATTCAAATATTTGGCATCATATCCTGAGTCTTCATAATACCCGTCAGACTTTCTTTCACTTGCCTGCACATGGAAGTTTAAGTTTTCATCGGCATATCCTGTTCTTGCCAACACCTTTTTATAACCGTAACTTCCCATTTCAAAAGTTCCGAAGTTATTATTGTAATGTGCACCTTTTTTTGTCGTGATGATTACAGCACCCGAGAGTGCATCATCACCGAACAGATATGAAGCCCCACCTTTAATCACTTTGATGCTTTCGATGTTATCAAGGTCAATATTGACACTTCCGGTTCTTTCAAATACAGGAACACCGTCGATTACGACAGCTACACCCGGTTTTTCACCCATATACATCTGATTTTCCACACCCCTTAAGTGGATCTTCAAAGAGTCACCATCCGTATATGTCGTTGTCACACCCGGAATAGATTGTAAGATCTGTTGTATATTTTCTGTGTGTGCATCATCAACAGTTTCACCGCTGATCGTTGCAGTACTTGATACTTCAGTTTTATTTGATATGAATTTATCAACGATGGTAGAGGACTCGACTTGGATCATCCCTAAGTCCGAAGCCGATAGATTAAGACTGAATGCGCAGATCGCAGAAAGAACTATGCCGTTTGTTTTTTTCATTTCTTCTCCTAGATTATGTTTAAAAACGGCACCAAAGTGTATATTGTGATTTAATTTACAAAAAAATGATAATATAACCCCGGTGCTTGTCGCCGTTTCCTGCCTTGTAGTCACCAAACTAAATGAAGGCAGGGAACATTAGGACTTGATTTTAATGCAGAAGTGTTAATTTTATGTTAATTTTAAATATCGAACTAATAAATATTATTAAGTTTCCTTAAATTACTCAGCTAAAAATTGAATTTTTTCTTAAATAAGACAAATATTGTCTTGTTTATGTTTATTTGCAAGAAAATAAAGATATACTAACGTCATAAAATCAAAAAACAAGGAAATAGAAATGCCAAAGATTAATAAATATGTTGACATCGACACTGTAGAAAGAGAAGCTAAAAAAGATCTTATCGATCGTCATTCACCGTTCATTACGGTAATGGGTGATGCAAAAAAAGGTGAGATGCTTTCTGTTAATGTAAAAATGGGTCAAGAATATACTCACCCGGATGATTTCGATCACTTCATCGAAAGTATCACACTTTACAACGGTGACACTAAGCTAGCTGCTGCTACATTCGTACCTGGTACTTTAGGAAATGAGAAATCTCATGCTGAAGTAACTTTCAACATTCGTCCAATGGGCAAAAAACTTAACCTTGTAGCACACGGTTACTGTACAAAACACGGTGTTTGGGAATCAACACCTGTTGAAGTAGAAGTAGCTGAGTAGTCTCTAAGCCCTCTTATAGGGCTTAAACTACCTCCTTTTTAAACACCGACTTCACCTTCTCTTTTACCTTTAATATCCCTAGTCTTAAACCGCTGTAACGCATCACTTTTGCCAGTTTTTTCCATTCATCTTTTTCATAACATGGATCCGGACATTTTCTGCATCTCGGTTTTATCTCATGTGGACACTCTTCAAGCCGTATAAGAGAGTAATCCAGAAGCTTTTTACACTCCGAACAGAGATCCGACTCAACAACGTAAGTAAGATCATTATGCTTACATGTAAAGGTCTGCAACCTCCTTTTTTCATGAGCATTCGCGGCACAGTAGGTTTCAAAGAAACGCTTTAATGTTTCTGCTTCGCTTTGAAACTTCTCTTTATCCATAAACGACGGCTTTTTTTATCATCTTGGAGTGATAGAGATATCCGCTTACGATATTATATAAAAGCAGTGTTGAGGAGATGAAAAACAGTATAGCTGCAACAAAGACAAAAGGTCTATACACTAAAGCCAAGATAAAAAACGCGAAAGAGAGCATGAAGATATAAAACTGTATCTTCATCCATTTTATCTTTATGACCTCACTCATCTCCGCATCAAATACAGACTTTGAACTCAGATGAAACCATGTCAAAAAAGGTACTATCTTATAAAGCATCCCGTTTATAAGCCCGTAGATAAATCCAAGCCCGATAGTCATGCTCAAAAGAAAGTCAAGTTCAAGACCAAAGAGTATGCAGACGATCCAAAGTAAAGAACCTAGTGCAAGATTTGTATTTGCAAAATAAAAGAACTTTACCGTGATGTCGCTTCTGGCTCTCTTGCGGTTTTTTAAGATTCTAATAGTCGTAACGGCAAAAACAAATGCCACGGATGCTAAAACGATCTTAGAGATCGTCATACCTACATCAAACGCATAGATCATCGAAAAATAGTAAGAGACCAGACTCAAGGAGATGATAATATAAAAACAGTTCTTGATGAAAAGCGGATACTCACGGGCCACATAGAACATCGGCAGGATCTTATAGGCGACACCGCTAAAAAGCATAAACACCCATCCAAAGATCATAATACTCAAATGCAGGTCTCCAAACTTCATTGTGCTAGATATTCCGCCTAGCTGCAAAAGAGCCAAGATTCCAAAAACAGCTCCTATGGCTAAAAAGGCAAGTGCAGTTATGAATGTTCTCACAGTCGGATTTTTATCTTTTGTCTTTATGATGGTGATGATGGAATAAAGGGCAAAATATATGACTGACAAACCTAAAAACAGCATTGCAAAGTGCATAAAGATCTTAACAGAGGTCAAAAGCGAGATAATAAAACTGAGCGTTCCAAGATTTAAGAAAAGAAGTATCATCTTTGCCTGCGACTCCACTTTTGCATAAGCCACGCCTATGATGACCGGTACCATCTGAAAAAGCGTCCCAAACATGATATGCGTGAAAAATCCAAGTGTCAGTATATGAGTGATCGCTATCGCCTCATAATAAAACCTGTTGTCTATCTTTAAACCAAAGACCAGAATGGCTATGGAGAACAGAAGCAGATACACCACTCCCGTCATATAGTAAAAAAGCGGGATTTTATAAGGCGGAGCCTGTTCAAGAGAGAGTCCATACATTATCGGTATATCCTCATCTCAAAATAGTTCTCTACATCTTTTACTATCTCGGATCTCAGTCCGAACCTATCTATCTGTGCTTGAAGCTTGCATGGAAACATACGGTGGATGAAGACCAATGTCTCACCCTCTTGAAGGTTCTTGATCGCCTGCGTGCCTTTGAGCAGAGGAAGAGGAGCTTCCAGCTCACTTACATCGAGAATGATCTCCTTATCTGCCATAGTTCATCAGCCTCTCTACTATCTCATCGTTTTGTTGAGAAAGAAGATTCTGCATCATTGTATAGAGCATCTGCTCCTCTTTTGCATTATGCTGCTGCAAAAGTATCATAAGTGATTCGCTAAGACCGAAGAACCTGTCGCTCTCGTTTTGTAAAAGTGCATCATCGAGTTTATCAAGCAGCATCCGCACTTGCTCATGCTCCATCCTCATCACCTGTGTAGGACCGCATCCGCCCATACCGCTTTTCTCTTCAAACGTTGGAAATAAAAAAGACTCTTCGATATCAAAATGTTTTAATGTCTCATCTTTAAAATCTTTATACTTTACAACTGCATCTGTAAAATCTTTTTTATCGACTGCATCTTCAGTTAGCACCAAAAGCTGATCACAGCCACGGTGATGGTGTGTCATAAAATCCTTTATTGTCATGGTCTTCCTTTATTTTTTTTGTATTTTTGCATACAATGGTGATAAAAAGATTGACCCGTGTCAACAAATGGATAATATATGCAATTAGATAAATTCTGGTTTTTTGAATCACTGAGCGATACCGATTTAAAAGAGCTAAAAAATATAACGATCAAAAAGAGTTATAAAAAAGGAGATATCCTTTTCTATGCGGATGATAAACCGCGATTTCTTCATCTTCTTGCAGATGGAACCGTAAAGCTTTATAAACACGACTTTAAAGACAATGAAGTGGTCTTACATAACCTTAATGCTCCAAACCTCATAGCCGAGATAGCCAACTTTGAAGAGATACCCTACCCTGCGAACTGTTCATTTGAAAGTGACGGCGAGATCTATCTTATCGATTATGAAAAATTCAAAGAGAAGTTTTTAAGTAAAAGTGAAATAGCGATGGTCTTTATCAAGTCACTGACAAAAAAGATCAAAGCACTTGAGAGCTTCATAAACTACTCCATAACAACAGACAGTTACACAAAGATCATAAGATTTTTATCTGAAAATGAAAACAAACTCAAGAATATAAAACAGGTAAAGATAGCCTCTATATTAAATATCTCGCCCGAGACACTCTCTAGAAATATAACAAAACTAAAAAAAGAGAAGATAATAGATAAAGAGGACGGTTATATAAAGATCATAGACCATCAAAGACTCCAGGAGTTACTATAAATCAATAAATCAATATATCTTGATTTATTTATGGTATAATTTTAAATATCATAAAATTTGGATTTTAAAATGAGTCAAAAAAAACATGTTCTTATTCTTTGTACAGGTAACAGTTGCCGTTCTATCATGGCTGAAGCGCTTATAAATGCTAAACTTGGCGAGTGTGTCAAAGCACAGAGTTCAGGCGTTAAAGCAAGCGGAAAAGTAAATCCGAACGCACAAAAACTACTGACTGACAACGGATACTGGAGAGAAGAATATCATTCTAAAGTAATCGACACTGTCTTAGATACGGCATTTGACCTTGTAGTGACTGTATGCGATAATGCAAAAGAGACCTGCCCTATGTTTCCTAAAGCTGTTAAGACCATACATGTAGGATTTGAAGATCCAAGCGGTAAAGAGTATGCAGAGTATGAAAAGACTTTAAAACTTCTAGAGGATGAACTGCTTCCTGTTATCAAAAAAGAGCTTTGTTAAGCTCTTACATGTAAGGAAGTTTTGGCAGAGGTTCATCTATAAAGTAACCTTGCGAGTAGTCGATACCGAGCTCTTTGACTACAGACTCTACCGTACTTGAATGTACGTGTTCAGCGATCGTCTTGATCCCCATCTTCTTCGCGAACTCTACAATAGTCTGAGTTATCATCCTTGAGTTTTTACAAACATCGATATCTTTTATAAGCATCCCGTCTATTTTTATATAATCGACCTGTATCTTTGTCAGATATGAAAAGTTAGAGTATCCGCTTCCAAAATCATCTATTGCCAGTTTTGCACCAAAGCGTTTCACTTCGGTCATAAACCTTGTTACTTTATTATAGTCGATTATCGCTTCCGATTCTAAAAGTTCGAATGTCACACGGTTACCCATGTTATAGTTTTTCAAACTCTCTATGATAAAGCTGTATATCTCTTCACTCATAATATCTTCGATCGAAAGATTTACACTAAATTCATAATCATTGTCTTTAAAGATATCAAATGTCTTTTCGATGATGGTCTTAGTAACGATATTATAGACTTTTATGGTTTTTGCTATGGGAATGAACTGGATCGGAGAGAGTATGTTTCCATTTTCATCAATAAGTCTTGCAAGAGACTCAAATCTCGCGACTTTACCCGTCTCATTCGATATGATAGGCTGAAAATAAGGGATAACACCGGAGTTTTCTATTGATTTTCGGATCTTGTATGAGGTGATAAGGTTTTGCTCATACTCATTCTCAAAGTTCATTCTGTCTTCATATATCCAAAAAGGCAGCTTCATCTGCTTGGCATATTTTAAAGCCATATTTACTTTAGAAAAAAGATTTTCAAAATTTCTGCCTGCTGAGGAAGCCAACGTTACATCCGTATAGATCAGATTGTTTTGATACTCGAATGATGAGTTTTTCAACATCTCCGTCAACTCTTTAAGATAGTTTTTCAAAGCGTAAAAATCCATTATCTCATCGATCAAAACACCAAATTCAGCACCTGATATCCTATAGACTTTAGAGTTTTTTATACTGCTTTTCAACTTTAAAGCCATCTGCTCCAGCAGATAGTCTCCTACTACAAAGCCGTAAAAATCGTTTATGACCTGAAAATTGTCCAAAGCGACACAGATATATGTACTGTCTTCAAGATCCTGCATATCACGTCTGAGCTGATAAAGATTCGGGAAACCTGTAAGCGGATCGGTAAAGAACCTCTTTAAAAGCTGTACTTTACAGTCTTTTACATCGGTTTCGATTATTTTATTTTTACTTTGTAAATTATAAAGTATCTCATCTTTTGAAAGTATCTCATTTGAGCTGTATGCAACGACATTTACGTTATTTTTGTCTTTTGACTTTAAAAGTGCTATTTCCAAATTATTTTTCGAATTTTTCTTAAGGCTGGAAGTAAGATTGTGAACTAAAACAGTATTGTGGATATACGCTGAAATCTGAATATATACGTGCACTTTAGCCTCTTTATATATCCTTTCTACTAAGCTTTCAACCTCACTTGAAGATGAAATCGTATACTCATGTATCGTAAAACTATTTTTCATTTATATCCATTTTATCTATATTTAACACCTCTTAAACTATACTACAAAATATTTTAAAGAAGGTTAGAGAAACGTATTATTGAAATCATATCAAAATCTTGTTATGTTGCAAAATCTATATCGGCTTAAATCGTTAGGGTTTGAATACACAGATCTAGTTTCCGTAAATCAAAAAAATCTAGATATTTTACCAAATGATATCAACTCTTTACATAGGGTTATCTCCTCTTGCCATCTTTGCGATCTAAGTAAATCAAGAAAACAGAGCATGAGCGGATACGGAAGCGGTAATGCAGATCTTATGATCGTCGACTCCATCGTATCAAGCAGTGAAGACGACTCGGCTAGCTACTACGCAGGAAGAGCCGGAACATCACTCAGAAAGATGATTGAGAATGTTTTAGAGCTGAGTATTGACGATGTTTTTTTAACACACGCGGTAAAATGTAAGCCTCTGGGTTCTAACAAGCCTTCAGAGTCGGAGTTAAATAGTTGCAAACCCTATCTTTACAAACAGATAGAGATCGTACAACCGAAAGTTATCGTAACTTTAGGAGAAGAGGCTTATAATATCTTTTCTCAAACAAAAGAGGAGTTTAACAGCGTGAGAGGACATATCATAGATCTAAAAGATTATAAACTTGTGCCTATATATCATCCTCAGTTTCTGCTTCGCAATCCATCTTTGAAAAAAGACACGTTAAACGATCTTAAGATAATAAAGAGTCTGTTATGAAATTTAAAATCTTTTCACTGCTTCTGATAATCCCTGTTTTAGTCTTGGCAAAAAGTTATCTGGCATCTCCGATTCCTCTTCCTAAGACATATATTCAAGACCTTGATCCTTATACGTGTGATGAAGATTGTCTCAAAGAGGAATTAGCAAAAGGGTATATCTTTTCATTTTTGGCTCATTCACCTTCTAAACTGGACAATAAAGAGCTCAATGAACAGCGCCTGCTAAACCTTTCTTTATTTAATATCGGTGCACCTATCTCAACTGACAAACTAAAGATCGCTGTCATCATCCCTTACAAGATCATCGGAAGATATGCAGCTTCTACGACAAATTCTGTTTTTGCATACCTGCTGACTAAAAACCGTGCTTTTGATATAAAAACTTTCAATATAGATACGCAGGATAGAGATGTCTTGGAAAAAACGATAGAAGAGATCCAAAACGACGGTTTTTACTATGCTATCGCTCCGCTGACTAAAGAGGGTGTCGATACAGTCATAAGTATTGATCCGCAGATCAATATCTTTTTCCCGACAGTCAATAGAGATGATGTAAACTCTTCATCTCCATATCTCTACTTCGGCGGTATCGACTACAAAGCTCAAACAGCCGTACTTCTAAAAGAAGCAGTTTCTCCTCTTGTGATCTTTAAAGATACATCAACTTTAGCAGACAGGCTCAGTGCTTATGCAAAAGATAAATATATGCTAAAGACTATCGATTCGACAGGATTTGAGCAGATAGATCCAGGTGAGAGAAAAGTGGTTACGTTCAGTATAGATAAAAGTTCTACAAACCTAAAAGATCAGTTATCCGAAAATGAGAATATCCAAAACGGATCATTCTTAACTAATACACCTGTCGTAAAAACAGGGATGATAATGTCACAGCTGACTCTTTATGACGTAAATGAGACGAATGTGCTTTCAACTCAGATAAACTACGATCCGCTCATACTCTCTATGACACAGTTTCAAGACAGAGAGAACATGATCATCGCAAACTCGATCTCTAAGAACAATAATATCATCATAGAGACAAACTCATTACTTAGCAATGACATCGTTTATGACTGGATAAACTACGCGACAACGGTAGGTATAGACTACTTTTTCAATCTTATCACGAATGTACCGCGTGAGTACCAGCTGCAGATGTTAAACAACCAGATCATCTATCCGATAACACTGGTCAAACCGTCATACGCAAGATTTGTTACTTACAAATCAGACGAACAGTAGATTGAGAACCTCTATATTCTGAGGTTCCAACTTCTTGATCTTTCCGTTAAAATCCACAAACGCAAGAGTGATGTCCATCTCAAAAAGCTTCTCTTCATCTCTATAGACCTCTTGATGCAGTTTAAAAGAAACCTTTTTAAGTTCAACGAGGGATGTCTTTACATGTAAGATATCGCCGAGTTTTGCAGATGAGTTATATGACGCTGTGAGCTCTTTGACTACAAAATGGCCGTTTTGCATCACCGGTGACAAGCCGCGCTCAAAGAAAGCTTCACTTCTGGCTCTTTCACAAAATTTTAAATAGTTAGCATAAAAGACGACACCACCAACATCTGTATCTTCGTAATAGACTCTTATTTTCATTATTAGTTCCAATCATTAATATTATAACATTGTATAAAGATAGCACTTTAACGTCGCTTTTAAAAACCTATTTACCGGCTATCTGGTTCAGGCACTTATCTTCACTCCTATTATCAATAAAAACATAGCATTTTTTTCACATAAATGTTATATCATTCCAGATTACTTTTAGGAGAACCTGTTTGATACAGATCAGTGAACATATCTTTTGCGATGACTTTATACACGAGTGTTATATGGAAAGTCGTTTACTTCCTAATCCCTACTTAGAATATCCATTTTTGATCATCAAAAACTTTTTAACTCCAGAGGAGTGCAATCTAGTCGTAAGTGAGATAAAAGAGAGTTCGGATGTCGATAAGGCAATGGTAAAGACAACTCTTTTAAACAGTGTCGTTGCACCGACTGTCGAAGAGGAGATAAGAAAGACCTCTATCTACAAACTTTCAGAATATCTTGAGTCTATATATCAGGAAAACTTTCTCATGCATCAACCCAAGATTGAAGAGTATTTTTCTATGGCGTTAACGACTGCTACTGAATTACAGGCACTTGAGTATAAGGTCGGTGATTTTTATATAAAACATGCAGACGATTCAAGCGAGATAATAGATAAAGAGGGAAATACCACCGGTTTTATCTGTGTCGCTCCACAAAGAAAACTTACTACAGTCCTGTTCGTATCTTCCCACGAGACAAAGAAAAATGAAGAGAGCCTAAACAGCTTTAACGGCGGAGAGCTTGTGTTTAACTACCTTTATGATGAAAAAGGCGATCAGATAAAGCTGGAACCAAAAGCCGGAGATATGGTCGTATTTTTAAGTAATCCGGTGTTCAGCCATGAAGTACTGCCTGTCACATCAGGCTATAGAGCCACACTGGTCCAATGGCATAATAGTATAAGTTGATTTTTAACATATATTACTATATAGTATATCTATGAAAAAGATCGTCTTACTTCTTTTAATATCTGTCTCTTTCTCTTCAGCTAACGAGTTTAGCTATAGAAAATACACTCATGTAAAAAAATTTTATAAAGAGTTGACACCCCAAGCGATAAAAATAGCGACAAAGTACCATCTTCCTCCTGCTGCACTTCTTGCGATATCGGGACTTGAATCAGGATACGGCAGAGGATATGTCAGCCGTATCACCGGAAATGTAATGAGTCTTGGAGCTTTCAGGTCCGATCATGAACTTCCTCCTCTGTTTTTACCTTGGTGCGATACCCATGAAAAAATACTTATCGATCCAAAAGAGATAAAAAAACACCCAAAAGAGGTGCTGCATTACAAAAAACGCGACAAAAGTCTCAAGCGCGATTACCGCCCTGCTCCCATCGCCGGTACATGTAACGAACTTGAATACTTCAAATACCATCCAAAAGAACTGAGTAAGGCTCAGTACAGATGTTTCGAAGACTTTGCGACTAGATGGATAACAAAGTCAAGCAACAAAAAAGCTTTTGCAGATGCCAGAATATGGCTGGATAAAGCAGTAAAAAAAGATGGAGAAAAAGTACTTTACGAACAAAGTACGAATGAGCAGTTTATAAAGATGATAGGCGGCCATCCCGATTCATTCAACTATAGAAAAAAGTGGCCGAAAAAAGCTATACAGATCATGAATAAAACAGGGTTGGTACAACTTTGCAAAGATATCTACGTCAATAAAAAAACTTTCACCCAAAGTTGGAGAAAGACAACAAACTAACAGGAGCATACCGTGAAAACCGTTACCCTTACAAACAATCAAAATGGCAAAAGTTATGAGTTTGAGATACTAAGTGCAACGGCAGGAGAAGATGTCATCGACATCAGGACCCTATTTAAAAAGACCGGTATGTTTACCTATGACCCGGGGTTTACTTCAACGGCCAGCTGCAGCTCTTCCATCACCTATATAGACGGTGAAAAAGGAAGACTCACCTATAGAGGGTATGAGATAAGCGATCTTGCCACGAACAAAGACTATCTTGATGTCTGTTATCTTTTACTGACATCAGAACTGCCTTCTCAAAAAGAGAAGACTGCATTTGATCTGGAACTTAGAAAAAGATCTTTCGTACATGAGGGGATAAAAAATCTTTTTGAAGCATTTCCAGACAAAGCACATCCGATGGCGATGATGGCTTCTGCTATCTCCGCTCTTTCTACATTTTATTCTGAACATCTCAATATAAATAATGAAGACGAGTATCAGGTCATGGCAAGACGGATCATCGCCAAGATACCTACTCTAGCCGCTTTTTGTCATAGACGCTCATACGGTCTGCCATTTATATACCCTGATCTCGATCGCTCTTTTACCGAAAACTTTTTATATATGATGCGGGCTTATCCATCCTGTGAACTTGAGATACCTGAGGTCGAAGTAAGAGCACTCGACACTATATTTACGCTTCATGCCGATCATGAACAAAATGCTTCTACTTCAATTGTCAGAGGCGTCGCTTCGACCGGTGCCCATCCATATGCGGCGATATCCGCCGGAGTCAATGCACTTTGGGGAAGAGCCCACGGCGGTGCGAATGAATCGGTAATAGCACAACTGGAATATATAGGAGATGTAGACAATGTCGATGAGTTCATAAAAAAAGCTAAAGACCCGAATGACAAGTTTAAACTGATGGGATTCGGACACAGAGTCTATAAGAATTTTGATCCGCGTGCACAAATACTAAAAAGTCTCTTAGACGAACTAAACACTGAGCTGGGAATCGACAACAAACTTTTGCGAATTGCACAAAAGATAGAAGAGATAGCTCTTACGGATGAATATTTTATACAAAGAAAGCTCTACCCAAATATCGATTTTTACTCAGGTCTTATCCTGACTGCACTCAAGATCCCAAAACCGATGTTCCCCATCATATTTGTCATAGGAAGGACCATAGGATGGATCACACAGTGGATTGAGATCAAACATGACAAAGAGATGAAGATCGCACGACCGAGACAACTTTATGTCGGCAAGACAAATCAAAAGATTTAGAGATTTCATAGTGTATAATTAGGTTATGAATAATAAAGAACAATTAATACAAGATATACAGAACCTTCTTAACAGTTATGAAGATGTCAAGAAAACGGATATAAATCCGGTACTTCTAGAGTTTATGGATGAAGATACATTAAAAGATATCATCTCATCGCTTCTTTACCAAAAAGAACAGGAAAAAGATGTAGATATGGAGTGGCTGGAACAGTTCAAGAAGTATGTTAACTGACAGGTAAGTTAAAAATAATTTAATCCCGTTTGTTCTTAGTAGAAAGTTAACAAAAAAAGATGTATAATTCCAAAACGAATTTTAACAGGGGGATAAGAAAATGTCAAGTATAGATTTAGTACAACTAACTGAACAAACTAAAAAATTGACAGCCATGGTCGTAGAAGACGAAGCTGTAGCAAATGAACTTTTAAGTTCGACATTCAAAAACTTTTTTTCAGAAGTCACATCTGCATTTAACGGTAAAGATGCTTTAGAGATGTATGAAAGGTTAATGCCGGATATCGTTTTTTTAGATATCATCATGCCTGAAATGGACGGGATCGAGCTTTCTCGCCGCATCCGTGAGATCAATCCAAACCAGATCGTCATCATCATATCTGCAAGCAACGATATTCAAAAAATATCTGAGTCTATCGAGATCGGTGTAAACAGTTTCATCCAAAAACCGATCGATACGAAGAAAATCATCGAGCTTATTTCAAACATCGTTGCGATGATAAACAAAAAGAAAAAGATAGAAACTAAAACATTTTCAATCTCTCTTCCTTTAGACCTTTATGAGATGGTAGATGAAAATGCAAAAGCTGAAAGCATCTCTAAAAACGCTGTAATCATAAGAGCACTGAGAACCTTTTACAACGACTAAACAGTACCTACATACATATTTGTATGTACGTACAAATATCCACTGCGCTTTTTATATTTTCTTAAGATTTTAAAAGATATAATTTCGGCGAAGATAGCAATATCTCAAAAAAAGGCTCCATCATCTAATGGTTAGGATTCAAGGTTTTCATCCTTGCCATAGGGGTTCGAATCCCCTTGGAGTCACCACTTCAGCTAATTAAAAAATCACAATAAAACAGAAAAAACTTCTATACTTCATACAAAATTAAACTTATATACATCAAAAATTAGATACAATTTCATAAAAATATTTAGGAATTTTTATGTTACGATTTGCCCCAAGTCCAACCGGTGATATGCATATTGGTAATCTTCGTGTTGCCCTGTTTAACTATATAGTTTCCAAACAAAGAGATGAAGCATTAATGGTTCGTATCGAGGACACCGATAAAGAGCGTAATATCGAGGGTAAAGATAAAGAGATACTAGATATTCTAGGCGTATTCGGCATAGAGTATAAAGAGTTGATCTATCAAAGTAATAACTTCAGATTCCATAGTATGATGGCACTGCAACTGCTTCACGATAAAAAAGCTTTTAACTGTTTTTGTAAGCCTGAGACATTAGAGAAAAAAAGAGAAGAAGCAAAAGAAGCAAAAAAAGCATACCGTTATGACGGTGCCTGTGCAGAACTTTCTGCTGAAGAGACTATAGACAATCCGAATCCTTTCGTTGTCCGTCTCAAAAAACCTGAGAAAGAGATCGTAATAAACGACCTTATCAAAGGCAAGATCACATTTTCACCGGATGAGATCGACAGTTTCATCATCATGCGTCAAGACAAAACACCTACTTACAACTTTGCATGTGCCGTTGACGATATGCTGGGAGATATCTCTCTGGTTATCCGCGGTGAAGACCATATGAGCAACACGCCAAAACAAGTAGCGATCAGAAATGCTCTTGGGTATGACAAAAACATCGAATACGCACATCTTCCTATTATCCTTAACGATGAGGGTAAAAAGATGAGTAAGCGAGATAACGCTTCAAGTGTCAAGTGGATGTTTGAAGAGGGGTATCTTCCGTCTGCAATAGCAAACTATCTCATCCTTATAGGGAATAAGACTCCAAAAGAGATCTTCACGTTAGCTGAGGCTATAGAGTGGTTTGACATAAACTCTATATCAAAAGCCCCTGCCCGTTTTGATATGACAAAACTAAAATTTATCAACCGCGAACACCTGAAGATGCTGGACGCAAAAGAGCTTTCACGTTACGTCGGATTTGCAGATGATGATATCGGTAAAGTAGCAAAGATCTTTCTTGATGAGATAAGTACACTCAAAGAATTAAGAGAAAAGATCTCACCTATCTTTGCTGAAAAAGAGATCCCAGAAGAGTTTGAAGAAGCTGCACAAAAGATCATTGAGGTCGTAAAAAATGCTCCTTATTTCGAAGAGTTCGATGCGTTTAAATCTTACATCATAGAGCAAACAGGGCTAAAGGGCAAAAACTTTTTCAAGCCACTTCGTCTGCTGCTGACAGGTGCAGAACACGGTCCGGAACTTTCTGATCTTTACCCGTACCTTAAAAACTATATTAAGGAGATCGTAAAATGAGTGAACTTGTCATAGGACTCGGCGGTATTTTAGTAGGTCTTGTAAACCTTTATATCTGGGTAGTCATCATCGCTGCTATCCTGACTTGGGTCAATCCTGATCCGAACAATCCGATCGTACAGATCTTATACCGTCTGACAGAGCCGGCATATAAGCTTACAAGACGCTATATTCCTACCGTATTTAACGGCATCGATCTTGCACCGCTGATCATCGTGATCGCACTTCAGATCGTAATCGTTCTTATTCAGGCGCTTATAAGAAGTCTGTTCTACTAAATGAAACTCTGGATCCTGCTTCTTAGCACCCTGCTTTCTGCTCAGATCACTCTTGAGCAGATAAGTTCAAAGCCCCCTTCACGCGCAAAAAACTTTCTTATCTGGCAATTTTTAAAACAGGATATCACTCCAAAAGAAGCAGATGCTGCCTTTGATCAAGTACACAACGTCGATACAAAACTATTTTTGACCTATGCAAAAAAAAGTGACTCCGAAGATATAAAATATGTAGCAAGATGTATGACTTTAAAAATCGATGAACTTCTAAAGACCAGTGATGACAACTGCTTGCAGATAGCCATCTCTCCTGCAAAAGCAACATATTTTACAAAGTCTCAGCGAAAAAAACTCGTTAACAGAGTCTTTGTAAAAAGTACAAAGAGCTATCTTGAGATCATGAGTTCGGACATGAATGAAAAGACTCTTTTAAACTACACACCTTCACAGGTACTGACTGTTATGATCGATACCGGTAAAAAATTTAGAGAGACGAATTTCAACCGTGTATACAGTAAAAAGTTTATGGATCATATATCTAAGTCCTGGAAAATATCAAGGTTGATAGACCTCGTAGTCATGAACGACTCGATGGACAAACTGCAAAAATCACTTATGCTGCTTGATGGCGAAAAACTCACTTCAGGTGCTAATTTTATGCTTGCGATGAACTATCTTAAGCATCATGATAAAAAAGAAGCATTAAAGTACCTTGATCTCTCATTTAACAAAGCGCATCTGCGCATAGACAGAGATAAAGCAATATTTTGGAAATACCTCATAACAGACGAGAAGAGATACCTTAAGCAGATCTCTTTAAGCATGGATATAAATGTATATATCCTTTATGCAAAAGAGGTCTTGCATATGGATGTACAAAACTACTTTACGGGGAAACAGTCATCACTCATAGATGTACCTGAAGATAAGGATATTACAGATCCTTTTGTTTGGCTGGATATTAGAAACATCATTAAAAAAGCTCCAAGACAAAATCTTTTTAAGATGGCAGACCACTACAGTAAACAAAACCTTTTACCGATCAAAGCTTTTATGCTTGAACGAGCTTATTCCTACAAGATGCACGGTTATATCATGCCGTATACTGAACAGACCGACCATATGTCTAAAGACGACCGTGCATTTATGTATGCGTTAATGCGTCAAGAGAGCCATTTCATACCATCTGCCATATCATCTTCATACGCGCTTGGACTGATGCAGCTAATGCCTTTTTTAGTCGACAGTCTCAAACACTCGATGCCGAACAAGATCACAAGTTACAGCGATATGTTTGAACCGAAAAACAATATCTCTTACGCGGCAAAACATCTAAAATGGCTTGATACACAGTTAGACAACCCTCTTTTAAAAGCTTACGCATACAATGCGGGTCTCGGTTTTGTAAAAAAATATATAAGATCAGGAAAGTTTACGGATAAAAAATATGAACCGTTTTTAAGTATGGATACGATGTCGAATGTGGAGAGCCGCGAGTATGGGAAAAAAGTCTTGGCAAACTATGTGATGTATAAAAAGATAATGGGCGACAATATCTCTATTGTTCATCTTTTTGATACGTTAAAGGCTGAGAATCAGAAGAACCGCTTTTCAAAATAAGCGACAGTTTTTCGCTTTTCTGCTCTTCAAACGCCACTAAATAATAACTGTTCCAGTCGTTGTTTAACGGGATCAGTCCTTTAAACATATTGTCGCCGTCCATCCTCTTTATCTTTACCGGAAGTTTCCCGTTTAGCAGTAATATCAAGCTTCTTTCATCCAAGATATTTGGATCATAAAGTTTGGCACGGTCTTTTGTATATATCGTGACATAGAAGTATTCCATCCCGTTATATTTTTTTGGAATGACCTCATTTAAATATATACTTGAGATCACTCCGTATATCTCATCTTTCTTGGCGATCTTTGATGTTCTCAGACTTGAAGTCGCACGCTCTTTTATCTCATTGAAATCAAATCTTGAAAAAGCATTTGTGCGGGCACAACCTGAAAATAGAAAGATAAAAATAAAGATAATACCGAGATGAAAAGCAATACGCATATAAAACCTACTAATTTTTGAATACGTAATTATATCTTAAACAACTTTTTAATGAGTATTAAGTATAATCTCTCCATGAATAAAAGAATAGCAGTCGCATTTACAGGTCCATCAAACAGCGGTAAGACTACACTTATCTTAAAAGTGGCAAGAAAGCTTATCCATGAGCACAACAAAGAGGTCGCGATCATAAAACACGATCCAAAAGATAAAGCCCGATTTGATGTCGAAGGCAAAGACAGTTACAAATTTGCCGATACAGGAGCAGAGGTGATAGTAACCTCTCCTAATCGTACGACTTATTTCTCACACAGACACAATGAACTCGACGAGATGATAAGGATCTTTGACAAGTTCGATATTTTACTGGTAGAGGGTCTTAAAAATCTTCCTCTGCCTCGTATAAGTGTCTTTAGAAACTCTGTCGACGAGAGTTATTTTAACTACATGAACGCACTGGCCGTAGATGAGAGTGTAGATATGGAAAAATACGCTATTCCGGCTGATGTCGACATGTTGGATCTTAACGATGTCGATCAAGTCATAGAGTGGATATATAAAAATGCAAAGGAAGTTTAATTGAGAGATATATTTGACGCGATACAAAGAAGTGCGAAACGTATTAAAGAGGCTATAGACGTAAAAGACATCGGGTATTCTCAGTCTGAAAACAGTTCGGGTGAGACACAGCTTCAGCTAGATATCAAATGCGACATGATCATCGAAGAGGAGTTCAGTTCCGTACTTTCTGTAAACACTATTGCAAGTGAAGAGAAAGAGGATGCGATGAAATTTCGTGACGATGCGCCCTATTATATAGCATATGATCCTCTTGACGGTTCATCACTTATCGACGTCAACCTAAGCGTCGGCTCTATCTTTGGGATATACAAAGGCGGATTTGATGCTAAGAACATGGTAGCATCATGCTATGTAGTCTACGGCCCGCGTGTCGAGATGGTATTTGCAGAGAACAAAGTCAAACTCTATCTTCTTCAAGCAGGTGATTTCGAGTTTGTAAAAGAGATCCATTTAGGTGAAAAAGGCAAACTAAACGCTCCGGGCGGTACACAGCAAAACTGGCAGCCGTATCATAAAGAGATGGTCGACTCGTTTTTCAAAGAGGGGTACAGACTTCGCTACTCAGGCGGAATGGTTCCAGATCTTCATCAGATACTTCTTAAAGGCGGCGGGCTTTTCTCATATCCTGGGACTTCTGACAAGCCAGACGGTAAACTTCGTAAGCTTTTTGAAGTGTTTCCATTTGCATTCATCTATCAAAAAGCGGGTGGCGATGCTATCGACGGAGCGAATGATCTTTTAACCCTAAAATGTGCGCATGTACACGATACTTCACCATGTTTTTTTGGTTCAAAGTATGAAATATCAAGAGTAAAAGATGTCTACGCAGGCAAATGATATTTTTGAAAAACGTCTTGACGAGATGATCGTACAGGTCAGACAGTGTCAGGATCAAAAACAACTAGAGACTTGTAGCAAATGTGAGCAATACATTGGTTGCGAGCTTAGAAACAGATATATATCAGCGGTTTACGACTCGATGTCAAAAGGCGAAACCGGTGGATTTGAATTTTAATTAGGGATAGGGATTTTATGAAAAACTACATAACGACACCGATATACTATGTTAACGGTGAAGCTCACATAGGTCATGCTTACACGACGTTTATAGCTGATACGCTTGCAAGATACGGAAGACTAAAAGGTGATGATGTCTTCTTTTTAACAGGAACGGACGAACACGGTCAAAAGATAGAGGAGTCCGCTAAGAAAAACGGTAAATCCACGAAAGAGTTTGCCGACGAGATAAGCGCTCTGTTTAAAAACCTGTGGGACGAGTTCGGCATCAGCTATGACAAATTCATCAGAACGACGGATGCCGACCATATGCAGGGTGTCCAAAAAGCTTTTGAAACGATGCATGCAAAAGGCGATATCTATAAAGGCGAGTACGAAGGACACTACTGTGTAAGCTGTGAGGCATTCTTCCCTGAGACTCAGCTTTTAGACGGTGAGTTCTGTCCCGATTGCGGGCGTGCGACAAGCATCGTAAAAGAGGAAAGCTACTTTTTTAAACTTTCAAAGTATGAGAAACAGCTTTTAGAACACTATGAAAACTATCCCGATTTCATCCTTCCACGTTCAAAAAGAAACGAGGTCATCAACTTCGTTAAAAACGGTCTGAATGATCTTTCTGTAACTCGTACAAGTTTTAACTGGGGTGTAAAACTGCCTGAGTCTTTAAACGACGAGAAACATGTTATGTATGTATGGCTAGACGCTCTTTTAAACTATGTCACGGCTCTTGGTTACGGTACGGATGAGAAAAACATGAAGTACTGGCCTGCAGATATCCATCTAGTAGGAAAAGATATCTTACGTTTTCATGCTATCTACTGGCCTGCATTTTTAATGAGTCTTGATATGCCTCTTCCTAAACACATCGGTGCTCACGGCTGGTGGACGCGCGACGGTGAAAAGATGAGTAAATCTAAAGGCAACGTCGTATCTCCAAAAGAGGTAAGCGAAGCTTACGGGCTTGAAAACTTTAGATACTTCATGCTTAGAGAAGTCCCTTTCGGACAAGACGGCGATTTTTCTCAGCGTGCATTCATCGACCGTATCAACTCTGATCTTAGTAACGATCTTGGGAATCTTTTAAACCGTATCATAGGTATGAGCGGTAAATACTCAGAGTTTCATATCGACAGTGTCGACGTTATCAAATACCATTCAAAAGAGATCGATGAGGCGAACAGCGTACTTGATTCATTAAATACATATATAGACAATCTTCAGCCACACAGATATCTTGAAGAGCTATGGAAACTTTTCAGCATCGGTAATAAAGCCATAGAGGAACATGCTCCATGGGTCAAGATGAAAGAGGACAAAAAAGATGAAGCGTTAGCGACTGTCGCACTTGTCGCAAATATCCTTGCAAAAGCTTCGGTAGCACTTCACCCTGTTATGCCAAATACGACTGCGACTATTGCAGATGCTTTAGGATTTACTATTGATGCCGACTCTTACAGAGATATCGTTGCAGACAAAGCACTCTTAAAACCGTTTGTCATCAAACAAGTTCCGCCTCTTTTCCCACGTGTAGAAGAACCGTTGATGCAAGAGGCTCCAAAAGCTCTTGTGCCACAAGAGGAACCGAAACCTGAACCTAAGAAGATGGAAGCTAAACAGGAGACGACTGTACAAAGCGATAACCTTATAGAGATCGGGCAGTTCTTTGAGACATCTTTAAAGATCGGAACTATCCTAGAGGCTTCGGAAGTTCCAAAAAGTAAAAAACTTTTACTCTTAAAAGTAGATCTAGGAGAAGAGACTCCTCGTCAGGTAGTAGCAGGGATCAGAGAGTTCTATGCTCCGGAAGACCTAGTAAATACTCAAGTATGTGTGGTCGCGAACCTAAAACCTGCAAAACTTATGGGTCTGCTTTCAGAGGGGATGCTTTTAGCTGCGAAGGATGAAAACGGTCTGTCACTGATCCGTCCTGAAGCTCCTAAAAAAGTGGGCACGCCGATTGGATGAGATTAGAAAACGTTATAGCATTAACTAATGCGACTCTTCTAAACACTCCATATGTAACCTCTTTTAGCGGTATATCTTATGAAGCGAAAAACCTCAAAAGAGGTTCTCTCTTTATCGCTAAAAACAGCGATGAGATAGAGCTTGCCATCTTAAACGGTGCGTACGGCATTATCTTTGATGCTCCGACACAGATAACAGACAACGAGATAGCGTGGATCAAAGTCGACGATGTCGCCACTGCACTTTCCCGCATACTCAGATTTCATATATTAGATAAGAACATCACCGCTTATGAGTGTGATGAGATAACATTAAAACTCGCGTTACAGATCATGACGGATTCTACGCTGCATATCTTAAACGGCGATATCTATGATACTTTTAAAGAGCTGTGGGAGATAGATGAAAACTCGGTTGTACTCTTTACTCCGCGTCTTACATGTAAAGAGATCTTTATACATCCAAAAAGCATGCCTAAAATGGCCACTTCAAAGATAAACATCATAGAACAGACTCTTTTTGAGACCTCCTTTATCTATGATGATAACTACTATGAAAGACAGCTTTTATCACCGTTTTTCATACCTTACTTAGAGATACTGCTGTATATGTTTAAAACAGAGAAAATAAACTTCAGGATTACCTCTTTTAGCAGTATAAACCACTTTGAAGCGGTCTTTACAAACAAAAACTTTGAAGCAAAAGAGTTCGGGACAAGTGATAAAGTTCTGATATTTGAACCTAGCTTTGAACTTATAGAGTCTCAAATGGAGTTTTTACAGACACAGGCGAACTGGGCCAAGCTGATCTATATCATCCCTGCAGTCAAAAAAAAGAATATGCAAAATTTGCAGAATATATATACATATAACACCCAACTTGATATAATCGATATATTAAGAGATGTCGATTTTCATTTTGCTCTTATTGCTGAGCAGAACAAGAGTTTGCTAGAAAAAAGTTTTTTTGTAAAAAAACAGAGACAACTCACTTTAGACTTTTAACAGAGGTAATAAAAATATGGACAGAAGAGATTTTATAACAGCAAGTCTGAGTGCAGCGACAGCTGTCGCACTGACAGGATGTAATGAAGGCAATCACGTTGCGATAGATTACTCAAAACATCCGAAAAAAAGCTCTGATGACGATGTAAAAAGAGTCAATGTAAATAAAAATAAAAAGAGTGTTATCACGCTTGCTACAAGCTGGCCTGCCCACTTTCCTATCATGGGAACGGGAGTCGAGAGATTTGCACAAAAAGTAAAAGATGCCAGCGGCGGTTCTTTAGAAATAAAGCTTTTCCCAAAAAATACGTTAGTCCCTGCCCTGGCAGTTTTTGATGCAGCAAGTAACGGACAGATAGACGCATTTCACTCAGGTCCATACTACTGGAAAGGTAAAAACAGTTCGTTCTCACTCTTTAGCGGTATCCCTTTTGGATTTACGGCAGAAGAGATAAACTCCTGGATGCTTTTTGGCGGAGGACTCGAACTTTGGAGAGAAAAGTACGATAAGTACAATCTCTACCCGCTTTTAGGCGGGAACACAAACATCCAAATGGGCGGATGGTTTAGAAAGAAGATTAACTCGCTTGCAGACATGCAGGGATTAAAGATGAGGATTCCGGGACTCGGAGGAGAGGTATTCTCGAAAATGGGAGTAAATCCTATTTTACTGCCTGCGGGAGAGATTTACACATCACTTGAACGCGGTGTTATCGATGCGACAGAATGGGTCGGACCTGCACTTGATATGAAGATGGGATTTTATAAAGTCGCTCCATACTACTATTCAGGCTGGCATGAACCGGGTTCGATACTAGAACTGACGTTTAACAAACAGTCTTGGAACAAGTTAGCTGACGAACATAAAGCGATCATTGATCTCGCATCAAGTGATCTGAACTCTTCAATGACGTCAGAATTTCATTATGAGAACATCCATGCACTCGAGAAACTCAAGTCATTAGGAGTCGAACTTCTAAAATTTCCTGATGAAGTGAACGAAGCCGGGAAAAGAGGTCTTCAAGAAGTTATAGCAGAACAATCAGCTAAAAATAAAGATTTTGAGATAGTATATAACTCTATAAAAAAACATCTTGACCTTAGTAAGGTGTGGGCAGATACAAGTTTGAAATACTTTTTAAACGTCAGGTAACCTGATATAAGGGGCTTAAAATGGAACTGGACTATTTTGAATGGGGAGTGGTGATTGCAGTGTTTGCCGCTGTATATGTAGCGTTTAGCTTTTTTGGCGAAACAGGAGAGTAAAAAGATATTACTCTAAGAACTCTATCTTGTAAAACTTATGAAGCTCATTATAGAGATCGGGAAAGTTCTGTTTTAATGAATTTGGCTTCTCAAAATACAACTCGGTGAGTACCGCGAAAAACTCTGCCTCGTTTGTTGCGGCATATCTGCCGAGTATCTTGTATTTCCCCCAGTCCCTGTTTTTTATTGCCACTTTGCTTAAAGCATCGAAATTTTTTCCTAATATATGTGCCCATGAACCATATTTTGACTTTTCAAGAGGCGGCACTCCGTCTATCTCTCCATCCATAAAGTCTATCTCATGGGCGAATTCATGGATGATGACATTGTTACGATGCAGATGATAAGCCTCTTTTTTAGCTTCATGCCAGCTGATTATCACCGTGTCGTTGACAGATTGTCCCTCTAGAAAAAACTTCTCGTTCGTATAGACTCCGCCATTTGATTTTATCTCTTTTGTTATGATGGTGTTAGGGTAAACGATGATCGTCTTTAAGTTCTCATAACAGTTCTCTTCGCTTACATGTAAAAGCAGTAAACATGCATAAAAAGCGATGATCAGTTTTATCTCGGTAGTGATACTCATACGTACACCGACAAACTCTTTTGTATTTATAAAAAGCATCACCGACCGTTGGATCTTTTGCTTATCTTCCTCACTTAGCCTTGCATAATGAGGCGTCTTTTTGAGAACATCTTCATACTCTTTACTAAAAGGTGTTTCAGCGATCTTTTTTAGTCTATATCGGTCATACACTGCATAGATAATAAAAAGAAATAAGCCTAAAAAGCCCACTTCTAACAAAAAGATAAGAAATGAAGAATAGTAGTCCATTATTAACAAATTTTCCTTTTTTTTCAGATATAATCCCGCATCAAATTTAAACCGTTATGAGATTATATATGCTAAAGATACTTTTTTTCCTGATACCGACTTTTCTACTTGCTTCTATAAATGGAATACTCCTCGATAAAAACACTACGCTGCCGATTGCCGGCGCTAAGATATTTGACCTAAAGAACGAGGTCGTAAGCGATAAAAACGGCCGTTTCAGCCTCGAAACGAACGAGACACTTGTACATGTAAAAGCGTACGGCTACAGACCATATAGTTTTAAATCCGATGCCAACACTTCAAGACTTTATATAGAACCTATTCATATAAAAGCACTTTACCTCTCTTTTTGGGGAGCGAACATCAAGTCTAAAACACTTAAGAGGATCATGAAGATGATCGATGACAAACAGATCAATGCTGTCGTTGTCGATGTCAAAAACGAGTTTGGATGGACATCTTACAAAACAGACTACACCAAAGCAAATGATATAGATGCATGGAGACACAGAACGATCAAAGATATCGATAAGTTTATGCAGCTTATGAAGAAAAAGAATGTCTATATGATCGCCAGAGTCGTAGTCTTCAAAGATGAACTGCGTGCGAAGAACTACCCTCAATTCGCCTTAAAAGATAAAAACGGCACAGTATGGAGAAACCGTGAGAAGATGGCCTGGGTCGATCCCTACATGTCTAAGTCATACGACTATGTCCTTTCCATCGCGGCAGATGCAGCAAAACGCGGATTTGACGAGATAAACTTTGATTATGTCAGGTTCCCTGCTAAGCTATCTTTACAGTTTAGCAAACAAAATAATCAAAAGAACCGTGTACAGGCAATAGGCAACTTTATAGAAGATGCACAGAAAAAACTGCGTCCTTACGGGGTATTTGTATCTGTAGACACTTACGGAAACGTATGCTGGGCAGATGATGACACGAACATCGGCCATACGATAAAATCACTGGCACAGTATGCAGACTACCTTGCACCTATGCTTTATCCTTCAGGTTTTGCGGCAGGATCGTTCGGATTTGACAACCCTGCAGCAGAACCGTATGAGACGATCTACAGAAGTGTCAAGCATATCCACTGCGATATAGACCCAATACGCGTACGTCCTTGGCTGCAAGCCTTTAAAGACTATGCATATGATAGAAGACATTATAAAAAAGCGGAGATTCAAGAGCAGATAAAAGCTTGTGCCGATGCGAACACAAGCGGATGGATGTTTTGGAATCCGGCGAGCAAATATAACGAGAGTTACTTCATTCCTACAGATGAACCATCTCGTTTATATCAAGCCCAAAACCGCTAAGCCCTACAAGCTCTTTTTGTTTTGAACCTGTTATAAGGTTCATACTCTTCACACCGAGTGACTTCAGTATCTGAGCCCCTATTCCGTACTCTTTCATCGAAGAATCCTCTTCATGAGTCGGTTTATTTATAAATATCAATACACCGCTGTTTTGTTTTAGATACTCGATAGAATCCACAAGATGATTGTATTTCGGCTGATTTAAAAAGAGATCGATATCCGGTACTACGTTATGGACTTTAACATTTGAAACAGAACCGACGCTATGAAACACGATAGCAGTGTGTTCTATCTTATTATGATCTAAAAATGCGTATTTCTTCACTTTTAC
The DNA here is from genome assembly GCF_039645965.1 of Sulfurimonas sp. HSL3-2. GTDB lineage: Bacteria > Campylobacterota > Campylobacteria > Campylobacterales > Sulfurimonadaceae > Hydrocurvibacter > Hydrocurvibacter mobilis. The sequence continues at coordinate 967,941 of NZ_CP147917.1, read as the reverse complement.
ACCGAAAAACTCTATCGTTTCTTCTTCCTGTTTTGTCACAAGGATCTCATTTGCAAGTCTGTATTCGACGATATCGGAAATATATACGATATTCAGTTCGTTCTCTTTTGCAAAGATATCCAGATCGTCACGACGAGCCATCGTACCGTCATCTTTAATGATCTCACAGATAACTGCACTCTCGCTCAGTCCCGAAAGACGGCATAAGTCTACAGAACCCTCTGTATGCCCCGTACGTATCAAAGTCCCGCCGTCTTTAGCTATCAACGGGAAGATGTGTCCCGGTCTGACAAGATCGGTTTCATGACTTATCGGGTTTGCAAGTATTCTGATCGCCATATCTCTTTCACTGGCAGAGATACCCGTTTTTGCAGCAGCTGCATCAACAGAGACTGTAAATGCCGTCTCATGCGTTGATGTGTTTGAACTGACCATCGGATTGAGATTAAGTCTTGCCGCTATCTCTTTATTTATAGCGACACAGATAAGTCCTCTTGCACGAGTCGCCATAAAGTTAACGTGTTCAGGCGTAGAAAATACAGATGCATAAACCAGGTCACCCTCGTTTTCTCTATCTTCATCATCGACCATGATGACCATCTTCCCTTTTTTTATATCTTCTATGGCTTGTAAAACTCTATCAATAGGTGTCATAAACTCTTCTTTACATGTAAATTATATTCGGCATTATATTCAAAGTTAACTAAAAAGCATTATAAACGTAAAAAGGCCTTGACAAAAGAGTATTATTTTCATATAATTTCGGCCCAACAACAGGTTGGAGTAGTCGTAAACACCGCGGAATAGAGCAGTTCGGTAGCTCGTCGGGCTCATAACCCGAAGGTCATAGGTTCAAATCCTGTTTCCGCAACCAAAAGTTATTTTTTTTATTATTATATTGGGGTATCGCCAAGCGGTAAGGCATTGGTTTTTGGTACCAACATTCGGGGGTTCGAATCCCTCTACCCCATCCATAAAACACCGCGGAATAGAGCAGTTCGGTAGCTCGTCGGGCTCATAACCCGAAGGTCATAGGTTCAAATCCTATTTCCGCAACCAACTTTTATTTTAAAAATTAACTTTCTACTCAAATATTGGGGTATCGCCAAGCGGTAAGGCATTGGTTTTTGGTACCAACATTCGGGGGTTCGAATCCCTCTACCCCATCCAACAAACATAAAAACAACAAAAGTAAGCGGGCGTAGCTCAGTTGGCTAGAGCGTCAGCCTTCCAAGCTGAGGGTCGAGGGTTCGAGTCCCTTCACCCGCTCCACTTAAATTTCTATTCATCCCTACTCGCTTTTATACCGTTTATCAACGCATACAGCGTCGGCAGATATAAAAGATTTAAAAAAGTTCCCCAGATAAGTCCAAAACCAATAGAGATCGCTATAGGCTGCAATATAACGGCTTGACCCGTTGCGTAAAATATCAGAGTAAAGAGACCTAAAAAGGTCGTGACCGATGTGATAACGATCGGGCGCAGTCTCAGTTTTGCACGTTTGTAAAACTGATCTGTCTGATGCGTACCGTGCAGGAAGTCAAGCATGATGATCCCGTCATTTATGACGACACCCGCAAGTCCCAATATACCGATGATAGAAGGCATCGTCAAGTTGATCCCCAGCAGCTTGTGTCCGATCAGTGCACCTAAGACGGAAAGAGGTATAACACTCATAACCATAAGCGCGTATTTTATCTTCGGAAATATCAATAACAATGTTATCAAAATCAAGAAAAGTGCCAGTAAGACCGCTCTTTTCATATCACTTTTAAGCTGTGAGCTCTTCTCTTTCTCTCCTAACAGACTGACCTCGATACCTGAATTTGATATGGCATCGAGTGTAGACTGCAGCTGATCTAAGGCCTCTTGAGGCGTAATGCGTCTTTTATCGACGTTTGCAAAGACTGTTTTTACGATATTGCCGTTGAGTTTATCTATCTTCTCGTAATCACGTATCTTGACGATATCCGCAACCTGCAGAAGCTTGACATAACGGCCGTCACCTAGAGGGATATCAAAATCAAGCAGGGTCTTTGTCTTGTCCTTGTCCATATCCTCCGTCTTTATCTCCATAACACCGCGGTCGTTAAAGGTACTTGTCTGGCGTTTTTCCAAGAAGTAGTCACTAAGCAGTCTTGCAATAGACGCCTCGCTGAGTCCCAGACTCTCTCCATAAGGATTGATCTTGATCTTGTACTCCATCTTCCCGTAGCGGATATTATCGCTGTAGTTCAGCACCCCGTCTATGCTCGCCAACTGTTTTTCAAGTTTTTTTATAGAGTCTTCAAGCTCCACATCGTTTACACCTGAGAGGTTGATCTGTATATCGCTTCTGATGATCCCGGGTTTATCCTCCGTCACACCAAGATCGAGCATATGATACTTGGCTTTGTAAGGTTCGATGATCTTTTTTGCCAAAGGAGAGAGTTCAAAAGTACGTTTTTCTCTTCTTTTATCGGGATCGTTAAAATCAAAACTGAAGTTCAGCAGAGGATTTACATACTTGTTTATCCAGTTCGTATCTTCCCTGTCATAAAGTTCCATCGTTATGTAAAACACATTGTTAGAGTGTTCCGTCTCGCCTGAAAGGCTTCTTCTGTATCCGCTTGTCGCAGAGATCGATTTTAAAGAGAACTCCTCTTTATGCTTCATCATCTCAAGCTCTATCTCTCTTGCAATTTTAAACGTGTCTTCTATAGGTGTATCGACACTCAGTTTGCCTGATATATAAAGATTGTTACCGTCAAAGTTCGGAAAGAACTGAAACTTCATCGACTTTGCCGTAATGACCGTCAAAAGCGGGATCAGTATCAAAAATAGAAGCAGTGAGCTCTTTTTATACTTTATGAACTTATGCAGGACTCTTTCATACAGGTCTTGAAACCCCGTCCAGTCAAAAAAGTTATTGCTTTTTCTCAAAAACTCCTGAGCATGCAGAGGCAGAAAGAAAAAACTCTCGATCAGCGAACCAAAAAGGATCATAACGACTACTATTGGCACTAAGATCAAAAAGAGCGCTATCTCTCCCGTCATCATAAACATCGGCAGAAATGCCACGACCGTCGTAACCGTAGCCAAAGTCACAGGCAGCATCATCTCTTTGACACCGTAAAGTGCCGCTTTATGGTTATCCATCCCCTCGTCAATATGGCGCTGGATATTCTCACTCACGACTATGGCATCGTCGACTACGATACCGATGACGATAAGCGCACCCAAAAGTGAGACGATATTGATAGAATAGCCCATATAGTAGATAAATAAAAGCCCGATGATAAAAGAGAAAGGAATCCCCACTGCGACGATGATCGCGATCCTAAGGTTGATAAATATATACATCGATATAAATACCAGAATAAGCCCGAACATCATATTTGATACGACGGTGTCAAGACGGCTTTTGATCGGTTTTGAGCTATCCTGATAGAAGTTGAATATCACGTCTTTGTAGTTCTTTTCCAGCTTTTTGACATACGCTCGAAGCTGCTTTGAAAGCTGAATAGAATCGCCCTCTTCCGCTTTATCTATAACAAGCGTGAGGGTCTGGTTGCCGTTAAAAGATGAAAGCGTATTGGTCTGTGGATAGTAGATATCCACATCGGCGATATCTCCAAGTCTTACGAACTTATCACCGACTTTGAGTATCGCGTCTTTATAGTCCTGCTTTGAATTTTTGCCGTTGACCGTGGAGATAAATACGAAGTTCCCGCGATCTTCAATGTTTCCGATCGGAAAGATATAGGAAAGATTCGAGATGGCGTTTATTACATCGGCGTGGCTCAGACCGTATGTCAGTATCGCATTGGTGTTGAGCCTGATAGAGAGTTCCTGATCGGCATCCCCTCTTATAGAGATCTCACTGATGTTTTTTACTCTTGAAAGCTTAGTCTTGATATCCTGCGCTATTGGTATCAGCTCGCTTTTTGAGAGTTTTGTCGAAGAGACGGAGAGTTTTATAAGAGACTTGCTCTTATCTAAAAGTTTTGCGACAGGCTCGTTCATATCAGAGGGAAGGAACTGTCTCGATACCGAGATGGCATCTTTTACTTTATTGAGCAGATTGATCTTATCTGCATGTTCATTAAGTGTCAGGATGATCGTAAAAGAACCGGGAATGATCGTCGTCTCGGTCTTATCGATACCGTTGAGATTACTTATCTCATCTTCTATATCGCGCACGGCCATCTTATCCATGTTCGTAGCACTGGCACCGGCATACTTTCCACTGATGCTTATCTTGTCGAGTACGACTGTTGGAAACATCTCTTTTGGGATCTTTACATACGCGTTATAACCGAGATACGCCAAAAAGATAAGCAGCACATAGCTTAGATGTTTGCTTTTAATAAAATACTCTATCAGTCTATCCATCTTTTACGACCTGTAAAATAAAATCTTTACTCTTCTATCTGTCTTACTATATGTTCAGGAATACTTTTACTTGCAGCCGCTCCAAGCTTTTCAAGCTTTTGAAACTGAGTCGTTATGCTGCCTGAACCCATATGGAGTTTGTTATACGTCTCGTTATATGTTCGCTGAACGGTTTCTATCTGCTTGCCGAGTTTCTCGACACTTTCCACAAAACCGACAAACTTGTCAAAAAGCAGACCTGCGCGTTTTGCTATCTCCTGTGCGTTTCTCTGCTGATGCTCATACTTCCAAGTGTTCTCAACTGCACGAAGCGAGACCATAAGCGTTGTCGGCCCGACTAAGACCACCCTCTTCTTAAATGCATAGTCAAAAAGTGTAGGATCATACTCCATCGCCATAAGTAAAGCACTCTCGATAGGTACGAACATAAAGATAAAGTCCAACGTCTCCACACCCTTTAACTTTGTGTAGTCTTTAGCGCTTAGTTCATCCACATGTTTTTTCATGGAGCTTACATGTAAGGAAGCAAAACGGGTCTTATGCTCTTCATCACTCTCGTTTATATACTGTTCATACGCAGTAAGCGAAGTCTTTGCATCGATGATGATCTCCCGAGTATCTGGCAGATGCACTATGACATCGGGACGAAAACGACTTCCGTCGCCCTCATGCTGTAAACTTACCTCACGCTCATACTCATATCCTTCGCGCAGACCCGAGTTCTCCAAGACACTCTCGAGTATCATCTCGCCCCAGATCCCCTGCTTCTTGCTCTCGCCTTTAAGTGCACGGGTAAGGTTCTTGGCATCGAGACTCATCTGATGGTTGATCTCTTTGATCGCTTTTATTTCAGACTGCAGCATAGAGCGGTCTTTCGCCTCTTTGATGTAGACATCGTCTATCTGCTTTTTAAAAGCATCGAACTGCTCTTTTATAGGCGTTATCATCTTTGTTAGGGTATCTTTGTTTTGTGTGGAGAATTTTTCGGAGTTTGATTCTAGGATCTTATCTGCAAGCTCTTTGAACTCGAGCTTCATATGCTCTTTGTTCTCTTCAAGAAGTCTGAGCTTCTCTATGCTCATCTGTCGCTCTTTATCAAGCGTAGTCTCAAGCTGTACTATCCTGCTTTGAGCATGAGTGTATTCCTCTAAGAGCTGTTCGAACTTTGCACTTTTTTGCTCCAGTCCGCGGACACGCTCTTCAAGTGTCGCTTTTTGGTTGTTCAGCTCATAAACACGCTCTTTCTGTTTCTCATACTCATCTTTTAAAAGACTGATCTCGTTCTCGTGTCTGTTTTTAAGTGATCTGAAACCTACCAGCCATACAGTCAAAGCTCCGGCAAGAAGACTTAAGACTGCAATAATAGACTCGTACATCTATCTTAATCCAGATATTTGGCGATCGTCTGACCGAAACGGACATGTTCTCCGCTGTTTATCTGCAGGTCAAACATGTTTTCTTCACTAAGGATGACGATGGTCGAACCCATCTCAAAACATCCGAAATCATCACCCTTATTCAGGTAAAGGTCTTCATACTCATAAACGCTTTGTTGTTCTGCATCCGCGTCAGTCTTGATGCGAGGCTCAAAAGAGACTTTCATCACGCCGACATTGAGCGCACCCACAAGGACCATGTAAAATATCTTTTTATCCACTGTCTCACATTTGATGACGACACGCTCGTTCTCTATAAAGAGGTTAAGGCGTTTTTTAAGCGAAGGCATATTGACAGGGTAAAGTTTCCCCGGGATATGCACCGCTTTTAAGACTTTCAGATTCATAGGAATGTGGTAACGGTGGTAATCTTTAGGCGAGAGATAAAAGTTTATAAACTGCCCGTTATGTACCGCTTTTTTCTCTTCATCGCTGAAGTTCTCTCCTAAAAGCTCATCTGTTTTATAGCCCATTCCTTTGATCTGTAATGCATAATCCTCATCAAGGTCGCCGCACTCTGAGATAAAAGAATCACACGGAGAGATAAGATCGGCTCCGTCAAGACTGAAATGTCTCGGTTCTCTTAAGTGACGCGTAAAAAGCTGGTTAAGACTTTTATATGTCGATGGTGCTTTAAACTCGCTCATATCAAGTCCCATCAAAGATACATAACTCTGGTTTACTATTCTTTGGAACCATGAAGGAAACTCGTGTGATGCGAACTTTCCAAAATATTGTGATATTAAACTCGTTATATGTTTACTCAAGATCTTATCTCCCTTTTTGCAATCTCTTCAATCAATACGGTCGCGTATGAACCCTTCGGCAGTGTGAAGTGAAGCTCATACCAAGCTTCCTGCTCTTTATACTCACCCTCGACATCTTCGGGGAATATCCACGCATAACGTCTGGCACCGTCTGCCGAGATGGTTTCATTATAATCTTTTTCTATTGTCCATGCTTCATCTTTTGCAAGCCAAGCTTTTTTACCGCATAGAAGCCCCGTCACCGAGACCCCGCGCTCTTCAAATCTTTTTATATCCTCTTTATCGCCTTCATAGTTAAAAAGACGTCCGTGAGGATAGTGTTCTATGACATCGCCTACTATCATCTTAAACGGATGTTTCTGCTCTTTCATCTGCTCTAACGTATGTTTTGAAAGGTTCAGCATAGGTTCAAGCTCTTCTGCGCTGAAACTGTTTACAAGCGTACTTATCTCTAGACGACGGCTCAGCCAAAGGTTAAAAAGATGACTCTGGTAGGAGTTTATCAGCAGTTTTTTCACTTTAGGGTTGCGCTCTTTTACCTGACCGCGAGCCACCTTTTCACCAAGTATATAGTTATCTCCGTCATTACCGAAACGCTGATAGCCAAAGAAGTTAGGCAATCCGTACTCTTTTATGTGTTTAAGAGCCAAAGATATCTTTTTGGCATTTGTAGGATTGACTTTTTTCAGACGAATAAAGAACCTGTTGCCTTTAAGATGCCCTGTACGTATTTTGTTGTTATGATACGTCTTTGAGAGTATCTTTATATCCGGATGCTCAAAATTCTCCATCTTCTCTTCATATTTCTTATCGATAGAGATATACTGTTTCGTCATCGCATTCTTGTCTTTAAGACCGGCGTAGCCGACCTCTTTTGCTTTTATGCCGAGATGTACACATATCTTGTCGATCATCTCCCAAGTCGTAAGGTTTTTCTTTCTTACATGTAAGACGAGATGTTCGCCCTCACCGCTAAACTCATAAAGCGGTATCTCATCTACTACGAAATCCCTAGCGGTCTGTTTAAAAATGAAATTAATGCTAGAGTGACTCATGCTATAAAAACGGTTCATATTTGCCTTTTAAAAATGGTGTGATTTGCATCTGTTCTTGTATCTTTTTCTTGCTGCCTGCGCAAAGATAGTGACAGGTGTTCTTGTCTGTGCCGCACGTCTTAAAACGCTCTTTCTCTTTCTTGGATCAAAGGAGACGAGCATCTCGTACTCTTCACCGCTGCAGCCTATCTCTTTTGATATCTTCTTAAAAAAGTCATATCCCAGAGAGTTTACAGATGATAGTTTATCCAAATCACTAAAAATACCGTCTGAAATATCCATTCCTGCA